>CAZSEU010000001.1:0-90105 GCA_964606005.1 uncultured Staphylococcaceae bacterium
TAAGAAAATTCCGCTTCCTCAAGATAAACCAAGAAGATACCACAGCATAAAACAAACGGGGGTAAAACCACCGTTTTTTTTAACAAAAAATAAAGATGTTATTTGTTTCACAAAACAAAGGGTATCTAGTATAATTAGAACGTTATACAGAAAAAAGAGGTAAAAAGATGAAAAAAGTATTCGAATTAGAATTCGAGGGAAAGAAGTTTGTTGTAGAAACAGGCGAAATCGCTAAGCAGGCCGATGGTGCCGTATTAGTGAGACTTAATGAAACAGTCGTTCTTTCCACCGCTTGCTGCTCAGATGCGCCAAAAGATGGAGATTTCTTCCCATTAACTGTCGCTTATGAAGAGAAGCAATATGCCGTTGGCAAAATTCCTGGCTCCTTCCTTAGAAGAGAAGGTCGTGCCGGTGAACACGCCACATTAACGGCAAGATTAATTGACCGCCCAATTAGACCGATGTTTTCAGAAGGCTTCCGTAATGAAGTTCAAATCGTTAACACAGTTATGAGCGTCGATTTAGATTCCACTCCAGAAATGACCGCGATGTTAGGTTCTTCCTTAGCATTAGGTATTTCTGACATTCCATTTGACGGCCCAATCGCTGGCGTTCATGTCGGTAGAGTGGATGGAAAATTAATTATTAATCCAACAGTTGAAGAAAAAGAAAAATCAGACATTCATTTAGCAGTTGCTGGTACTATCGAAGCCATTAACATGGTCGAAGCCGGTGCTGACCAAGTGAGTGAAGAAGATATGTTAGATGCTTTAATGTTTGGTCATGCTGCGATTAAAAAACTTTGTGAATGGCAACAAGAAATCATTAAAGAAGTCGGCGTTGCAAAAAGAGAAATCGAACTTTATCAAGTTAATCCAGAAATCGAAAAAGATATTACTGATCGCGCGGAAGATAAACTTAGAAAAGCTATTTCTATCTTTGATAAGTTAGAAAGACAAGACACGATTGAAGCAATAAAAAATGAAATCTTAGATGATTACGATGCTCGTAAATATGAAGATGAAAAGTCTCGTAGAAAAGTTATGGGCATGGTTAATGACACATTAGAAAATCTCATCGCTAAAGAAGTTCGTCGTTTAATTACTGATGAAAAAATTAGACCTGATGGCCGTAAGGTTGATGAAATCCGTCCTTTGGAAGCTCAGGTAGATATCTTACCTAGAGCCCATGGTTCGGCGATGTTTACTCGTGGCCAAACACAAGTTCTTTCTGTCACCACATTAGGTGCAAAGAGTGACGCCCAAATTATCGATAATTTAACCGAAGAAGATACTCGTCACTGGATGCATCACTATAACTTCCCTCCATTCTCCGTTGGTGAAGTTGGTAGAATGGGTTCTCCAGGCAGAAGAGAAATCGGCCATGGTGCCTTAGGCGAAAGAGCTTTGTCTTACGTTATTCCAAACGAAGAAGAATTTCCATACACTATCAGAACAGTAGCAGAAGTCCTTGAATCTAATGGTTCATCTTCTCAAGCTTCAATTTGTGCTTCATGTATGTCCTTAATGGCGGCTGGCGTCCCAATAAAAGCAATCGTTTCCGGTATTGCTATGGGTTTAATTTCTTCCGGTCCATTAGATGGCAAAAACCCTTACACCATTTTAACTGACATTCAAGGTTTAGAAGATCACTTCGGTGATATGGACTTTAAAGTTGCCGGTACTGAAAAAGGTATTACTGCTTTACAAATGGATATCAAAATCAAAGGCATTAGTCGTGAAGTGTTAAAAGAAGCTTTAGCTCAAGCTAACATTGCACGCGCCAAGATTCGTGAAGTCATGGCGGCGACAATTAGTGAAACACGCCCAGATGTCGGTAAATACGCTCCTAAAATGGATACCTTCTTCATCGATCCAGATCGGATTAGAGAAGTTATCGGTACAGGCGGCAAAGTGATTAACGATATTATCGCTCAATGCGACGAAGTGAAGATTGATATTGAAGATAGTGGCCAAGTTACTATTTACCATATGGATAGAGACACCATCAATAAAGCTAAAGCAATGATTTTAAATATCATTAGAGTAGCTAAAGTTGGCGAAGTTTTCGATGGCGAAGTTAATCGCGTTGAAGATTATGGTGCTTTCGTCCGTTTATTCGGTAATGTCGATGGTTTGTGTCACGTTTCTCAACTTGGCTATGGCTTCGTTGATAAAGCGCAATCAGTCGTTAAAGTTGGCGACATCATCAAAGTCAAAGTCATCGAAATCGATGAAAAAGGCAAAGTGAAAGTTTCTCATAAAGAATTTACTGAAAAGCCAGAAGGCTATGATGAAAGTAAAGATAGAGCAGCGCGCGCTGAGTACACTCCTCGTCCAAATAAGCCACCTTTCAAAGGTCCAAGAAACTTTAAAAAGTAAGGCTTAATAATAAATAGACTCTTGTTAAATAATAAGAGTCTTTTTTGTTCAACAAGTTACATTTTTATTAGCAATAATCACAAAAATGCTTTTTCGAGCAATAATGTTGTTTTTGACTTTCAAAGTTAGCAAATTATTCATATAATGAATATAGGTTTTACAATAATGAGTACTAAATATGATGTTTTAATTATAGGCGCTGGCGTGGTGGGCACTTTAATTGCTCGCGAACTCAGTCAATATCATCTTTCCATCGTCATTTTAGATAAAAGTAACGATGCAGGTAACGCTACTAGTAGTGCCAATAGCGCTATTGTCCATAGTGGCTATGACCCAGAGCCAGGCTCTAACAAAGCTAAATTCAATGCATTGGGCAATAAGATGTTTCCACTTTTAGCGGAACAACTCGATGTCTCTTTTACGCAACTCGGCAGTTTAACTCTTGCCCTAAACGAACAACAAATTGAAGTATGCGAACAACTGAAAGAGCGCGCTAAGCTTAATGGTGTTCCAGTTCAAATACTTACTAAAGAAGAAGTGCTAGCGATGGAGCCGGCCCTTAATCCAGAAGTAAAAGCCGCTTTATATGCTCCTACTGCCGGAGTGATTGATCCATTTAATTTTGTTATTCACGCCATGGAAAACGCAATTGATAATGGTGTGACTTTTTTACGTAATCACGAAGTAAAAAATATCAAAAAAGAAGTAGATGGTTATTTGATAACCACTAATAAGGATGTCCTAAACGCAAAGATTGTCATTAATGCTGCCGGGGTAAAAGCTGATGTTATTGCTTCAATGATCGAACCAATTGATTGGAAAATCACCCCTAGAAAAGGCGAATATTTTCTTTTAGACCATTATGCTCCTAACTTAACTCAACATACGATTTTTCCTTTACCTAGCGAAAAAGGAAAAGGAGTATTAGTGAGCCAAATGCCTTCTGGAAACTACATTATCGGGCCTTCAAGTGAATTTACCGATGCTGATGATCTTTCGACTGACGCGGATACTTTAGATAAAGTCAAGGTGGCAGCGCTAAATATAATTCCTTCAATTCCTTTTAAAGAAACGATTCGTGTTTTTTCTGGCTTAAGAGCCACGAACACACGCGGAGATTTTATCGTTGAATATAGTAATAGCGATAAACACTTTATTAATGTCGCTGGCATTGATTCTCCTGGCTTTGCTGCTTCTCCAGCTATTGCTAAATATGTTGCTGAAAAATTAATTAAGCCAATCATTAATCTCATTCCTAAAGAAAACTTTAATCCTCGTGTAAAAAGATACGTACGTCTAGCAAAGCTAGATGATGAAACTAGAAATAAATTTATTAGCCAAAATCCTGATTATGGGACAATGATTTGTAACTGTGAAAATGTTTCTTTAGGAGAAATTAAACAGTTGTTTACTCGTAGTTGTCCTCCGATGAGCGTAAAAGCAATTAAACGTCGCATCAGGGCTGGTTTTGGCCGGTGTCAGGGTGGCTTCTGTCAACCTAAAATAGTTTTATTACTTGCCGAACAATATAAAGCTAAACCCATAGAAGTATTATTGGATGATGAAGGAAGTTATATAATCGACCACCTAGTGAAAGGAGAAATTTAGTTTATGCGTGAAATTTCTATTGCCATTATTGGTGGTGGCGCAGCCGGTATGGCCGCGGCGATAGAAGCAAAAAGAAACGGCATTAACGACCTTGTTATCTTTGAAAAAGAAGACCATTTAGGTGGTATCTTAAATCAATGTATTCACGATGGTTTTGGTTTGATTGAGTTTAAGACCGAATTAACTGGTCCAGAATATTTACAAAAGTTTGTCGATCAAGTGATTGCACAAAACATTGATTATCAATTAAACACACAAGTTATGGATGTCACTCCTGATAAGATTTTGACCTATTCTAACGCTAAAGACGGATTAGTAAAAATAAAATGTAAAGCGATTATTTTTGCGACTGGATGCTATGAAAGAGGAGCGGGCGCAATTTTATTAGCGGGAGATAGACCAAGCGGTATTATCACTGCTGGTACGGCCCAAAAGTATTTAAATATTCACGGGATGATGGTCGGCAAAAAAATTGTCATTCTCGGTAGTGGAGATATCGGTTTAATTATGGCGAGACGCTTAACTTTAGAAGGGGCAGAAGTGCTTTGTGTCGCAGAAATTATGGCTCATGCTAACGGCTTGAATCGTAACATTGTGCAGTGTTTACATGATTATGATATTCCGTTAATGCTTTCAACTACTGTGTCAAAAGTTGTTGGTAAAAAGCGCCTTGAAAAAGTGGTGTTAAGCAAAGTTGATAAAAACCTACAAATCATTCCAGGCACTGAGCAAGAAATCGCTTGCGATACGCTCATTTTGTCTGTTGGCCTAATACCTTATACTGCTTTACTAAATAAGATCCTAGCCCTCCCTTCTTCTGCTCGGTGGGTGACGGTCAATCAATATATGGAAACAGCCATTCCGGGCATTTTCATCTGTGGAAACAGCTTACACGTCCATGACATAGTTGACTTTGTTAGCGAAGAAGCAAGAATTGCCGGAAAATCAGCAGCGCTATACGTTCAAGACTTAATTTCACACCACGATAAAACGATTAATGTCAATTATGGTAAAGGAATTAACTATGTCTTACCACAAAAGGTTCTGACAGATAGTGTTGAAGATGTTGTTTTTAAATATCGAGTTAAACAACCAGTCAATAACCAACTATTAATCTTAAAAAGTGGTGACACTATTTTATCTAAACAAGTAAAGCCTATCCTTATCCCCAGTGAGATGGGTACGATAAAAATAGCTAAAGAAAAATTGCAAAATATCACTGAGGAAATTACCCTATTTTTGGAGGACCGTCAATGAAAGAATTAATATGTATAGTCTGTCCTAGAGGGTGTGTGTTAAAAGTTGATGAGCAAGGAAATGTTACGGGCAATTTATGTCCGCGCGGCGTTACATATGGTATCCAAGAAACAACAAACCCAATGCGTAATCTCACTTCTTCAATTAAGGTAACTAATCGTCCGCACACTCTAGTCTCGGTAAAAACTTCTGCTCCAATTCCAAAGGACAAACTTTTGGATGTTATGGCAGCAATTAATGAGTTATCAATCGAAGCGCCAACGGAGATTGGACAAGTGGTTATATCCGACCTTTTGGGACTTGGTGTAAAGGTCATTATTACCAAAAAAATTGTTTAACCTTTTAAATTTTTTTAATTTAAGGTTAGAATAAGAAAGATCAACCCTTCATAGTAATAGAAAGGAGTCTCATGGAAGATGTTATTAAAGTGGCCGCGTTAGGCGGTTTAGACGAAAATGGTCGTGATTGCTACGTTATCGATATCAATAACGATATTTTTGTTTTGGACTGTGGCTTAGCGCTCCCAGATAAGACCATTCCTGGAGTCGACTATTTATTAGTAAACGCACAATATCTCATCAATAACAAAAAGCGCATCAAAGCATATATTATGACGCATGCGCATGATGAGAACATGGGTGCATTAAAATATTTTTATGACTATGCTCCGGCACCAATCATTTGTACTGCATTTACTAAGCGAGTGATTGAAACACAATTTAGTTTTAATTCATTAAGAGTTCCACTTAATTTTCATATCGTTTTACCAACAAGTTCATTAGAAATAGCCGGCAGAAAATTGCATTTTTTCCAAACTGCGCACAATGCCGCTTATTCTTTCGGTGTGGCAATTGAAACCACAAAAGGTAATATCGTTTATACAAGTGACTTTATCGTTGATTATTCAGTTAAAACTCCAGCTTATATTTTCAATATCAAAGCTTTATCGGCTCTAAGTGAAAAACCAACTTTTTTACTAATGAGTGATTCAAAAGGAGCGACTCACGAAGGTTACTGTGCTCCACATCACCGCGTCACTCCATTAATTGAAAAGTATTTCAAAAATGGTAATAAGCGCATCTTGATTGATTGTTTTTGGCAAAATTTTTATCGCATAAGCGAAATTATTGACTTATGTGTTGAAAACAACAAAAAACTATTTTTCTATAACGATTTTACCCGCCGCATCATGGAAATGCTTATGGAATTTAATCCTTCTCGCATTCCGAATAACATGATTGTCAATAAAGAAGACTTACTAAGAGTAAGAGAACAAGACTTAGTCGTTTTAATTCTCGGCGATGGCGGCGAACTTTATGAAGAATTAATTAAGATTGTTGATGGTACGAATGATGATAAAAGAATAAGACTTACCAACACCGATATTTTCATTTCTGCGGGCATTGCTACTCCAACTTTAGAAACGATTGCCACGCGCAGCAATGACTATTTATATCGTACTGGCGCAGAAGTCGTGCTCATTACAAAAAAACATTTAGTGTCAATGCATGCTCGTCAAGATGATTTAAAGTTCTTCTTATCGGTTTTAAAGCCAAAATATTATTTACCAGTTCGTGGTAATTATATTAACTTAATGGCCAATGCTAAGTTAGCTTTATCAATGGGTATTGGTTTAAATCACACCAATGTGTTTATTTTAGATAACGGTATGCAATTATGTTTCTCAGAAAATGGTCGTCCGTCAATCTTGCCAAATAACCCTAACGAAATGCCAACTCACCCAATTTTGGTCGATGGCCGTGGCGTCTCGACCAGCGTTGATGAAAATATCGTTGATGATCGTCGCCAATTAAGTCTTGATGGTGTGGTCGTGGTTGCTTTATCAATTTCTTTAGCGGAAAAGCGCATTATCGCTGGACCTGATTGTCAAATGCGCGGCTTTGTTTATGTCAAAGAAGCCGAACCACTCTTAAAATCAATCTCTAATATTTTTGTTGATGAAGTGACAACAGCTTTATCAGTTAACAATACGAACTTTGAAGAAGTCAAAGCTAATGCTAGAGAACGAATAAGACGGTTTATCAAACGCGAAAATGGTCGTGAACCAATGATTGTTCCACTAATCGTTGCGAAATAAAAAGCACATCAAAGTGTGCTTTTATTTTTTCAAAAAGTTAGACACTCGCCTTTGTATGCATATATAATATGTACTATGGAAGATAAAAAACCTTTTGTTGCAAACAAAAACCACTTTTATGTCTTTTTCGGTTTATTCCTTTGTTTATTAAGTGTCATTCTGTGCCTTAATACTGGAATAATCGCAAGAATTATTTCAACGCCCTTCACATTTGCGCTTGGATCATTTTCATATGTATTTTATTTAGCGATTAATGCGCTTGGTTTGCGTTTTATTTTCATTAGAAAAGGACTAAAGATCCGCTTAAACAATATTTTCTTTGCTACCTTAATCCTTTTAGTTTCGTTGATGATTTTTTATGCCCATTTTGCCAGCGCAACGCTTTATCAAAATAGTGGCATGTATGTGGCTTTAAGCGATAACGCGACATTAAATACAGAAAGTTATATCACTTTTTATAATAATGTTTTTGAAAGTGTTGATGGAGGCTACTATGAAATTCAATCACTCAGCTTATTTTCGTATTATTTTGCTTCTGGCTACGCAGGATATTTCTTATTAGGTTTACTTAACAACTTATTCAATATGAATATGGGTGGCTTGTTCGTCGCCATCGGTTTAACAGTTTTTGCGATTTTATTATATTTTTCTTCTTCAATCATCAAAGCAATTAAACAAAAGAGAGCTAATAAGAAAAATGCCCCTAAAGAAGTTAAGGGCACAGTTTCTGACATTGCGGCTGTTACTAATAAGAATACAATTATAAAAGTTAAAAATATTGATGTGGTAAAAGGAGCAAGCAAAATTGATCCTGACCATTATGAAAGCGAAATCATGGGCGTACCTTCGCGCGATGCGACCATTTCTTCGCCAACCTTTATTCAAGAAGGTAGCGATGCTTATAATTTCTCAATCGCACAAAATGGCTTATTTACCCAAGCCAAGTTTTTAGTCGATACGGGGCACCGTTCACAAAACGTGCAAGCTTCTTTTAAAGAAGGCTTAAAAGTAGAAGAACAAGCTGAAGTTGTAGTCGCACCTACCCCGATCCCCAATAAACCTGAACAACTACATTTAAATTTTGAAGGAAATCCTTCTTTAGAACCTGAACAACAAATCAAACCTTCACGTAGTGTCGTTTCTGAAACTAGACCAGTTGGACAAGGTCCAGCTATTTTCTCCATTAGTGGAAATAAAACAACTCCTTCGGCTAGTGCTTCACCAACGCCAAGTGTTGTTACAAGCAAAAAAATTGTGGAATGGGTACCGCCTAATCCAGACATTCTTGCCACTTATGAAACCGCGATGCAAGAAGAGGCTAATCGCCAAATCGCCGATGAAAGAAAAGTGCTCATTAATAATACTTTCTCAGATTTTGGTGTTGGTGCTAGAGTTGAAGACTTTACTATTGGTCCTTCAATTACTAGATTTAATGTTCGTTATGACCACAATGTCTCTGCACGCAGTGTGAGCAGTATGGTGCAAGATATTCAAATTCGTCTTTCTGGCGTTAATGCGCGTTTTGAAAGCATTGTTGAAGGACAATCTACTTCCGGCTTAGAAATACCTAATGCTCAATCGACAATTGTCTCCTTTAAGAGTGTTTTTGAAGACTTGCCTGATCCAAAATCTCATCCTTTGGCCGTGGCTTTTGGTAAAAATATTAAGGGCGATGTCATCGCTGCTGATTTTGATGAATTCCCACACTTATTAATCGCTGGTTCAACTGGTAGTGGTAAGTCCATTTTTGTAAACTCATTAATCGTCACCTTGATAATGCGCAATTCTCCAGATGATTTGAAAATCGTTCTTGTCGACCCAAAGAAAGTTGAAATGGCGAGATTTAAAGATATGCCGCACTTATTATGCCCAATTGTTACTGATGCGACGGAAGCTAAATATTTAATCGAACAATTGTGCCAAGAAATGGAAGATCGCTATGTTCTTTTCGCTGATAATGGCGTGACTAACATTAAAGAATTTAATGAAGATGCGCCAGGGCTTGGCCTAGCCAGATTACCTTATATAATTGTTGTTTTAGATGAATACGCTGATTTAGTTGACCAGTGTAAAGATATTTCAATGCCAGTTGTTTCTTTGGCACAAAAAGCTAGAGCGTGTGGTATTCATTTAATGATTTCAACTCAACGTCCTTCTACTAATGTAGTTACTGGTGTTATTAAAGCGAATTTACCGACACACGTTGCATTAATGACTGCCTCAAGCGTCGATAGTATGACGATTATCGGAGAAGGTGGCGCCGAAAAACTAATTGGTAAAGGTGATATGTTAGTACAATCACCACTCGTTTCACGCGTTGGCGTGGTACGTTTACAAGGCTGTTTCATTCATAGAAATGAAATTTCTCGTGTCGTTGGTTATTTAAAAGAACACTACCCAACTAACTATGATGATAAATTCTTAAATCTCACTGATAAAGCTGAACAATCCGCTAATAGTGGTAGCGATTATGCTGGTGGACCGGAATTTAAAGAAACTGGTAATGCCGAAGAAGACCGTTATCAAGCCGTCAAAGAATGGGTGATGACCCAAGAATATATGTCCATTTCGCGTATTCAAAGAGAATGCGCAGTTGGCTTCAACCGTGCTGGTCGATTTTTCTTACGTTTACAAAGTGAAAACATTGTCGCAAATGAGACTGAAAGTAATCGTGGCTGCAAAGTACTAGTGCAGGATAAATTTTCACGCGGTGGAGGAGATGTTGTCACCAGTGATGAGTTGACCACTTTTCGGAGAAATAGTTAATGACAAATTTAATACTCGCCAAACTAATCGATTGGCGGACCATCAATATCGTTTTTTTAGCTGACCTTTTGCTACATGAACCGCTCAATATCTCGCTTTATAAAAATGAGACGTTGATCGAACAAGTGACCATCTCCCCGAGTGAAGTCAGAGTGCGTGATTTTTGTTATCAATTAAAGTTATTTGAAGACTTTGATTTGGATGCAAAATATCATTCAATTATTGGCAGCTTTCCTGCAATTTTAATCGATAATAGTTTAGCAATTGACTTTCCTAATTTCGACGAAAGATATGCTTATGACGGCGATGATTTAGGAGTTTCTTATTCGGCTAAACAAACCGTCTTTAAGTTGTGGGCACCTTTAGCTAGCTCAGTTAATTTAAAATTAATTTCTGGTGAAAAAGAGCAATCTATTCAAACGATGAAGCGCGTTGGGCATGGTGTGTTTGCTATTACCATCGATGAAGATTTATTAAACTACAAATATCATTATGTTGTTACAAATAACGGAGTGACTAGAGAAGCTAATGATCCATATGGTAAGGCGGTAAGTTTAAATAGCGAATATTCAGTTGTGGTGGATTATGCTCGGCTATTAGAAATACCCAACGTTATTCCAAAATCCGAATTTAAGAATTATGTTGACGCAGTAATATATGAAACTCACATTCGCGACATCAACGAAGGTAACTATAACGACGTAGTTAACAAAGGGAAATACTTAGGATTCGTGGAAACGGGTCGTAAAACTAAAGGTGGTAATCCCGCGGGACTTGATTATATCAAGTATCTTGGTGTGACTCACGTTCAAATTCAACCGATATTAGATTTTAAATCAGCAAACGATATAAACACCTCAAATTGGTATAACTGGGGTTATGATCCTCTATCATTTTTTGCTTTAGAAGGTAGTTATTCCCTTAAGCCAGAAGTAGCAATGGAAAGACTTTATGAATTTAAAGAAATGGTTAATAAACTACACGAAAATGATTTAAGACTAATTGTTGACGTTGTTTATAATCATCTTTATCAATACGAAGATAGTGATTTAGAAAAAATTGTCCCACATTATTATTTTCGAAAAAATAAATCAGGACAACTAACTCACCATTCAGGTTGCGGTAATGATTTTGCAAGCGAACGCAAAATGGCACACAAACTAATTATCGATAGTGTGAAGTATTTATTCACCTACTTTGATATTGATGGTTTACGTCTGGATTTAATGGGTTTATTAGATACAAAAACTGTGAAAACCATTTTTCAAGAAGCCAAAGCGCTTAAACCAAATGTTATCATTTTGGGCGAAGGCTGGCATATGGGCGAAGGTTCACTCCAAAAAGACTTAGCTAACAAAGGAAACGCTTTTGCTTTACCGGAAGTTGCTTTCTTTAATGATGCATATCGCGATATCATAAAAGGTCCATCAATGCATAATAATTTGCTTGAAAAAGGTTATATATGTGGTAATGTTGATTATGTGTTTGGTGTGGATTATGCTTTCCATGCCTCTATTTTAAATTTATCTTATCAACCTGTATTTAGTTCCGCGAATCAGAGCGTTAATTACTTGGAATGCCATGATAATGCAACGCTTTATGATAAATTGTTAGTTTCTAACGCATCTGAGGACGAAGTGAGTTTATTAGAAAGAGTTTCTTTGGCTAATAGTATCCTACTTTTATCCTTCGGTATTCCCTTCGTTCACATGGGTCAAGAAATTGGCCAAAGCAAAGAAGGTCTCGACAATACGTATAAGACATTAAGAGTCAATAACCTTGACTACCGGCTTGTCGATCAACGATTCGATATGGTTAATCGTTTGCGCCTATTCAATATTTTGCGGAAGAAACTAGCTTACCCAAAACTCTTCGCTAAAGAAGAGCTGATGAATTTCTTTGAAATAGCGCATTGGCAAAATGGTATTTATGCATTAACCGCAAAAAACAAAAACGTCATCGCTAAGGAAAAAGAATTTATTATCTTGATTAATCCAACTAGTCGTAATATCACGTTTGAATTACCTGATTATTACGCGGTAGTTGAAGGGGCGATTAATAGCCAAGAGTTGAATGTTAAGAACGGCTTTCTTCCCAAAAGTAGCATTTTGCTATTATTTCTTAAGAAATAGGAAGGAGATATATGATTAATACATTGACGATGATATGTCAAGCTTATCACACAATTGAAGGTTATCCTGAGTGCCGCTATATGAAGGTCGAAACCCGTGAATCGGTTGAAGAAAACTCTCATTATAGTAAAATACCTGTAATGTATTGGGATCGGAGTAGTTCTAACCCATTACTAAAAGTGCCAAACGGCCATTTTGTGATTATTAGCGGACGCTTAGAAAACCATCCAGATTTTGGTCTATTGGTGCTCGTTGAACAGTTGCGCCATTTCCCATCTAATTTGAAAGATTAAAAATTTATGTTTCATTATCCTAAAGCAATTTTAAGAGTTGGTCCACGCATTCTCGCAACCTATTTTTTCCTCATTAAAAAATGGGCAAAAAATCCTAAAAAATATCCTTTGACTCTAAAATCGAGCAAAATACGTGTTTTGATGAAAAAAATATCCGATGCTTTACAAGTCGATTTCCATGTTTTTGGTTTGGAAAATATTCCAAGTGATGAAAACTATTTCTTGGTTTGTAATCATATGTCGGGCTTTGATCCATTCCCTTTTTTAAGCATTGTGAATGGTCCGATTACTTTTGTTGGTAAAATCGAACTATTAAAAGCTCCATTTTTAGGTGCGACGATGCAAGCGATTGAAGTGTTACCGATGGAGAGAGAAAATCTCCGTCAATCACTAAAAGTGATGCAGACAGTCGAAGAAGACTTGAAAAAAGGTGTCAATAACTGGATGATTTTCCCAGAAGGAACACGTATTCGCGATCAAATGTTACCGGTAGCACCTTTTCATCACGGCACTTTCCGTCCAGCGATGAAAGCGGGTGTAACGATTGTCCCGGCGGCCTCCTATGGCAGTTTTCGAGTCTTAAAAAACAAACCGCAATTTAAGCGCTATCCTGTTTTTGTTACTTTCTTAAAACCAATTAAACAAGAAGATTATCAAAAGTATACGACCGCTGATATGGCGGCTCTAACTCGTAAAATGATTCAAAAGGAAATTACATATCATTTAAGACCATTGGATCACGAAACGATGAAAAAAAATCGTGAGAAAAACTATCGTTTTGATTTAATCATCACTCAATAAAACTTTTTGCGTAAACCTTTGGGTAAGCGGTTTTTTATAATCCGACCATCGCTCTTAGCGATATCAATCGTTAACCCATTAAAGGTTAATAAAACATAACCTTTAGGAATAACACGCAAAATACTTTCCCCTTGATAGTACTTTCTTACTTCTTCTTCAAGTAGTGGACATACGAAAGAAAAATCTTTTATGAAACGCGCGTAGTGGATATCGTAACGAATTTCATTTTTATCGATTTGTCCGACTTTTACGCCGTGACGGATAATGTTTAACCCTTTTAAATTAATGGCTTTATCTTGTAAATACAAATACTGACCATACTCAGCGAAGAAAGTGTATCCTTGAGCATTCAACTTATAAGGCAAAGGACTTTTGTTTTCGTTTCTTAAATTAGGACGAAGCAGTCCTTTTTTCTTTATTAAACAAAGATAATGACCTTCTCCAGGAAATAAGTTAGGAAATAAATGCGCTCCATAAGGAAGAGTGTTATCCACAAAAAACAAAGGATGAGTGATAGGAAGCAATTCCGCGTCATACTGGGCTAACAAAGAAGCAACTACTTCTTCGTTTTCTTCATAGGAATATGAACAGGTCGAATAAACCATCGTGCCACCAGGCTTGAGCATGCCATAAGCCATGGCAATTAAGGATTGTTGAATTTCGGCAAATTTAAGTACTTTTTGGATTGACCAATCTTCCGCCATTTTTTTATCTTTTCGAAACATTCCGCTGCCCGAACAAGGAGCATCGACAATGATTTTATCAAAGTAATTTTGATAGCGATCGGCAATTAATGAGAAATCGTTATTGGTAATAATTAAGTTGCCGCGTCCTAAACGTTCGGCATTTTCTAAAAGCGCTTGAGCTCTACTATAGGAGATGTCATTAGCAATAATAACACCCGTATTTTGCATCAAAATAGACGCTTGGAGCGATTTTCCTCCTGGGGCCGCACATAAGTCTAAGATTGTTTCGTTTGGTTCGGGAGCAAGTAAATATGAAACAACCATCGCGCTTGGTTCTTGCAAATAAAAGCAACCTAGTTCATGATATATACTCCGCCCTAAATCATAGTCTTCTTTATTATAAAGAAAGCCATTAGGCACGATTGGGTGTGGAGTTAGCTTTGGATAAATACTTAATAAAGTAGAAGCATCCATCTTTTCGACATTGAGCAATAGAGCATTAGTGCTTGGTAAAGATAAACTATCCATGAGTTGGGTAAGTTGCTCTTCATTTAGATACTTTCTTAAATGTTCTACAAATTCCATCGCTCTTATTTTAGCAAATAATCATGCAAAAAATGTCATTTTTTATGTTATATTTATTGGGAGGTAACCTTATATGCGCATGGTCGACTTAATAATTAAAAAACGTGAGGGTTTAGCTTTAAACAAAGAAGAAATTGCTTTTTGGATTTCTGGATATGTAAAAAATGAAATCCCAGACTACCAAACTAGTGCGATGTTAATGGCGATTATATTTCAAGGGATGACCGAAGAAGAAGTAATAAATTTAACATCCTTAATGGAACATTCTGGCCAAACCCTAGATTTAAGTGTGCTAAAAGGCGTCAAAGTCGATAAACATTCTACTGGTGGTGTGGGTGATAAAACCTCCTTAGTTTTAGGACCGATGGTCGCTGCCTGTGGTGCGACGGTCGCAAAACTGAGTGGTCGTGGTTTAGGCCATACCGGTGGCACTTTAGATAAATTAGAGTCAATTCCTGGTTTTAACGTGCAAATTAATGGTGACCGCTTTGTCAAACAAGTGAACGATATCGGTATTATTTTAGCTGGTCAAACAGCTTCTTTAGTGCCGGCTGATAAAAAAATGTACGCGCTTAGAGATGTAACGGGCACAGTTGAATCTATTCCTTTAATTGCCGCTTCAATTATGTCAAAAAAATTAGCGGCGGGCACCGATACAATTTTACTTGATGTTACTGTTGGTAAGGGTGCCTTCATGAAAGATATTAAGCAAGCTCAAACCTTAGCCAAATTAATGGTTAAGATTGGCAAAGGTTTAATTCGTGATACAAGAGCCGTTTTATCGAATATGGATGAACCTTTAGGTTTTGCCGTAGGTAATGCTTTAGAAGTTAAAGAAGCGATTGCCGCTTTAAAAGGAAATGGTCCGGAAGACTTAATGGAACTATGTTATACATGTGGTAGCATAATGCTTATGCAAGCTAATCTTGCCTCTTCTTATAAAGAAGCTAAAGCAAAACTTGAAAAAGTTATTGCTGATGGAACCGCTTTTGACTTATTTGTCAAAATGGTCGCGGCGCAAGGTGGAGACACAGCCTATATCTTAAACCCTGAAAAATTCATAGTTGCGGACAAAATTATACCCGTTAAAGCAAAAGAGAGTGGTTATATTAAAGCCATTGACGCCTTAGAAATCGGCGTTTCTTCAATGCGATTAGGCGGCGGAAGAGCGACGATTGAAGATGTGATTGATATGTCCGCAGGTATATTGTTAAATAAAAAGGTTGGCGACAAAGTCGAAAGTAACGAAGCGCTATGTTACTTACACACCAATAAGGATGATAAAGAAATTGCATCAATTATGGTTGAGGTAGAAAAAGCCTTTGTCATCGACCCTAATTTCGTTGCCAAACACAAAGTTATCTTGGAGATTATTGAATAATGAGAATTGTCCTGACCACTGTTAAAGAAGCTTCTGTAACGATTGATAATAAAATTTATTCTTCTATAGGAAGAGGCTTTTGTTTGTTAGTGGGTTTTACCCATACCGATAATGAAGTCGTGGTTGATAAAATGATCGATAAACTATTAGCACTTCGCGTTTTTATGGATGAAAAAGGTTTAACGAATCTTTCAATTTATGACGTTAAAGGTGAAATTATGTCGGTTAGTCAATTCACCCTTTACGCTGATTTAGCTAAAGGCAGAAGACCTTCTTTTACTAACGCAATGCGTCAAATAGAAGCCGAAGCATTATACTTATATTTTAATCAAAAATTAAGTGAAAAGTTTGGTCCGATTGCGAGTGGAATTTTTGGGGCAGACATGTTAGTGAGTAGTGTTAATGATGGCCCCTTTACCGTCTTATTAGATAGTGAGGAATTAGTTAAGTAATGAAAGTTTTACTTGGTCTTTCCGGTGGTGTCGATAGCGCTGTTTCCGCCTATTTACTATTAAAAGCTGGTCACGAAGTAACGGGCTGTTTTATGCGTAACTGGGATGCTTTAGCAAATAATGATTACTTAGGTAACCCAACTATTTTTAACGACCAATGCCCTCAAGAAAAAGATTATGATGATGCGAGAAAAGTCGCTGATAAATTAGGTATCTCTTTATTAAGGATTGACTATGTTAAACAATACTGGGACAACGTTTTTACTTATTTGATTCGTGAATATGAAAATGGTAGAACACCAAATCCTGATGTATTTTGCAATAAATATGTGAAGTTTGGCCCTTTTTTAGATTTCGCTAAGAAAAATGGCTTTGATGCGATTGCTATGGGCCATTACGCTAAACGCGTTGATGAAGATGGAGTAGCGTACTTACTTAAAAGTTTTGATAAAAATAAAGATCAAACTTATTTTTTAAGCCAAATAAATCAAGATCAACTATCTTTTTGCTTATTTCCACTTGGCGATATTGATAAAAGCGAAGTAAGACGCATTGCTCATGAACTTGATTTAGCCAGTGTCATGGATAAAAAAGATAGTACGGGCATATGTTTTATCGGCGAAAGAAACTTCAAAGAATTTTTAAAAAACTATATTCCTGCGACAAAAGGAAACATTGTTGATGTTACTTCAAAACGTGTCTTAGGTGAGCATGAAGGAGCGATGTATTACACAATTGGTCAAAGAAAAGGACTTGGCATCGGTGGCATTCATGGCGAAGTCGCTAAGGGTTGGTTTGTCGTCGATAAAGATATAAAACAAAATATTGTTTATGTCGCTAGTGGCGATGAAAACGATTATCTATATAGTGTTGGTTGTACCGTTTCTCAGTTAAACTGGATTAGCAAAAAACCAGAACTTAACAAAGTGTACCAAGCAAAATTCCGCTATCGTCAAGCCGATAACCTAGTAAAAATTATCAAATTAGATGACGAACAAATGGTTTTAGAGTTTGTTGGTAGTATTAAAGCGGTCACTCCTGGGCAAGCTGCTGTTATCTATGAAGGTGACATTTGTTTGGGTGGTGGCATCATTGATGTGATTGATAAAAACCAAACCCAATTGAAAGATTAAATTTTACAATTCCAACGGAACTGTTTTTTAAGAAAATTGGCAATAATTGCAATAAGTTATGAAACTGTTGGATTTAGTTAATTAGTAAAAGCCATCGATAAAATCCGATATTGATACAAAGTCAGTATCGTTTTTTGTTTGATTGAACGAGAGTTATTTTCAAATTCAAGATTTGTTTAGTACAAAAACATGCTAATATGAAAGAAACAAAATGAATATGAGTTTTCAAAATGAAGTTTAAACATATTTTAATGGCTTTATTATTATCTGTAACTTTAAGTGGCTGTCAAAAATCAAAATCATATACCGTCACATGGAAAAATTATGATGGCTCAGTTCTTGAAATTGATGAACACGTTTCATATGGAACAATTCCCTCCTATGATAAAGCAACACCGACAAGAGAAGATGATGAAGACACTTCTTATTCATTTTCGGGTTGGAGTCCTAGTGTGACGTTTGTTAATGGTGATCAAATATACACAGCGCAATTTGTTAATACTTGTTTAGAGTTTTCACTTAGTGATGACCAAAATTCATATAGTGTGACATGTCGTTCTGATGCCGACCCAATTAGTGTTGAAATTCCTTCCACCTATTTAGGAAAGCCCGTCACCAGCCTTGGCGAAGAAGCATTCTATAATTGCAAATCCCTGACATCCATTCAAATTCCCGACAGCGTCACCAGCATTGGTGATTCTGCATTTTTAGGCTCTCCATCCCTATCATCGATAAATGTAACTGATAACAATAGTTACTTTTCATCTATTGATGGCATTTTATTTAACAAGAATAAAACAACTTTAATCAAGTATCCAGGTGCAAAGTTGGAAAACGTTTTTGTGATTCCTGATAGCATCACCAGCATTGGCGATTCCGCATTCGAAAATTGTCCATCCCTTACATCTATCACAATTCCTGACGGAGTCACCAGCATTGGCGAATGGGCATTCTCATTTTGTTCTTCTTTAATATCAATTGTGATTCCCAATAGCGTCACCAGCTTTGGTAATTATGCATTCCTATATTGCGAATCCCTAACATCGATTGTGATTCCGAATAGCCTCACCAACATTGGCAATTATGCATTCTTGGGTTGCATCTCCCTTTTATCCATCGATATTCCAGACAGTGTCACCAACATTGGCGAATGGGCATTATATAATTGCGAATCACTAACATCTGTCACAATTCCTGATGGTGTCACCAGCATTGGCAATTATGCATTCTCAGGATGTTCATCTCTAACCTCAATCGATATTCCTGATGGTGTCACCAGCATTGGCCATTCTGCATTCAGAGACTGCGAATCCTTAGTATCCATCGATATTCCTGATGGTGTTACCAGCATTGAGTTCCAGTTATTCTATGATTGTGTATCCCTAACATCACTCAATATTCCCGATAATGTCACGAGCATTGGCAATTATGCATTCTCAGGATGTTCATCCCTAACATCAATCGATATTCCCGATGGTGTAACCAATGTTGGTAATTCTCCATTCTCAGGTTGCACCTCCCTAACATCAATAAATGTAAATAATGATAATAGTAACTATTCATCCGTTGATGGCGTTTTATTTGATAAAAACAAAACAACATTAATCAAGTATCCATGTGTAAAGTTAGAAAACATTTTTGTGATTCCGGGCAGTGTCATCAACATTGGTAATTCCGCATTCTCAGGATGTGTATCCCTAACATCTGTCACAATTCCTGACAGTGTCACCAACATTGGTAATTCCGCATTCTCAGGATGTGAATCCCTAACATCGATCAATATTCCCGATAGTGTCACCAATATTGATAATGCTGCATTCCGTTATTGTACATCCCTTACCATATACGCTGAAGCAAGTAGTAAGCCATCTGGATGGAGCGATAAATGGAATTCTAGTAATCGCCCAGTCGTGTGGGGTTATGGTGGTTAATTTCCACTAATACAATACTTCCTTCGTTTAATCTAGGCGAACTGCAAAGCGAACAATAAACCAATAAAAAAAACAATAGTTTTTGATATATATTTATGCTAAATTGATTTTATTAAGCAAGAAGCCAATTCATGAGATAACCTTAGAGCGAGTACCTAGTGGTGAAAAGGGTATAGGTAAGGCATGAAGCGCCACTTCCCAAGATTCGGGTAATGCCGACGTACAAATCGCGTTAAGATTTGAAGCAAGTGCTTCCACGAGTGTGGGAGAAAAAGGATGGTACCGCGGAGAAATTCGTTCCTTATTAAAAGGGACGTTTTATATTTTTGGAGGTATTTATGCATTACATGAAAGCCAAAGACATTCGTAGAATGTGGTTAGATTTTTTCGCCAGTAAAGGACATCATATTGAAACTGGCGCTTCTTTGATTCCGAAAAATGATCCAACATTGCTTTGGATTAATGCCGGCGTCGCGGCACTTAAGAAATATTTTGATGGTAGTGAAATACCGCCATGTAGAAGAATTACAAATGCCCAAAAATGTATTCGTACTAACGATATTGAAAACGTTGGTCGGACAGCTCGACATCACACTTTCTTTGAAATGTTAGGTAATTTCTCGATTGGAGATTATTTTAGACATGAAGTTATTGCTTGGGCAGTTGAACTACTTACAGATGAAAAATGGTTCGCTTTCCCAAAAGATAAATTATATATGACTTATCATCCTCAAGACTTAGACACTAAGAAACGTTGGATTGAATGCGGGATTAGCGAAGAACATCTCATCCCCAAAGAAGACAACTTCTGGGAAATCGGCGAAGGCCCATGTGGCCCTGATACCGAAATTTTCTTCGATCGTGGAGAAAAGTATGATCCAGAAGGTATCGGTCTTAAGCTTTTGGTGGAAGACTTAGAAAACGACCGCTATATCGAAATATGGAATATCGTCTTTTCACAGTTCAATTCGGTTCCAGGCGTTAAACGCGAAGATTATAAAGAACTACCTAGTAAAAACATCGATACCGGTGCTGGTTTAGAACGTTTTGCTTGTGTGTTACAAAATACAGATACTAACTTTGAAACCGATCTTTTCTTCCCGGTTATTGAAGAAGTTGAAAAGTTTTCAGGCAAAAAATATAACGATAACCCAATGCCTTTCCGCGTCATCGTTGATCACCTTAGAGCGATTAGCTTTGCTTTAGCGGATGGCGAAAGTTTTTCTAACGAAGGACGTGGGTACGTGCTAAGAAGATTGCTTAGAAGAGCAGTTCGTTTTTGCAAAGTTTTAGGAGTTGAAAAGCCTTACTTATATTCACTTATCCCTCTTGTTGCGAGAAACATGGAGGATTACTATCCTTACTTATTAGGCAAACAAGATTATGTCGCTAGAATGGTAAAAACTGAAGAAGAAAAATTTATTAAAACCTTATATAACGGCGAAAACTTACTTATGAAATTAATCGAAGAAAATCGCTCTATTACTGGTGCAGATGTCTTCAAGCTTTATGATACTTTTGGTTTTCCAAAAGAACTGACCGTAGAAATTTGTCATGAACAAGCCATTGAAGTTGATTTAAAAGTTTTTGAGCAACTCATGGAAGAACAACGTCAAAGAGCAAGAGACGCTAGAGTGGACTTACAATCAATGAACCGTCAAGCTATTGACTTAATGAACTGTAACTTACCTTCTACATTTACTTATTCGAGTGAACCAGTAAAAGCAAAAGTTATCGCTTTATTTAAAGATGGTCAAAAAGTAGACGCTATTGATGATGAAGGCGAAATTATGCTTGACGTCACTAATTTCTATGCGGAAAGCGGTGGTCAAGTAGCGGACGTTGGCGTTATAGAAAATGACAATATGTCGGCGAAAGTAATTAACGTGATTAAAGCTCCAAATAAACAACACCTCCATTATTTAAAAGTGATGTATGGCGAAATTAAAAAGGGCGATGTTGTTTTGGCCAAAATCGATGAATATCGTCATACCTTAATCGAAAGAAATCACTCTTCATTACACTTATTGCAACAAGCATTAATGGAAGTGCTTGGCGATCATATCAACCAACAAGGCAGTTATTTAAACGAAGAATACTCACATTTTGACTTTAATCATTACGGTAAGATGAGTCATGAACAAATCGCTGAGGTCGAAAGAAAAGTAAACTATTACATTGCTTCCGGACTTAAACGCGACACATTAGTTCTTCCAATCGAAGAAGCTAAAAAGCTTGGCGCAAAAGCTTTGTTTGATGATAAATATGATGATACAGTACGCGTGGTCACCTTTGGTGATGTCTCGAAAGAATTTTGTGGTGGTACCCACGTTAATAACACCGCGGATATTGGGTTATTTGTCATCGAATATGAAGAAAGCATTGCTGCGGGCGTAAGAAGAATTCAAGCTCGTACTTCAATTGGAGCCTATGAATTACTTAAAAAAAGAGAAAACTTACTTAACCAAAGCCGCGACTTATTAGGTTTAGGTTCAATTGGTGATGTACCTAATAAACTTAAAAACTTAACAAGTGAAAAAGAAGCTTTAAGAAAAGAAAACGAAGACTTGAAAGCCAAACTTGCTCAAGCGATGAGTGATGAACTTAAAAATGGTTTTGTGGATAAAAACGGTCTATCAGTATTAATCAAATTCGTTAAAGACCAAAGAAGAGACAGCTTGCTCAAGATTATTTATGGTTTAAGAGAAAATAAAGATAATTATCTTATCGTCTTAATCGGTGAAGAAAATGGTGGTTATCCAATCGTCGTGGCCGCCAGTCCAAAAGCCAATGAAAAAGGTTTCCTGGCTGGCAAACTAGTCAAAGATATTGCTAGTTGGTTGGGCGGTTCTGGCGGTGGTAAGCCTGACTTAGCTTCCGGAGCGGGTAAAGATATGACAAGACTACAAGAAGTAAAGGATTTATTATTAAAATAATGGTAACGAAATATTTAGGTTTAGATTTAGGCACAAAGACACTAGGCATCGCTTATAGTGATGCTTTGGGTTTTGTACACGGCGTTGAAACGCTTAAATTTGATAAAAACCAATACGTCGTTGCTAGAAAACGCGTCATCCAACTAGTGGAACAAATGGGTATTAACCATATTGTGCTCGGTTTACCTTTACACCTGAGTGGCGAAAAAAGCGAAATGAGCGATGTGTGCTTGCGTTTCCGCGATGACTTATTGAAAGAAAACCCAAATCTTGTCATTGAGATGATGGATGAAAGACTTTCAAGCGTCACTGCGAATAAGAGCATCTCCGAAAGAGGAATGAATCATCAACAACGCAAAGATAACGTCGATCGCATTGCCGCTTGTATAATATTAGATACGTTTTTACGTATGAAAGGTTATTAGTATGCAAATAAACAAAGAAAATCAAATGGTTGTAACCGATAGTGAAGGTAAAGAGCATTCAATGCAAATTTTATTCACTTATGATAACGAAGAAAGAAAGGCTTCTTACGTCTTCTTTTATGATACAGAAGACCCTGAACAAGAAGTGCTGGTGATGCGTTATTATGACAATGGCGAACTCGAAGCTATTGATGAAGAAGAGTTCGAAGAAGTCGAAGAAGTTTTTGCTGCTTGGCAAGAAGATCCAAAGATTCAAGGGATTAAAGAAGAACATTAAAATAAATCATGGCAATTATCAATTGATATTGATATAATAGCGACTGCTAGAAAAGAGGTTTATGTATGGCCGAGAAACAAAAACTTACAAGAGCTGGATATAAAAAATTAGAAGACGAAATCACTTACTTAGTGAATGTCGTTAGAGAAGATGTTAAGCGTCAACTTGCCGAAGCAAGAGCGCAAGGTGACTTATCAGAAAATGCTGACTACGAAGCTGCAAGACAAAAACAAGCAGAAGTTGAAAGTCGAATTAAAGAAATCGAACTCATCCTCGCGGATGCGGAAATCATTGAAGAAAGCAAAGCCAACACTAAGAAAGTTGGTTTGGGCTCTACCACAACAATTCGTTTCTTAGATAACAACAAAGAACAATCATTTATGATTGTTGCCACCGTTGAAAGCAATCCTTTCTCCGGAAAAATTTCTAATTCATGCCCATTGGGCAAAGCATTAGTAGGCAAAACTGTTGGCGATGTCGTCGAAGTTAAAGCCGCGAAAAACTATAAAGTCGAAATTCTAAAAATTGAAATTAAGTAAGTAAACCTTAGAAAAAAATAGATTACCTCCCTATTAACTGAATAAGGAGGTTTTTTATATGCTAAAAATCTTAATGAGTGTCGTAGTCGTCGCTTTTATTGTCATTATCGGTTTTTTGGTCATCGATCCAGATTTAGAACCAATCCAAAACACTAATCCGATTTCAGAAGTAGTAACTGATGGCTCAAAATATACAATTGAAGGCGAAGTGAACAAAGCCGGGACATATGTTTTAAGCGAAGATATTACCATGGAGCAACTTATTGCTGCGGCTGGTGGAGTAACTGCTAATGCTGATGATTTAGCCTATTTTCCAACGGCGGTTTTAAAAGATGATTCTACTTATTATATCGCTCCAAAATTTGATACAAACGACATTTGCTCAACTACCGAAATAAAGAAAGTTAACATTAATGAAGATGTTGCTGAAACATTGATGAGTGTTTCGGGAATTACAACTTCAATTGCCACTTCGATTGTTTCTTTTAGAACTGGTAACGGCTTATTTACCACTCTAGAAGATGTGATGAATGTGTATGGCATTGGTAATGCCACTTATCACAAAATCAGAAGCTATATTATTTTACATTCGTGATTTTACTTCTTGTTTTTATCGCACTTTTTCTAGGATTAAGTTGGAATGGCGCGCACCTAGTTTTTTCATTAGTCATCATCTTATTTTTGTTATTTACTTATAAACGCGTTAATTACTTAATGACTTTAGTTTTAAGCGGAGTAATTGCTTTTGGAATCGCTATTTCTTTTATCAACATCTCTTATCAAAAAACCATATATCAAGGGGTGATATACGAAGCTAAAGAAAACTACTTTTTATTTAATAGTGGTGGCGAAAGACTATATATTTACGAAAAAAAGCATGGCCATGAAATTGGCGACATCTTGAAAATAGAAGGAGAAAAACGAAAACTCGATTTTACAGTTCTTGAATCAGATTTTGATTTCAATGACTATCTTAATAGAAAAGGTGTTTTTTACTCACTCGAAATAAATGAGATGAAAGTAGTCTTTTCTAATCCAGTACGCATTAGAAGTTATCAAGAAAAGTTTCTTAGCAATTTTAACGAAACAGAGCGCAGTATTATCGGTGCAATTTTATTTTCTAAAGGCGAAGATAGCGCTTTAAGGACCACGCTTGATAATTTACACCTCACACGGTTTTTAACTGCAACAGGGCTTTATATCATGGGTTTTGTCGTTTTATTGAACTATGTACTCAAAATATTCTTGAAGGATAAAACCTCCGAAGCAATTTCCACCATAGTGATACTAGTTTATAGCGTTATTACCTTTCCTAGATTGGCCATTATTCGTGTGGCCGCTATTCAAGTATATAAGTGGATTAATAAGTATGTGCTAAAACAAAGGTTTTCTTATTTAGAAATTTTGTCGTCTCTTGGTATTGC
Source organism: uncultured Staphylococcaceae bacterium (assembly GCA_964606005.1). Classification (GTDB taxonomy): domain Bacteria; phylum Bacillota_I; class Bacilli_A; order RFN20; family CAG-826; genus RUG14515. The sequence continues at coordinate 25,106 of CAZSEU010000001.1, forward strand.
TTTTTTACTATTTGACCATTATTTAGCTAGACAAGATAGCTTCATTTTGGGTTTTTCGATTCCGTTAGTTGCGTATCTGATCCGTGATATTTGTCCTGAAAACAAACTTAAAAGTTCAATGGTAAAAACATTTGCCATTTATTTATTATTTTTGCCTTTTGAAGCAAAGTTTTATTATAAAATAAACATTTTTGCTTTACCCTTACAAGTTTTATCCACTCCTTTGTTCATGGTTATAAGCTTGACCTCAATAATAAGTTTATTCGGCTTACCGTTAACAAAACTTTGTAGTTTTTTGGTTGCTTGTTTAACTAACTATACCAAAATAATTAAGCATATCAGCTTGGCAATCTTTTTACCCCCTTTGCCTGATTTGTTTGGGTTAATATATGGCGTAATTTACTTAGGATATTTATATTATTTATCGTTAGGTCTAAGGCCGTTTGCTCGCGCTATATCATATATTTTATGTTCACTAATTTTGGTGTACTCTTTACCGATTGGCAATGCTCTTTCTTCAGAGGTGTCTTTTGTTAATGTAGGTCAAGGCGATTGTACAATTATTCGCTATAAAAACAAAGTTTCAATGGTGGACACTGGTGGCTTGACATATAAAGATATTGCCCAAGATGTGCTTGTTCCTTATTTGCACAAAAAGCGTATCTACACAATCGAAAATGTGTTCATCACTCATTATGATGAGGACCACTATGGTGCGCTTTCTGGCTTACAAAAACAATATAAGATTAAGAATATTTATGATTATCAAAGCATTTTTCCAGTAAAGATGGGAAAACTTACTTTTTATAACTACAACACATTTACTGATTTAGTTGAAGAAAACGACCGGTCACTGGTGCTTGGTTTTCGCCTTGGTAATTTAGATTACTTATTAATGGGCGATGCCACTAAGAAAGTGGAAAAACGCATTATGGAACGTTATCCAGCATTATCGTGCGACATCTTAAAAGTGGGGCACCATGGTTCGGAAACCTCTACGTCAAATGAGTTTATAAAATACTTAAATCCTCAACATGCAGTAATTTCGTGTGGCAAAAACAATTATTTCGGTCATCCTGCAAAAAACGTGCTTACAATTTTAAAAACTAATCAAGTACAAATAAGACGAACTGATTTAGAAGGAACGATAACTTTTCGTATGATGTTTGTCTAGTTTAAGACAGTAAAATGCCCTATAATAAGGGCATGATTTATTTGATAAGTGGCAAACAAAACATCCGTTTAAAAAGCCAAATGAAAAAGGTCGTTGAAAAGTCTCTGTCTGACGTTGATGCGATGAATTTCGTCAGGTTTGATAGTTTGTTAACTCCTGTTCAAGAAATAGTTAAAGAAGCTAATTATTTGCCTTTAGGTTATGAACACAAGGCGATTATTATTGATAACCCATATTATTTAACGAAGGACAAGGGTCGCAACAAAGTTGAAAGCGAGCAAAATTATTCCGCTTTAGTTAATTACTTGAGCAATCCTAATCCAGAGACAGATTTGATTTTTCTCGTCAATACGACTAATTCAGACATTAATAAAAAACTCGAATTATTTGTCCTAATAGAAAAAAACGGGCAAATCATTGAAGTGCCCGAACCAGAGAAAAAACAATGGGTAGATATTGTTAGACAGTATTTTAAAGAAAAGTGGCCATACCACACGGTTGATAGCGAAGCAATTAATGAAATCGCTAGAAGAACTGATGGTGATTACGCCTCTTTATTCAATAATGGGGCTAAAGTGGCTTTATATTCTAATCGCATTACTTTTCAATCCGTCAGCTTATTAATCACCCGTCCTTTGGAAGAAAACGCTTTTTTATTGTTCAATTATTTAATCGAAGAAAGAAACGCTGAAGCAATCAATTTATTCCGCGACTTAAAAACTAGTAATGTCGAACCAGTAACTTTGATTTCAATGATTGCCAATCAATTCAGGTTATTGAATCGTGTTTCTTATTTATCGCGTCATGGATATGATAGTGATCAAATAGCCAAAGAATTGGCTATTAATCCAATTCGCGCCAAAATTTTAAGAAAAAATAGTATGATCGTTTCGCGTAAAGTGATTGATCAAACTTTAGAAGCTTTATATCAATTAGACTTTCAAATAAAAAGCGGTATTGTAGACCGCTATTTCAGTTTTGAACTGTTCTTAATCAATTTTTCTCGTCAGTAATTACTTCAAAGTATTTACTAAGTCAGAGAGATGTGATTTTTGTCTGGCTGCCGTATTTTTATGTTGCACGCCATCACTAACTGATTTATCGATTAAACGGAAAGCTGCATCTAATAATGCTTGAGCATTCGCTAAATCTTTAGCTTCGACTGCGAGTTTCACTTTTTTTACTGCGGTACGAATTGCGGATTTTTTAGAAGCGTTTCTAAGGCGAGCTTTCTCGTTAGTTTTATTACGTTTGATTTGTGATTTTATGTTTGCCATAAAGTTACCTCTTTCTTGGTGTCGTGTGTAATATTATCAAAAGCCAACAAATAATGCAATTATTTATTTGCTTATCGATGCATTTTTCTTTAGTTCAACAATTTCTGCGACGAAATCGTTAACACAAGTGAGAAGACCGTATTTCTCTTCTTTGATTTCGACATTGAACTCTTGATTGATACGTTGAACCATTTCTACATAGTTCATGGAGTCGCCACCAAGGTCATCAATCCAGTGATCTTCATCATTAATTTTAAAGGTTGGAAGATAAACAGTTTTAGAAAAAATGTTTTTAACTTTTGGAACGATGTTATCGACTACTTCCTGAGGAAACTTGACCGCGCTTTTCTTTTCTTTTTTGCTGTTAAGTTCTAAATAGTTCGTTGAGCCATTTTCAATATCTTTTTTAATCATGAAACGTTTTACTTTCATGTTATTCGCAAGTGGAAGATGATTTTTTGCAAAGTAAATGCGACTAATTTTAGCATTGTGTGGTAAAACAGTAGCGCGGATTTGCTTTTCAAGTTTTCCTAAACTATCTTCATTGGCATTATCACTGAATTCTAATACTAAAACAATATCTTCGTGAAGTGCATTATTAGGGTTGGTTACTCCTAACACGCATAAGTTAGTAACATCTTGCAAACCTTTGAAGAAAATTTCTAATTCATCAGGAAAAATATTTTCTCCGTTTTCGTTAATAATTACGTCTTTTGATCTACCCTTAATAATGAAACCTGTGGCTTCTTCTTTGACGATATCGCCAGTGTGAAGGTAACCATCATCTAAAACAGTATCTTTCTCCACGCCACCGATAATTTCCCTAACGTGAATTGTAGGTGATTTAATTAATAGTTCATTTGTCTTAGGATCAACTTTATAAGTAACACCATGAAGTGGCTTACCGATATATCCTAATAAGCGTTGTTTAACATCTGGAGAAAGTTCTACAGAAGTAACGCCAACCTCAGTAATTCCATAACCATTATATAAAGGATAACCTAAACCATTAACAGTTTTTAAGGTATCAAGCGATAAGTAGCCACCGCCTGAAATACAATAAGTAACCTTCTTGCCAAGAATAACTTTTTTGACTTTGTTATTAACGATTTTCTTGCTCGCGAAACCAGCTTCTTTAGCATTTATTTCTTTTAAATTATAAGCGATCATTTTTTCTAATAAGGCTTGTTTTTCTGCGCTTTGAAGAGCAAATTTACGCTTAACAGATTGACTTAATGAATCCCAAAAGAGGGGAACACTATAAACGTGGGTAACGCCGGCTTTTTGACAAACACTCAATAAATCAGTTGGTGTATTGCTTTTTGGGAAGACTAATGTTGTTCCATAAAACGTATACCACAAAAAGACAGCGACGAAACCAAAGATATGGTGAAATGGAACCATGGCTAAAATTTTAATTCTGCCATATTTTTGAGGGTACATAATATCAACGCTGGTGTTGCCCATATCTAATGAACAGCAAATTTGATTAACGAAATTAGCACCTTTAAAAACCATTAGTTTGGCTTCACCAGTTGTCCCACTTGAAGAAAACATGACTTCGTCTGCCCAAATAGGATTTGCTAATAATTCTTTAGCGTCTTGTAGGATAGATATTAACTTGATTTTTGTCAACTCGTATTGATTGATATCATCGGTAACAATAGCAATCGCTTTGCTTTGTTTTGCGACGTTAATGGTATTATCATAGCCAAGTCTTGCATCTAAAAGAATCGGCACAAAGCCACTCATTAAAAGACCCCAAAAAACTTCGCCCCAGGTTGGACAATTACTCAGTTTGAGAATGACGCGATTAGTATCTTTTTTCTCGATATGCGTGACAAAATATTGCGCATATTTTTTAATGTTCGACTGCATATCGCGGTAACGATACTTTTTCGTTTTATTATTAACATCGAAATATTCGGCATAAATTTGCTTTTGGTTACTGGCAAATATTTCATTATAGATATCACTAAATTGTTGTTTTGTGTTTAGCAGATTTGCTGCTTTGTATAAAAAAGAGGTAACGATTTCGGGTTTCTTGCTCATAATAATTATCCTTTATTTAACAGTGTAATATTCGACTTGTACAGTATCTGTTTCAATCGTTAAGATCGCATAGGAGCCATCAAAACAATCCCTTGCGTAACTTATAGCACCAGGATTTATCCACATTACACCATTTATGGTCTCGTTTTTACGAATATGTGTGTGACCATGGACAAAGATTTTCACTTCACGCATCTTTGTCAATAAATTCGAGGCGTGTGGTTTATGCTGCACATACATCTTCCCATATGGAGTGGGAATAAGGAAGTAGTCATTAAAATCTCTATAGCGATCGCAGTTGCCACGCACCGAAATAAATGGCTTTATCGCGTACTCATCACTTTCGCTATCCCCGGCATGCAAATATAAATCCATTTGGGGATACATAGCCACTAAACGTTGTAATGTTAGATTGTCGCCATGCGAATCACTTACTAATAATACTTTCACTGCTATATAATACCAAATAACGATTTATCATTACAAAGATAATTCGTGCGTATGCCATCGCCATTTTATATAATAAAAAATATGAAACAAAAAAGCATCAATCTAATATTTATGGGTACTCCAAAGATGAGTGCCTATGTCTTTGAAGCCATGATTTTGGCTGGCTATCATTTTGTTGGTTTAATTTGTCAACCTGACCGTCCAGTTGGCCGTAAAGGTGTAATAGAAAAAGCTCCAACAAAAGTGGTGGCAGAAAAGTACAATATTCCCGTTTTTCAACCATTAAAAATTCGTAATGACTATAGTTTCATGGATGGATTAAACGTTGATTTAGTCATTACTTTTGCTTATGGACAAATCGTTCCACAAGGATTTTTGGATATCCCTCCATTAGGCTGTTTGAACTTGCATGGTTCTTTACTTCCTAAATATCGTGGCGCTTCACCGATTCAAACGGTATTATTTAACCATGAAAAGCTTACCGGTGTTACTTTAATGGAAATGGTTAAAGCGATGGATGCTGGAAAAATGTACGGCAAAAAAGAGATTATTATCGATGAAGAAGATAATGCTTCTTCTTTGATGAACAAAATGCAAGAAACGGCCAAAGACTTAGTGCTTGAACTTTTACCAAGATATATAGCTGGCGAACTTATTGGCGTTGAACAAGACGATAATGAGGCAACTTTTTGCACGATGATTAAACCAGAACACGAAAAAATTGATTTAGAAAATTCGATTGACCAAATTTGGGGTTTGATTAGAGGTTTAAGCGAAGAACCAGGCGCTTATTTAATGCTCAATGAACAAAAAGTGAAAATATTTAAAGCGAAGATTATGAATAGAAATGTGACTCACGAAGTAGGAATGATTGTCCAAGCTGATAAACGCGGCTTAATTGTGCAACTGAAAGATGGGCAACTTGCCATCTTAGAATTACAAAAGGAAGGCAAGAAAAAAATTGATTTTCTTTCGTTTGTTAACGGCAATCAAAATTTGGTGGGTCAAAAGTTCGTATAGATGGAAAACTATTTAAGATTAAGTGTCCATCAGCTAGTGGATTTTTTACTTAGAAGCGGCGATATTGATAATCGTGTTTTTAATCGTTCTTCAATGAGCGAAGGCAGCCGTTTGCATGGTGTTTATCAAGCTAAACAAGGCAGTAATTACTTGTCTGAAGTATTTTTATCCACTCATGTTTACATCGATGAAATTGACATCTTGCTTGAAGGTAGAGCAGACGGCATTATTCATCGCGGTGGTGGAGAATATGTGATTGATGAAATTAAAACTACGGTCGAGGATTTGAAGTTATTCCATGAGCAACATCTGGAGTGGCATTTGGGTCAAGCCAAGTGTTACGCATTTATGTTCGCTAAAGCGAATAATTTAGATTACATCGGTGTGAAACTAACTTATATTCGCCAAGGAAAAGAAAAAGAACAGTTTATTGATACTTATACTTTTGATTTCCTATCCTTAGAACAAGATATACACGACTTATTAAACGACTTTTTAGAGTTTTATCGCATTATTATGCGCAAAAACGAACAAAGAAATGAATCGATAAATAAACTTGCTTTTCCTTTTAAAAGTTATCGCGTTGGTCAAAGAGAACTTGTCAAATATGCTTACGCAATTACCAAAAAAAGAGGCCGACTCTTTGTCGAAGCGCCGACTGGTATCGGTAAAACAATTTCCACTCTTTTTCCATTTGTTAAAGCGATTAATGATGATCACGAAACAAAAATCTTTTATTTAACTGCGAAAAATAGTGGCAAAGAAGCTGCTCATCAAGCGCTGAGAATTATGAAAGAACAAGGGCTAAAGCTTGGCAATATTATTATTACCGCGAAAGATAAGATTTGTTTTTGCAAGGGCAAAGCGTGTAATCCCGATGAATGTCCGTACGCGATAAAATACTTCGATAAAATTCAAAACGTATTACGATATTCACTTCTTAGTTATGATGATTTTGATTATAACACCATTACCCAAATTGCTTACGAGCATCAAGTATGTCCTTTTGAATTTGAATTAGACCTTTCACTTTTTTTGGATGTCATCATTTGCGATTATAATTACTTGTTTGACCCTATTTCATATATGAAACGATATTTTGACGAAAATGCTTCAATGCATTTAGCTTTGGTCGATGAAGCCCACAACCTCGTTGATCGCAGTCGCGATATGTATTCGGCTTCTTTAACGTATTCTTCGTTCTTACAAGCAAGAAAATCAATTCGCCATAGCAAATTACACAAACTCAAATTAGCAATGAGCAAGATGCGCAAGATGTTTGATGAATATTTAGAAACTTCAGAACTCGGCAACCATTTAATAAGTGTTTTTTATCCTAATACATATAAAACTATTTCTTCTTTCATTACGACCCTCCAAGATATAAACAAAAATGAGAACAAAGAGATGACTCCTGAATTATTAGACTTTTATCTTTCGGTCAATCGCTTTGCGAAGATGCTTGAATTATTTAATGATTGTTATCTATGTTATTACGAAACTAAAAAGGGTGATGTCCAACTTAACTTAGTGTGCTTAGATGCATCCTACTTTTTAGCTAATTCATTAAAGAAACTGAAGGCTAGTGTTTTGTTTTCGGCCACGCTATCACCAATCAACTATTTCGTTAATACTTTAGGAGGTAGTCAAGAAGATGCACAGCTTTTACTTCCCTCTCCTTTCCCAACTGAAAACTTAAAAATAATCGTCGTGCCAAGTGTGTCGATTCGCTATAAAAAACGCGAAGCATCTTATCAAAAAGTTGCCGATTACATCAAACACTTTGTTTTACAAAAGGTCGGTAATTACTTAATCTTTTTGCCGAGTTATGAATATTTAACTAATCTTATGCCGTCTGTTGAAATTCCTGAATGTACTATTCATCAACAAGCCAAAGACATGGATGATTTAAGCAAAGAAGTATTTTTAACTAACTTCAAACCAAATCCAACTGAAACAGTAGTGGGTTTTGTCATTGTTGGTGGGGTTTTTGGTGAAGGCATTGATTTAGTGGATGACCGGCTTATCGGGGCGGTGATCGTCGGTATCGGTATGCCAAAAATTAATTTTATTAGTAACCAAATTTCTGCTTATTTTGATAAAAAGGGACAATCTGGATACGAATATGCTTATTTAAATCCTGGCATGAATCGCATCATGCAAGCACTTGGAAGAGTCATTAGAAGTGAAACCGATAAAGGGGCAGTTTTACTAATTGATGAAAGATACTTAAATAATGAGTACCGCGACTTATTCAAAGTGGAGTGGCGTGACTACGAAGTAGCATTTACACCACAAGAAGTATCGACAATTTTACAAGACTTCTTTAATAAATAAGTCTTTAATGTTAAAATACAAAACATGAAAAAGAAACTTGATTTCCTTACAAAAGCAAAGCTTATTTATAGCGGTGAATTACTTATTTTTGCCATCGCTTTTTTAGTAATTGCGATTTTAACGTTTACCCAAGTGATGAAAATAAGTGAGGGACATAGTTTATTTTTTAACTGGCTGACATTGTTTGGTGGTACATGGGTTATTACCGATTTCTTTTGGACGCTTTTTTCTAAAAAAAGACAAAAGAAAAACGCCATGCTTGATAAAGTCTTACATTTGCCTTTAGGCATTTACCTAGTCAGCTTTGATTTATATTGCCTGATTGCTCGACCCACCAATCAACTTGTTTTTCAATATGGTATTCCAATCGCGATTAGTTATGTATGTATTTGCTATGCTTTTGAAGCGTTTTACCATTATTTCAAACCGATTCCTGCGGTTTTGGAAATGGCCAAAGAAGAAGAGGAAGAAGCGGCTAATAAGTTAGCTGAACAACAAGCTAAAGAGTTTTTAGCTGAAGAAAAAGAAAAAGATGCCAAACAAGATCTCGAAAACAATCAAACTTAATTTAGTGCTTGCACTAGTATTGACAGTAGTAACTTTATTTACTTTGTTTTTTACTATCGCTTTTATTATTAACTCTTTAGTGCAAATTCATATATATAATTCAAATCAAACCGTGATAGTTTATGATAACTTTTTATACTTCGTTTCTTTTTTAAGTTTAATCTTAACTTGTTGTTTTGCTGGGGCGATTCTCCCATTCGATATTCTCTTGCTTAAAAAGCATAATATTCGTACTTGGTATACAAAAACACTATTAGTGTTTGCTGGTGTTGTTATTGCAATTAGTTTATTGCTTGCCTTCTCGCTTCCCACCATATATACTTTCCATCAAAATGTCGCATTATTGATTAGATTTATAGTTGCGATAAAACTTTAATCCTTATGAAAATACCTCAAGATAAAATTAGAAACTTCTCCATTATTGCTCACATCGACCACGGGAAAAGCACATTGGCAGATCGCATCTTAGAAACTTCTGGTGCTATTGAAATGCGCGATATGAAAAACCAAATACTTGACTCGTTGGATCTTGAAAGAGAAAGAGGCATTACCATTAAGCTCAATGCTGTGACTTTTACATATAAAGCTGATGATGGGCATAATTATTTCTTCAACCTTATTGACACTCCTGGACATGTCGACTTCACTTATGAAGTATCGCGTTCTTTGGCTGCTTGCGAAGGGGCTTTACTTGTCGTTGATGCCACTCAAGGGGTAGAAGCTCAAACATTAGCCAATGCTTATTTGGCCGTTGATAATGATTTAGAAATATTACCCGTTATCAACAAAGTTGATTTACCTTCCGCTAATGTTGAATTAGCCAAAGAAGAAATTCAAAAGAAAATCGGTATTCCGTGTGATAAAGCGGTCGAAGTGAGTGCTAAAACTGGATATCATATTCACGAATTATTAGAAGCCATTGTTCAAACTATTCCTGCCCCAAAAGGAAATCCTAATAAACCATTAAAGGCCTTGATCTTTGATAGCTATTATGACCAATATCGTGGAGTTGTGGTTTTAGTTAGAATAAAAGAAGGCATGATAAAAGTTGGCGATAAAATTCGTTTGATGCAAGCTGACAAAGAATATCAAGTTATAGAATTAGGTATACGAACCCCTCGAGAAGTAAAAGTTGATGAGCTAGGTGCTGGTCAAGTCGGTTATATCGCTGCTCAAATTAAAGATATTAAAGACGTAAGACCCGGCGACACTGTTACTTTATCTAATAATCCAACTCGCGAAGCACTTCCAGGTTACCGCATTATGAACCCAATGGTTTATTGCGGTTTGTATCCAGTTGATAGTGACGATTATCAAGACTTAAAAGAAGCGTTAGAAAAATTATCATTAAACGATTCTTCTTTACAATATATTGCTGAAACTAGCCAAGCTTTGGGCTTTGGCTTTAGATGCGGATTCTTAGGTTTATTACATATGGACGTGGTGCAAGAGCGCTTAGAAAGAGAATATAATCTAGATTTGATTTTGACTGCGCCAAGCGTTATTTATCATGTTTATCTGACAGATAAGACTATGCTTCATTTAGATAACCCAAGCAAGCTTCCTGATAGTAGTAAAGTTTCATACATTGAAGAACCTTATATTAAAGCCAACATCATGACTCCGAAAGAATTTATCGGTCCAATCATGGAATTGTGTAGAGAAAGACGGGGCATTTATGTCGGCCTTGATTACTTCGACGACACGAGAATGATTTTAACCTATGAACTACCTCTTGCCGAAATCGTTTATAACTTCTTTGATCGCTTGAAAAGCTACACAAAAGGGTATGCGTCTTTCGACTATGATTTCTCCGATTATAAGCGCGGTGACTTAGTGAAATTAGACGTTTTACTTAATGGTCAAGTGGTTGACGCTTTAAGTAGTATCATTTATCGTCCGGATGGTTATCACCGCGGATTAAACATTATTAGACGTATCAAAACCGTCATTCCTCGTCAACAATTTGAGATTCCAATTCAAGCAGCAATTGGTGGAAAAGTTATCGCTAGATGCGATGTTAAAGCGATGAGAAAAGACGTACTTTCAAAGTGTTATGGTGGCGATATTTCTCGTAAAAAGAAGCTATTAGAAAAACAAAAAGAAGGCAAAAAAAGAATGAAGAAAATCGGTTCAGTTGAAGTGCCACAAGAAGCTTTTATGTCGATTCTTTCCATCGATGATGTTGATGACAATTAGTGCATTATTAGTAGTTTTTTAGAATTAATTATTTAAATAAAAAAATATGTATTGTATGATGAGACTATAAAGAAGGTATTTTTATGGCAGGCACTGATTTAGCAATGCGTTTTACTGAAGATAAATATGCCAGTAAAAACGAAGTCGCTCATGAACTAAAAATTACATCTGTCGATACATTTTGGAGCAACATTTTAGCTTATCGCTCCCATTTTTATCATTACTTGTCGCTTAAAACTATTGAGAAAAATATGCTAGTTTTTTGCGGTTGTTCCGCGATTAACAATCTCGTTAATGGTGTTGAACTAAAACTCATTAAAGTTAACCGTGATTATGGTTTAATTAATCCATCAAGCAAGCAATTTAAGAACATTGATTTCATTTTGAAAAAACAAATCATTAGTGCGATTAATGATCACGAAGAACTTGCGGTTGGTGAAGAATATTTAAGCAGTATCCTTAGAGGCGAAGTTATCAATTCGATTCCAACCAACATGGTGCTTATTAATTACATGAAGGCGTTAAACTACATTAAACATAGTTATGTCAATAGAATCGACGATAATTTCCTTGCGGAACTTTACGCAAGATTATTAGGAACTGAAGAACTCACTACTTATTACCGTCTCTTTGAGGATAAGAATCCAGAGAATAGAGTTTTAATTGATCGCATTTATACTTCTGCTCCGGCTAGTCTTATTGAACCAATGATGGGCAATATGTTTAATTTTATTGCTACATCAACTTTATCCCCATCGCTTAAAGCAATTATCGTGTATTTTTACATTAACTATGTCAAACCATTTGACCGCTATTCTGATGAAATCGCTGTCTTAATGGCAAAAGCGGTTTTGGCTCACGAAGCGTTTGGTGAAGTCATCATTGATTTCCCATTCGAGAAATTGCTGTTAGTACCAAAAGAAGAAATTGCTAGAGTTTATGTCGAAGTACAAAAAACTACTGATGTCACCTACTTTGTCGATTATATTTATAAATGCTTAGGCCAACTTTGCGATGATTTATTAAATGATATTGCTGCTAGTAAAGTCGCGGAGTTAAAACAAGACTTTTATCAATTTGATGAAGAACAACAAGCTCCTTCTATAGAAGCAAAAAAAGTAGAAACCGTTTCTTTGTTTGAAGAAGATAAAGTTCCTGCTCCTACTAAAAAAAGCGAAACGCCAATTAGCCAAACTTCTGAAGACGACTTTGATGATGATGAAAGATTTGCTCTTCCAAAGAAAAAGACCGTCAAAGTGCAATATGTACAAGAAGAACTTGCTGTTTCTTATATCCCGGTTGCGCTAGATGAAAAGCAAGCTGTTTTATTAGAACAAGACTTACTAGAAAGAGACCCGCGTCTTAAAAAAGGCGAAGCCAAGTTTTATGCTCGCCACTGTACAAAAAACAAAAAGTATACGATTGCGCAATATAAGAAAAGCTTGCGTTGTGCTTATGAAACGGCTCGTACCGCCATGGACCATTTAGCAGAACTTCTTTACTATCGCAAAGAAAAGATTAAAAATAAATACGTTTACATTCCAATAGAAAGAGATTAAGGGAGAATATACATGCCACCTATCCTAATATTAGTAGTTATCCTCGCGGTTGCCGCCATCATCGCTTTGGCCGCCTTTGTTATTTACCGCATTTTAAGACCACGTTTCAAGGAAGATAAACCCTCTGAAGAACAAATCGTTCAGGAAGAGATAAATAGAGTGCTCCAAGATATCGAAGACGAAGAAACCAAAAAAGAGATCATTAACTATAAACAAGATGACTAAAAAAGCCAGAGCTTTATACATCCATATTCCTTTTTGTGAAAAAATTTGCGATTACTGCGACTTTCCTAAGTTGCAGTATTTTCGTAATTTCGTTATTTCTTATTTAAAAGTATTACAAAATGAACTCGAGCAATATGATCCTTTTGATTTAGATACAATCTATGTTGGTGGTGGAACGCCAACAGCATTGGAAATCGATTTATTTAAGCACTTGTTGGAAATCATTAAACCTTATTCTTTCGGAGTAAAAGAATATACTTTTGAAGCTAATCCTGAATCTTTGACTGAAGACAAGATTGAATTATTAAGGGAATATGGAGTAAACCGCATTTCTTTAGGAGTGCAATCGACAAACGATAATTTACTAAAAAAGATTAATCGCGCGCATAGTTTTAGCGAAGTACAAAAAGTAGTGGTCAGCTTAAAAAAACACGGCTTTAATAACATCAATGTTGATTTGATTTTAGGTTTGCCAACTGCGACGAAAAAATTATTAACTAAGGATTTAGAAAATATACTGGCGTTAGATATTCAACATATTTCTTGCTATTCATTAACGTTACACCCACATACCGTTTTATTTAATCAAGGTTATCGCGAGTTATCGCCAGACTTAAGTCGTGAATACTATGATATCGTTGAAGAAGTACTTTTAAAACATGGTTTTACCCATTATGAAGTGTCAAACTATTGCTTGCCTAACTATCAAGCTAAACACAATTTAGTGTATTGGCGGAATGAACAATATTACGGTATTGGTTTAGGCGCCGCCGGATATTTAGCCAATGTCCGTTACAAAAACACTTTAAACCTAGATAAATATCTAAAAGGACAATATATTGCCGAAAAAGAAGTGCTAAGCGAGCACGATCGCTATGTTTATGAAGTAATGCTCAATTTAAGAACTTCCGAAGGTTTATCATTAAAACACTTAAAACAACATTTCGCTATTGATTTATACAAGGAAAAGAAAGCGATAATTGATGAATTTATCGCTAATAAGTACTTAGTATTAGTTAACGATATTTTGTTTCCAACTTATCAAGGCATGATGATTTTGGATACGATTATTTTGCAGTTAATTTAAAAAAAACACTATAGTTACGTCTCCTTTATATATAAACATAAAAAATTAGCACATAATGCTTGACTCTGCTAATTTATTATTTACAATGTAGTTAGCACCAAAACTGTTGGAGTGCTAAAAGGAGATATTTTCATGGCTTTATCGCGTAGCAATACCATCTTAAAATACATCGTGGAATATTTCATTAAGAAAGCGCAACCAGTGGGTAGCCAAACACTCATTGATGAATATAAACTTCCTTATTCTTCAGCGACCATTAGAAATGAAATGCTAGCTCTAGAAAAAATGGGCTACATTGAAAAAACACACTTGTCCAGTGGTCGAGTGCCAAGTTCCAAAGGTTATCGTTATTACTGCGAAAACTTGCGTGATGGCACCGTTAAAGAAGAATTAAAAAATAGTATTCAAACGATTCTTGATCAAAAGATTAAATCGATTGAAGAAGTCATCAAAGCGAGCTGCGAGATTTTATCTCACATGACTAACTTAGTAACCGTCGTTATGGGACCTGATGAACAAGAGGAAAAATTGGCCTCAATTCAAATGGTGCAAATTTCCCAAAACTCGATTACTGCGGTTTTTGTCACTGATAAAGGTTATGTTGAAAATAAAACTTTTATCGTTCCAGAAAAAATTTCAGCTAAAGAAATTATTTCTTGTGTATCGCTACTCAACGACCGTTTAATTGGCACACCGATTTTCGAACTCGTTGAAAAAACCGAAGCTTTAAAACCAATTCTTAATGACTATATCGTCGATCATGACTTAGTATATCAAGCATTGCTTGAAACTTTCATGCGCTTTGCTTCTGATCGCCTTAGTTTATATGGTCGTGATGAATTATTCACACACGAAGAATATAAAAACGACGTTGAAAAATTAGAACAAATGTTCAAATTACTAAACAATCAAGCATTATTAAAAGAAGTGAAAAAAGAAATCAAAGAAGATGAAAGTGGCAAATTGATTCGCATTGGTGACTTTGGAGAAAACCCAGACGTTTCAATGGTCACTGCGAAAATAAAACTCGGTGAAGATGAAGAAAGTGCAATTGCGTTACTTGGTCCAACACGGATTGATTACGATCAAGCTTTATCTGCACTTGAATATATCGCCCAAACACTAACCGAATATTTTAACAACATAAACAAAGGAGGAGGAGGGCAAGGAGATGCCTAAAGAAAAAATGAAAAAAGATAATCCAGAAATCAAAAAAGAAAATTCCCCCGAAGCAACGTGCAAGTGCAATGAAAACGAAAGTTGTGATTGCCAAGATGAAAAAGACAAAAATAAGAAAAAAATTAAAGATTTAGACGAAGTCATTGTAAAGTTAAAAAGCGAAGTTGAACATTGGAAAAATGAATACTACCGCGCTTATGCCGATACAAAAAACTTAAGATCTATTTTAGAAAAGGAGCACGCGGAAGCTCTTAAATATCGCGCTGTTGGCTTCGTTGAAGGATTATTACCAGTGCTTGATAGCTTCCACATGGCATTAGGCAATGAGCCCGCTAACCCAGAATTAAAAAATTACCTCGTCGGATTCCAATACATTTATCGTAACTTGGTCGGCGTAATTGAAAACGAAGGGGTAGTAGAGATCGCTCCAAAAATTGGCGATAAGTTCTGTGCTAATGAAATGAATGCCGTTGATACGACCGAAGCGGATGGCGAAGAAAATCTTGTCGCAAAAATTTACCGCAATGGTTATAAAATACATAACCGCCTCATTCGACCCGCAATGGTGTCGGTGAGTAAAAACAAAGCAACTAATCAAGAAGAAAATAAAAACAATGTCGCTCAAAGCGACGCTTAAAAAAGGAGAAAAGAGAATATGGCAAAAGAAATTATTCTAGGTATTGACTTAGGTACCACCAATTCGGTCGTCAGTTACTTACAAGCTGATGGCACTGTCAAAGTTATCCCAAATCCTGAAGGTACAATGACCACCCCTTCAGTTGTCGCATTTAAAGCAAACGGCGAAGAAATCGTTGGTAATGCTGCAAAAAGACAAGCAGTCACTAATCCAGACACCGTTTTATCGGTTAAAAGATTAATTGGCAAACCAGAAAAAATCGAAGTTAAATGTATTAACAAATCATTTACCCCACAAGAAATCTCGGCTAAAATCTTGGCTTACATGAAACGTTATGCCGAAGCCCATCTTGGTCAGGAAGTACAAAAAGCAGTTATTACTGTTCCAGCATATTTTAATGACGCGCAGCGTCAAGCGACTAAAGACGCTGGTCAAATTGCAGGCTTGGATGTCGTAAGAATTATTAACGAACCAACCGCTGCCGCTTTAGCGTATGGTTTAGAAAATGGCAAAAGCGAAAAGATTTTAGTCTTTGATTTAGGCGGTGGTACATTTGACGTTTCCATCCTCGATATTGGTGATGGCACTTTCGAAGTCGTTTCTACAGCCGGTGACAATAAACTCGGTGGTGATGACTGGGATCAAGTCGTCGCCGACTGGGTCAAAGCCCAAATTAAAATTCAATCAAATGTCGATATTACTGACAAAGGCTCTTTACAAAGAATTAGAGAAGCGGCTGAAAAAGCGAAAATTGAACTTTCTTCGCTATTAGAAACCGTTATCTCATTACCATTCATCTCTATGACCACGACTGGTCCAGTCAACTTTGAAATTAGCTTAACAAGAGCAAAATTCCAAGAACTGACTCGTCACTTATTAAAAAGATGTGAAGAACCTGTAAAAAGAGCGCTTAGCGATGCTAATTTAAGTGCCGCAGAACTTCACCAAATATTACTTGTTGGTGGTTCAATCCGTATGCCAGCTGTCCAAGAATTAGTCGCACAATTAACTGGTAAAAAACCAAATCTCAGTATTAACCCTGATGAAGCAGTATCTATTGGTGCGGCTTATCAAGGTGGTGTCGTTTCTGGTGACGTCAAAGACGTTATCTTGCTCGACGTTACTCCGTTAACCCTTGGTATTGAAACTCTCGGTGGTGTTTTAACTCCATTAATTCCTCGTAATACAACTATTCCAACAACCAAGAGCCAAATTTTCTCTACCGCCGCTGACAACCAACCAGCTGTTGACATCATGGTTTATCAAGGTGAAAGACCAATGGCTCACGATAATAAGTTATTAGGTCACTTCCAATTAACCGGCATTAAACCGGCTAGACGTGGCCAACCAAGAATCGAAGTTACTTTCTCCATTGACGTTAATGGTATCGTCAAAGTTAGTGCAAAAGACCTTGATTCACAAAAAGAGCAAAATATTACTATCACCGGCACTGGTGGTCTTTCTAAAGAAGAAATCGACCGCATGGTTAGGGAAGCAGAAGACAATGCCGAAGAAGATAAAAAACGTAAAGAAAATATCGAATTACGCAATAAAGCCGAAGGTTTCATCGCCGATATCGATTTAGCCTTACAAGAAAAAGGCGAAACAATGGACCCAGCTCAAAAAGAGCAAACCCAAAAACTTCGCGATGAACTTAAATCAGCACTAGATAATAACGATATGGAAACTATCAAAAAGCGCATTGATGAACTTGAAAAAGCTGCTGCTTTCATGCAACAACAAGCGCAAGCTGGTGGTAATGGCGGCGCTACTAATGCTGCTGGCGGAGCTGATGGCGAAACTCCTGGCACTAAACCAGACGATGTGGTCGATGCTGATTTCACAGGCAATAACTAATCTTATTAATTAATACAAATACTATGCATTATAGGGGCAAAAGCCCCTATATATGTATAGGAAGAAAGGCAACAAATGGCAGAAAAAAGAGATCTTTATGAAACATTAGGCATAGCCAAGGCTGCCTCAAAAGACGAAATAAAAAGCGCTTATCGTAAACTAGCTAAAAAATACCATCCTGATAATAAAACAACTGGTAATGAAGCTAATTTTAAGGAAGTACAAGAAGCCTATGACATCTTGTATGATGACCAAAAAAGAAGTGCTTATGACCAATTTGGTTGGGCGGCTTTTGAGCAAGGTGGCGGTCAACCTGGAGCAAATCCATTTGAGGGTGGTTTCGGCTTTGGGGCTGGCGATGTCGATTTAGGCGATATCTTCTCGTCTTTCTTTGGTGGTGGCCGTCGTTCGGCTCGCACCAACATGGGCCCGCGTCGCGGAAATGATTCCATTGTGAGAGTTAAAGTTAACTTTATGGACACCATTTTAGGTCGCGATATCGATTTACCTTTAACCATTGATGAAAATTGTTCGCAATGTCACGGCACAGGGGCAAAAACGGCTGCTGATATCCAAACATGTCCAACTTGTGCTGGTCATGGTTATGTAAAAACGACGCGCCGAAGTTTGTTTGGTGTAGTTGAACAACAAGAAGTTTGTTCGCGATGCGATGGAAGAGGCAAAATTGTCATTAACGCTTGCCCAAAATGCAATGGTCAAGGCTTTAATCGTGTCAAAAAGACAATTAAAGTCCATATAATCCCTGGCATTAATAACGGCCAACAAATCCGTGTTCAAGGCATGGGTGAAAGAGGCGTTAATGGTGGTGAAAGTGGCGACTTATTCGTTGAAATCAACGTTAAACCACACGATTACTTTAAAAGGGAAGGCAATGATATTCATCTTAGTCATCCGTTAGATTTCTTTGATGCAATTTTAGGGGTGAAAGTTGATATCCCAACCGTTTATGGCGAAGTTCCACTAGATATCCCAAGTGGTACACAACCCGGTCAAGTGATGAGAATGCGTGGACATGGGGTTAAGGATTTAAGAACTGGTCGACCAGGTGATCAATACATTCACTTAGATATCAAACTACCTAACAACTTAAACAAACAACAAAAAGAACTATTAACACAATATCGCGATTCAGTGAAAAAGGATGATACCTTTATCGCAAAATTCAATAAAGCATTCAAAAAATAAACCTTCGAAAGAAGGTTTTATTCTTGTTGCTCACTTTTTTTGGACAAATGTAATTATTGCCCCCTATTAGAATATTAGGAGGTCATAAATGCATTATATTCCCCAGATTACAAGTGAAAGCTGCGGCTCTGCCTGCTTAAAAATGCTACTTGCCATTGTGCAAAAGGACGAGCGCTATCTTTATTTAAATGAAGACGAAGATCATGGTCCTTATTCATACCAGGATTTAGTTGACATTGCACAAAGATATGGTGTGACTTTAATCGGAGTAAAAATCGAAGATAAAGACGATTTAAGCCACCTAACGGAATTTCCCATGATTTTAACCATGGTTAACGCAGATGAAACAACACACGCGGTTTTACTTAGCCAAAGAAAAGGAAAGCGTGTGAAAGTACATGATCCTAATAAAGGCGTAGCTTGGAAGAAAGTATCTGACATTAAACGCTTTTGGGATGGGACAGCTTTAACTATTACCCACGTTGAACGTCAAACATATGAACGCATTGTTATCAACACCAAAGATGTAAAAGGTGAATTCATTTCTTATCTACTGCAAACTCTTATCGCCACTTTTATTGCTTTAGGCACTTTCTTAATTAAACCCGATGGCTCGCCCCTATGGCCATTAGTGTTTATGGCATTAAGTTTAGTGACTGAGATTGCTTTAAGAGGAGCATTATTAAAAAGAATGCAGCGATTTGACAAATACTTAAGACGTTTTTATAGGTATGTGCGTCCCAAACATTATTTTGAGTTTTATCGCCGTGGTCAAGATTATAAACGGAGTTCGCTCACAATGACATTGAACTTTATCTTCTATTTGTTGGTCGTTATTTTGATAATCACGATTTCACTTTTTAATTCACTTTATTTTTTAATTTTGATTGCTACTTCCTTTCTTACTTCTTATCTTGACGTTTTCTTTTTTGCCCCTTATAAAAATCAAATCGCCAAAGATTTAGAAGTTGAAGAAGGAGCATTAAGAAAAGAAAGAGTAGTGGAGGGAGTGGAATTGAAGGTTAAAAATATGGAGGTTAAAGCCTATCGTTACGCCTATTTAGAAATCGCTAATAAAATCTTCGCTATAACTTTGATGATTTTGGCTAGTGTATCGGTCAGTGTTATTGAAAAAAGCTTTAATCTCACCAACATCGTGTTTTACACCTGCATAAGCTTATTACTCTACCAATCTTTAACCCCGCTTTTTGCGTATGATCGCCGCCTGGCGGATAACTTATTAATTAAAGCAAGGGTCAACAACCTCGTTCATCATCTTGATGAAATTAATAGTAAAAAGCACTAAATGATTGTATGATTTACGTATGGAACTTGATTTCAATTCATTCAACGAATCGTATAATCTTTATCAAGCAGAATACGAAACACTATTAGACAAAACACTCAAGCATATAGCTTTAAACTTTGATCCTTTTGTCAGTGTCACGCTAGTCGATAATGATTATATTCAAACAATTAACCGCGATTATCGTCATATTGACCAGCCCACTGATGTTATCTCCTTCGCATTTTTGGATGGTAACAAGGATAGGGAAATTATTTTGCACTCTGGTTCGATGGTGATTCTTGGCGAAATCTATATCAGTATAGATAAAGCGAAGAGTCAAGCTGAGAGCTATGGTCATAGCCTTGATCGCGAGCTAAAATTCTTATTCGTACATGGATTGCTCCATCTTCTCGGCTATGACCACATGACTGAAACCGATGAAAAAATCATGTTCGCTTTGCAGGACCAAATCTTGCCAAAAGGTGACTTATGAAAACTGAAAACTTAATTGAAAAAGCAAAAGACGCTCGAAAACTATCTTATAGCCCATATTCCAAATTCGCTGTCGGAGCCGCTTTACTTTGTAAAGATGGACAAGTCATTGCCGGAACAAACATCGAAAATGCTTCCTATCCACTATGTATGTGTGCTGAACGTAATGCTCTATATAGCGCAATGTTGCGTGGTTATAAGAAATCCGACTTCGTAGCTATGGCCATTGTTGCTGATACGCCTGAAGCCTGCGCGCCTTGTGGTGCTTGTCGTCAAGTGATTAGCGAACTTTTTCCTAAAGATGGCGAAATAATTATGGCTAATTTAAAAGGCGCGGTTATTAAAAGTAATATTTCACAATTATTACCTTTCGCTTTTTCTGAAGAGGACATGAAATAATGAAATCGGGTTTTGTCGCTATCTTAGGCCGACCAAATGTCGGCAAATCCACGCTGCTAAATCGTTTAATTAACCGCAACGTCTCAATTGTGACCGATAAATCGCAAACAACACGTAATAAAATTATTGGTATTTATAATAGCGAGGAGGCGCAAATTGTTTTTGTCGATACTCCTGGCATCCATAAGCCACAACAAAAGTTGGGCATTGAGATGAATAGTATGGCCTACAGCACCGCGCATACGGTTGATGCCACATTATTGGTGGTAGATACTTCCAAATCATTCGGTCCTGGTGATCAATATATAATCGACCATCTCAACATTCACGACCGCCCATTAATTATTGTTTTTAACAAAATCGATCTTGCTCGGCTCGATAAAGCCGAATTATTGAAAAAGACATATCGTGATTATTTTCCAAAAGCTATTTTTATAGATACGGTTGCCAAAGAAGGCTTTAATGTTGATGAAATCATAAAAAATTTAATGGAAGTCTTATCAGAAGGCCCTGCTTATTACCCAAAAGAAATGGTTACCGATAAAGATGAAATTTTCCGCATTAAAGAAATTATTCGCGAGAAGGTTTTATTAATTCTCCGCCAAGAAGTGCCACACTCGATTGCCATTTACATGGAGCACATTGAATGGGAGAAAAAACCAATCGAAATTATGGCTTCCATCATCGTTGAAAAAGAAAGTCAAAAAGGTATTGTGATCGGCGCTTCAGGAAGAAGAATCAAAGAAATCGGTTCAAAAGCTCGTTCCGATATTGAAAAGTTCTTAAAACAACACGTTTTTTTGGAACTACAAGTCAAAGTTAATCCCGATTGGCGTGATGACGAAAAATCACTGCAGCAATATGGGTATAAATACGAAAAATAAAAAATGAAAGTTATTGTTTTAACCGCAAACCAATATAAAGAAAAAGATGCCATCGTCACTGCAATTGCTCAAAAGCAATTAATTACTTTTCTTGCGAAAGGGATTAATGATCCTAAAAGCAAAAATAGTGTACTCAATAACCCTTTAACAATTGTTGATATTGAGTTAGTCGAAGGCAACTTAAAATATCCAGTCTTAAAAAACTCTAAACAACTTTTTACTCCACTAAAGGTGGAAATGGATGCAAATTACTTAGGTGCACTCCTTGTCATTGGCGAAATGATGTTAAATCTATTCCCTGACGAAGAAAAATATAAAATGTTTGCTTGTTTAGAAGAAGGAGTAGAGGCATTACGAAAAACGAATGATTGGTTGATGTCCTTATTAGTTTTTATGAGCCACGCGATTCGGATTGGTGGCTTTGAATTAGAAGTTAATCAATGCGTCATTTGTGGTAATAAACAAAAAATTGTTGCCTTCTCCTTTGTTGATGGCGGATTTATTTGTGAAAAGTGTTATCACGACGACATTGTAAGAAATTTAAGCAAAGAACAAATGCTCTTATTAAGAAAGATTTTTAACGCTCGCGATTATTTTATTTCTGGCACTGAATATTCACGTCAGGATGCTCTAGTTATATTTGAAAAAGTGATCGAATACATCGAAGAAGCTTTCGGTTATCACTTTAAAAACCTCAAGCTATTAACTATTTAGTTAGTAATTATAATAAACACCGATAATAGGTTGACAACAATTCATATTATTTGTATTATTTTTTGTATGCATATAGAGGTAATGTATGAATAAATTTGAATTTGATAAATTGTGCAACCATTTTATTGTCTCTGGCTTTTATTTCCAAGGTTCTGAAATCTATGGTGGATTAAGTAACACTTGGGATTATGGCCCATTAGGAAGCGAAATAAAACAAAACATCCGTAAGATGTGGTGGAAGAAATTCGTTCAAGAAAGCCGCACAAATGTTGGTATTGACGCTGCGATATTAATGAATCCTAAGGTTTGGGAAGCTACAGGCCATGTTTCTACCTTTAACGATCCTTTAATTGACTGTAAATATTGTAAACAACGTTTTAGAGCTGACCATTTAATTGAAGGCGCCTTTCCTAGCGAAGACGTGAATGCGATGAATAATGATCAAATGATGGCTTTTATTCGTTCTCACGAAGTGGCTTGTCCAAACTGCAATCATCATGACTTCACTGACATTCGTCAGTTCAATATGATGTTCAAAACACACATTGGTGTTACGGAAGATAGTAAATCAACCGTTTACTTACGTCCAGAAACTGCGCAAGGCGTATTTGTAAACTTCAAAAACGTTATGCGCGCCACACGTAGAAAATTGCCTATTGGAATTTGTAACGTTGGTCGGGCATTTAGAAACGAAATTACTCCGGGTCAAATGACTTTTAGAATGAGAGAATTCGACCAAATGGAAATGGAATTTTTCTGCAAACCAGGCGAAGACTTAAAATGGTTTGATTATTGGAAACAATACTGCTTAGACTTCGTCGATTCTTTGGGCGTTCAAAAGGATAACTTACGTTACCGCGACCATGAACCAACAGAACTATCATTTTATAGCAAAGCTACCACAGATATTGAATACTTATTCCCATTCGGTTGGGGCGAAATTTGGGGTATTGCTGATCGTACTGATTACGACTTAAAACGACACATTCAATTTAGTGGACAATCTTTAGATTACTTAGATCCAGAAACTAATGAACGCTATATTCCTTATTGTATCGAACCATCGGTTGGTTTAGATCGCTTGGTGTTAATGACTTTATGTGATGCTTATGATGAAGAACAAGTTAATGGAGAGGATACCCGTATCGTTATGCACCTTCTTCCGGCACTTGCTCCATTTAAAGCCGCAGTGTTACCACTTTCTAAAAAATTAGAAGACAAGGCACGCGAAGTTGAAGCTGAACTTTCTAAATTCTTTAATGTCGTTTACGACGATACAGGCAGCATTGGCAAACGTTATCGCCGTCAAGATGCGGTTGGCACTCCATATTGCATTACCATCGACTTTGATACATTAAATGATGGCGCGGTAACCGTTCGTGATCGTGATACCATGGCACAAGTCCGTTTGCCAATCGCTGACTTGAAAGCATATATTGAAGAAAAGATTTATTTCTAATAAGTAGAAAAATAGTAGAAAAATAGGAAAACTATAATAAATTATATGGCATTTGAAGAAGGATTATATAACGACGTACTTAAGCGCTCGGACATCGTCAAGGTGGTGTCTGCTTATTTACCCGTGGTCAGAAAAGGTAAAGACTATTTGGCAAAATGTCCTTTCCACGACGATACTAACCCTTCTATGCACGTTTCTCCGCAGTTAAACATCTTTAAATGCTTCGTTTGTGGCACAAGTGGCAACTCAATTAGTTTCGTTAAGAAGTATGCCAAGCTATCTACCATTGAAGCGATGAGGAAAGTGGCTGAGATTTCTGATTTCCGTGATCCTCGTCTAGAAGGTATTACTGAAGTTAAAGTTGTGGACCCAAAACGTGTGCCACTAGTTAAGTGTTTGCACGATTTAACCGTTTATTATCAATACGCTCTTAACTCTCCAGAAGGCAAAGAAGGGCAAGAGTATTTTACAAACCGCTATTTAGATGCTGGGTTAAGAAACAAATTCCGTTTAGGCTATGCCTACAAGGATGGCAAAGCAACCTGTGACTTCTTGTTAAGTAAAGGTCATTCGCTAAAGACAATTGAAGACGTCGGCATTGCTCTTGCGATTAACAATGCTTATTATGACCGCAACCAAGGACGTGTCATCTTCCCTATCTTTGATAACGAAGGTGAAGTAGTTGGTTATTCCGCTAGACGTCTGGGCGATGGACCTGAAGCCAAATATGTAAACTCACCAGATACTTATTTATTTCACAAATCAAACATTTTATATAACTACCACAACGCAAAAGAGAAAGCACATATCGCTGGTTACATATATGTACTCGAAGGTTTTATGGATGTCTTTGCTCTTTATCGCATTGGAATCGAAGCCGCAGTGGCTACGATGGGTACGACGTTAAGCGACGAACATATTCGTTTACTTAGAGCGCTTAATGTTGAAGTAAGACTTTGTCTTGATGGTGATTTGCCTGGTCAAAAGGCTTCGATGGTTATGGCTGATTTATTAATAAAAAACGGCATTAATGTCCGTATTGTTGATAATCAAAACAACCGTAGAGACCCAGATGAAATATTAAATGCCGAAGGTGATATCGCCTTAAACGCATACTTGAATAAGTTGATTTCATATGTTGACTTTACACTTAACTACTATCTCAACACTAACCCGTTACAAACCACTGAACAAAAAACACAACTCATTCAAGAATTCGTCCCAATTTTATTGGGCATCCGTTCACAGCTAGAACTCGATAGTTATATGGGTAAGTTATCAAAAATCACTGGTTATACTTCTGAAGCAATAAGAAACATCTTAAAAACCGCGAGAATTAAACCAGAAATTAGAGATTATCGCTCGATGATTATCGATTATCATCCTGAAAGAAAAATCCTCCGTAGGCTCAATCTTGCCGAGCGCGAACTTTTATACCAGATGCTACAAAATAAGCAAGCAGTGGGCTTTTATGAGGGAAAGATTGATGGTTTTTATGATTCCACTTACCGGGTGATTGCCAATTTCCTTATTGAGTATGCTCGAACACACGAAAACTTCGTACCTGTAGACATTATTTCTTCCTTAGAAAATAGCGATATTGATAACAAAGAAACGATGATCAACCAAATCTCGGAGTTATATATGGAAAGAAACCATCCTTCGTGTGACGAAAAGTTGCTTGATAGTTTGCAACAAGTGATTAAAGAAGAAAAAGAACGCATTTTTGAAAACGATTTACTCGAACAATCTTTACAAAACAAGAGCCCGCTAGAACAAGCGCGTATTGTCGCGGATTATCATCGTCGTAAAATGCGAAACAAGTAATATAAACCAAAGCAATGAAAGGGGCATTGATTTATGGGAACAAAAAAAATTGAAGCAGTAGAAACTGAAAACAAACCAAAAAAACGAGGCAGACCAAAAGTGAGTGAAGGTGGAGTTAGTACTCCAAAACTTTCTTTAGAAAAAGAAAAGAAAAAACCACTAAAGGCAATTTATGATGAAGATGGTGAAATTCTATCTTTAGATGAGATTAAAGCCAATTTATTAAAAAAAGCTAAAGCTGCAGGCAGCATTGATCAAAGTGATATTTATGACACACTTTCTCCATTTGATGTCGACGATGAAACACTCGTTGATTTAATCAACTTCTTTAAAGAAAGCGGAATTGAAGTCGTGGTTGATACCGAAGAAGAGGAAGAATTTGAAGAAGATTTCGATGAGAGCAAGTTATCACTTGATGTCGAAGATGATGCCGCTGACTTTTTCGAAGAAGATACTGTCCAAGAAGAAGAGGAAGAAGAAATTGATGTTGATTATCTTGGTAGCGAAGTCAAAGTTAACGACTCTGTCAAGATGTATTTAAAAGAAATCGGTAAGTATAGCTTATTAAAAGCTACCGACGAACCCATTCTCGCAAAGAAAATCTTAGAAGGCGATGAAGAAGCAAAAATGACTCTTATTAACGCTAACTTGCGTTTAGTCGTCAATATTGCCAAACACTATGTTGGTCGTGGTATGTTACTACTTGACTTAATTCAAGAAGGCAACCTCGGTTTAATGAAAGCGGTTGATAAATTTGATTATACTAAGGGATTTAAGTTCTCAACTTACGCCACATGGTGGATTCGCCAAGCTATCACTAGAGCAATTGCCGATCAAGCTAGAACAATTCGTATTCCTGTCCATATGGTTGAAACCATCAACAAGATGACGAGAATTCAAAGACAACTAATCCAAGAATTAGGCCGTGAACCAACCGCTGAAGAAATTAGCGATGTAATGAACGGTGAACTATCCGCCAAACGAATTCGTGAAATTCAAAGAATCGCCATGGAACCAGTTTCATTAGAAACGCCAATCGGTGAAGAAGATGATTCTCATTTAGGCGATTTTATCGAAGATAAAGAAAGTGAGTCTCCTGTCGACTTTACCACTAGACAACTCTTAAAAGAAGAGCTATATGCCGTTTTGAAAGATTTAAGTGACCGCGAAGAAAGAGTCATCAGACTTCGTTATGGTTTAGATGATAACCGCCCAAGAACTTTAGAAGAAGTGGGTCGTGAATTTGGTGTTACTCGCGAAAGAATTAGACAAATTGAAGCAAAAGCCATTAAAAAGCTTAGACATCCAACTCGCTCAAAGAGACTCGGTGATTATAAGGAAAAACTATAATGGTAAAATTATCCAAGCGTCTTAGGACCATTCATGACTTAGTCCCTAAATGCGTTCCCGCGGACATTGGAAGTGATCACGGTAAACTGATGATTGCTTTAGTGGAAAGTGGCACGATTGAAAAAGGCTACGCCATTGAAAATAAAGAAGGTCCTTATGAAAGACTAAAAAACAATCTCATCCAAGCAGGAGTGATTGATACAATCGTTCCTTTGTTTAGTGATGGGCTTGAAGACTTACCAGAAATTGTTAACACTTTGATTATCGCGGGAATGGGTGGCTTAAACATCATTACTATTTTAAAAAAGCATCCACGAAAACTATCGCGCATCCAAACGATCATCATAGATGCCCATAGCTCTGTGCCAGAAGCAAGAAAAGAAATATGCCGCCTAGGCTTTACCATCGCTGATGAAAAAATCATCAAAGAAGGTAATGTTTTCTATGAGATAATTAAATTCATTCGTGGTGAATGTGCCTTTTTAAGCGATGAAGACATTGAATATGGACCAGTTCTAAGACAAGAAAAATGTGCCATTTTTAAAGAAAAATATCAAAATCGAATTTCCGAGATTGAACAAATCATTTCTTCGGGTTCTATTCCTGAAGAGCGCCTCGATTTACTTTCTAAAGAGAAATGCCGTTTAAAGAAAAACGTATGAAAACCAAGCACTTGCTCATAAAACTAGCGAAAAGATTTCCTAAACGTTACGCTACTATCTATAAAGATAGAGTTGGCTTAATGGTGGGAAAACTTCCTGAAGAAGTACATAAAGTACTCTTGTGTCTAGATTTTGATTGGCAAGTGTTATCTTTGCTTAACAATGAGTGTCCAGATATAATAATCACTCATCACCCATTCATTTTCGGTCCTAAAAGCAAAGTATTTAAGGCCGACCTTTCTAAAGAAGCATTATATAAAGAAGCAGCAGCCTTGGGTTTAGTTATCTATAGCTTTCACACAAACTTTGATGCTGGTAGAGGCGGAATGAATGATGCATTGGCCGAAGCCTTATCTCTAGATAATATCTACGTACCAGAAGGTGATATGGTCATGCGTATTGGTGAACTTAAGGCAAAGATGCCAATCAAACAGTTTGCTGATTACGCAAAAGATAAACTTAAAGCTGATTATGGACTTTTGTTACCATATGGTAATGGAGTTATTAAGAAAGTTGGTATCATCGCTGGAGGCGGTTCTCGCTATTGGCCAATCGCCAAAGCGGAAGGATGCGACATTTATATTTCTGGTGATGCACCGCACCACGTAAGAAGAGATATTGTAAATGCTAAGTTCAATTATTTGGATTTACCACATGAAATTGAAAACATTTTCTTAACGCAAATGCGTAAAATCCTATTGGAAATTGACGATAAATTAGAAATTACAATTATCGATCACGAAAAAATGCCAGAAATTGTATAAGTAAAATATTAGTATAAAAATAGTAGTTATATACATTAATGTATAAGGAGAATACATCATGAAAGCAATTATCGAAATAGAAAAATTTGGAACTATCGAAGTGGCCCTAGACAAAGGCAATGCCCCCATCACAGTTGATAATTTTGTAGCTTTGGTTAATAAAGGTTTTTATAACGGCTTAACATTCCATCGCATTATAAAAGGATTCATGATTCAAGGTGGCTGTCCTAAAGGCAACGGCACGGGCGGACCAGGCTACACCATAAAAGGTGAATTCAAAGCAAATGGGGTCAATAATCCGATTAAACATACTAAGGGCACAATCTCTATGGCCCGTTCAAATGATTATAACTCCGCCGGCAGTCAATTTTTCATCATGCATAACGATGCTAATTATTTAGATGGTCAATACGCTGCCTTTGGAAAAGTAATTGAAGGTATAGAGGTTGTCGACGCAATTGCTAATGTAAAAACAGGTTTTGGCGATAAGCCAACCGACACTGTAACGATTAAATCAATTAAGGTCGAATAATATGGGGAAGGATTTATTAATTGGCTCTCATGTAGCCATGAATGGCCCTGAATATTATTTGGGTAGCGTTAAAGAAGCAATTTCTTATAAAGCTAATGCTTTAATGTTTTATACTGGCGCCCCACAAAACTCTTTCCGTAAACCTCTAGCGGAATTGCGCATTCCCGAAGGAAGAGCTTTGTTAAAGGAAAGCGGCTTCGATGAAAACAATATATTCGTCCATGCTCCTTATATCATTAATGCTGCTAATGCTGGTAAACCAGAATTATTGAAACTATCGATCAACACGATTGTCGGAGAACTACAAAGAACAGCTGGATTTGGCGTAAAGACGCTAATTTTACATCCAGGTAACCATTTAGATGCCGAAGAAGATTTCGCTCTCCAGACGCTGGCTAAATCACTAGATACTATTTTCGAAACTGATGGTACTGATGTAAAAATCGCTTTAGAAACAATGGCGGGCAAAGGAAGTGAAATTGGTAAGACTTTCGAAAGTATTCGCCGGATTATCGATTATTGCAAATATCCAGAACGTTTAGGTGTTTGTTTAGACACTTGCCATTTGCATGATGGCGGCTATGATGTCGATGATATCGACACACTCTTAATAGATTTTGACCGTATTATTGGTTTAAATCGTTTATTAGTCATTCACCTTAACGATTCTAAAAATCCACGTGGAGCGCATAAAGACCGCCATGACAACCTCGGTTATGGTTATATAGGTTTTGATACTTTATGCAAAATTGCCAATCATCCATTGTTAAACAAGGTTCCTAAAATTTTGGAAACTCCTTACTTTAATGAAAAAGCCCCTTATGCAATTGAAATTCAAATGCTCAGGGACGAGAAATTCGTTGATGGCTGGAGAGATAAGCTCTAAAGCATACTCTTAATTTCATTAATCATCGTGTCATAAGCTTCCACTTCTGACACTTTTTTTATTAATTTTCCTTTTTTGAAAATGATGTATTGACCTTTGCCACCAGCAATACCTATGTCCGCGCCCTTAGCTTCGCCTGGACCATTAACAACACAACCCATCACTGCAACCGATAAAGGAATGCTGTTTTTTTCTAAATAAGCGAAAATTTTTTCGCCTAATGGACGGACGTCGACTTGGGTTCTGCCGCATGTTGGACAAGAGATTAATGTAGGATAATTTGCATATAGGTCGCAGTCATGCAATAAACGCTTTGCTGCTAGTACTTCATCGCGCGAATCACCAGTAATAGAGATGCGAATCGTGTCGCCAATACCTTCAAGCAACAAAGGAGAAAGTCCGGCTACACTTCTTACTAAAGAAATATCCTTCGGACCAGCTTCGGTAATACCAATATGCAATGGATAAGGGAAAATTTCGCTTGCAAGACGATAAGCGGCAATTGTTTCTTTGATATTGCTTGCCTTGATAGAGACAACAATTTCGCGAAACTCATATCTTTCTAATATATCGATTTGTTTTTTAGCTGATAAGACGAGTTTTTCGGCTAAAGAAATTGGTAAAGCGTCAACTTCATCATTAAGGGAACCCGAATTAGCACCAACACGGATAACAACATCGTGTTTTTTCGCTGCTAAAACAACCTCCTTAATCATGTCTTCATCTTTGATATTACCAGGATTTAATCTAATTTTTTGCACGCCATTTTCAATAGCAAGTAGAGCTAAACGCGCGTCAAAATGGATATCAGCAACTAAAGGAATATTTATCTTATTAACAATAGTTTTAATTGCTGAAGCGTCTTCTACGTCTAGTATGGCCACACGCATTAAGTCCGCCCCCAATTTAGCGCATTCGTTAATTTCGTTAACAACTAGGTCGATTTTTGAAGTTTTATGTTTGCACATCGATTGGATTAACACTTTATTTTGTCCACCGATGAGAATATTACCAATTTTGGTTTGTCTAGTTTTTTCGCGTTTCATAGCATTAGTATAAACCATCATCATGCGATTTAAAAAATATATTTGCATTAAATTTTACCTGTGGTAAGATATGAAAGCGACTTCGAAGGGAGAAAATCAAAATGGCAAGCAAAGATGATAGAATCTCAATAACACTTAAATGCACTGTATGCGGCGAAGAAAACTATCTAACTGAAAAAAATAAAAAGAAAAAACCAGATCGTTTAGAGCTTAATAAATATTGTAACGTCTGTAAAAAAGTCACTCCGCATCGTGAGAAAAAGAAATAATAGGCTTTGCCTATTTTTTTTCGTGAAATGATTAAAGTAGTACCTTTTATTTACGAAGACCTAGACGATTTGTATGCGAATACATACGTGTTAATCGACAACCAAAACAATTGTGTGGTTGTTGATCCAGCAAAAGAAAATCTCGGTTTAGTTACCTACATTGAAAAACAACAATTAAGCTTGAAGGCTATTCTTCTTACTCATGGGCATGTTGATCATATCCGCGGGGCAGATGTTTTAGTCGAACATTTCTCCGTCCCAGTTTATATCGGATTTTTCGAAGTTGATAAATTAAGCGATCCTTACTTAAATTGTTCGGCGTTACTCGCTAAACCATTTAAGTCAAATGTTAAACCAATCACCATCGCGGAAAATGATGTCATTTCTTTGTTAAATGAACCAATCACCGTTATTGATACGCCATATCATACATCTGGTTCGGTGTGCTTTTATTTAAATGAAAGCCAAATACTATTAACTGGAGATTTTATCTTGGAACATACAGTTGGGAGAGCAGATCTACCAAGTGCCCAACCAAAAAAACTAAAGTCTTCGATGGCTAAAATCATGTCCTTACCACCAAGCACAAGAGTTTATCCAGGTCATGGAAAGAGCTCGACGCTCTTAGAAGAGCAAAAACTAAATCCGTTTGTTAAATAATGAATATTTGATATAATATTCACTGGTATTATTGAAAGGAAAATTAAATTTATGGTCAATGTTACAGAATTAAGACCAGGAAACTATTTTGTTGATGAAGGCAACTTATTTCAAGTTTTAGATATTTTGCTTAACAAAACTGCAATGAGAAAAATGGTTGCCAAGGTCAAGGTCAAAAACGTGCGTACCGGCACAATTATGGAAGTATCCCGCAACTCTGGTTATATGGTGGACACCATTCGTCTTGATAAAAGACAAATGCAGTATCTTTATGATAGTGGTGATTTCTTGGTTTTCATGGATCAAGACTCATACGAACAAATCGAAGTCTCCGTTTCCCGTTTGGAATGGGAAAAACAATTTCTCAAAGGTAATGAGATTGTGGAAATCACATCTTTTGATGGTGAAATCCTCGGTGTTAACTTACCTGCAAAAGTCGCTTTAAAAATCATCCAATGCGATCCAGGCGTTAGAGGTGATACAGTTAATAAGCCAACCAAACCAGCGACTTTAGAAACTGGCATAGTAGTCAAAGTTCCACTCTTTATTGAAGAAGGCGAAGAAGTCATCGTTCGCACTGACACAGGCGAATATGATGGTAGAGCTTAAGAGGTAGATAATTATGCAAATTGAAATTTGGCAATTAGTTCTCTATATCGTTCTCGCCCTTATCGCTGGTGGTGCTGCAGGCTTCTTTATCACCAGATACTTATTCCAAAAACAAATTAGAGAAAACCCACCAATCAATGAAAAAATGATTCGTGCAATGTTTAAAAGCATGGGTCGTACCGCTAGTGAAAAACAAATTCGCGAAGTGATGCGCAGCATGAAAGAAAGCCGTTAATAAACGACAATAAATTAAAGCGCTCGTGATTGAGCGCTTTTTATTTTGCGTATTACTAATACAAAGTATTACTTCTACTTATTTTCTACTTATTCTTTACTCTTAATCCATTTAACTTTCTTTTCGTTCCCTGCTTTCAAACGACCGATATTTTCATGGTGTCTAATTATCATGACCGAAGTTTGAATGGAAATTAAAATGGCAAAAACATAGTTGAAATAAAACAGTGGACCATATTGGAAAATAACCATTAGTTCTGAAGTAATGATATGGAAAGTAATAAGTAACGAATATACCCAAGCGCAAATAGTCAATACCATTCCAGTGATGATAGAAGAAAGTGAAACAAACTTGGATTTAAAGAGTGTGCCGAAAAATGCGATCAACCCAAAAATGGTAATAAACCAAGTAGTGGTGAGAACCAAACCTGCTAAATTTGAGACAGCTTTTCCTCCTCTAAATCCAGTAAATAATGGAAAAATTCCACCGAGCAAAGAACCAATTGGAGCTAACCAATAGATTGGCCACTTAATCATATAATTGGCGACCTCGCCACTATACATTTGTAGCGCATTTGGAAGTAATGGTGCGCCATTGTTTAAAGGCATAAAAGTGAGAATAGCCCAACAAATATATAGCGGAGAAACGGTCTTAAACACATCAAAGAAAAATACGATAAAGAAGTACTTTTTGCCCCAGATACGACCGCAATTTGTAGCCCCGCAATTGTGTGAACCATAGTCACGTGGGTCTTGTTTAAAGACAAGCTTCCCTAATGGAATAGATAGGTTGGCGCTGCCAATTAGATAACCTAAGATTAGTGATAGTGCTGCGACTAATATATTAATTAATATATTCATTATTTCTTCCTCAATTCGCTGTTTTTATTTTACTTAAATGCTTTTTATTTGCAACTTAATTTGTATATAATTAAGTCTTGCAAAGGGAGGTATGCCGTGTCAGATAATAGAAAACCAACATATACAGCAGATGACATCCATGTCATGAAAGGCCTAGAAGGGGTAAGAAAAAGACCCGCCATGTACATCGGTTCCACGAATAGTCAGGGGCTTCATCACTTGGTATGGGAGGTAGTTGATAACTCCGTTGACGAAGCTTTATCCGGATATGGAGAAAAGATTGTGGTCACCATGCATAAAGATGGTTCGGTTTCTGTTCTTGACGAAGGTCGTGGTATTCCAGTCGGTATAAATAAAGATACTGGTAAACCTGCTGTCGAAATTGTTTTTACTGAACTCCATTCCGGTGGCAAATTTAATAGTGCTGTTTACAAAAGTGCTGCTGGTTTACACGGTGTCGGTGCCTCAGTTACTAATGCTTTAAGTGAATGGTTAGACATAAATGTCTACCTTGATGGAAACATCTATCATTTACGCTTTGAAGAAGGCGGAAAGCTTGTTGTCCCATTAGAAATAATCGGACAAACAAAAAAGCATGGCACTTATGTAAGATTTAAACCTGACAAAAGTATATTTACTACTATTGAATTTAAATGGGATACAATTGCAAGCCACCTTCAAGAAAGTGCTTTTCTAATGAAGGGCGTGGAATTTGTTCTTTCTGATGAAAATACTGGCCAAACCGTTAACTATTTATATGAAAATGGTTTGGTTGAATATATTAATAGCGTCAATATCAATAAAACTCCGATGTGTGAAGTGCTTGATTTTTCAGATACTGATCCAGAAACAAATATCGATATTGAAGTCGCTTTCCAATATTGCAATCAAGACTATAATGACACAATGTATTCTTACGTGAATAACGTAAGAACAAGAGATGGTGGCACCCATGAAACTGGCTTCCGTTTAGGAATTACCAAGGCAGTCAATGATTTTGCTGAAAATTACAAACTTGGCAAAAACAAGAAACTTGAAGGCAGTGATATTAGAGAAGGTTTAACCACGGTTATTGCCTTAAAAATTCCAGAAAATTTCTTAGAATTTGAAGGTCAAACTAAAGGTAAGCTAGGCACTCCTCAAGCGACCGCGGCTGTTTCTAATTTTATATATAATAAGTTAACTTATTATCTAACTGAGAATAAGGAATTTGCCGTCACTTTAATTAATAAATGCTTCGCTTCTCAGGCCGCACGTATTGCCGCAAGAAAAGCCAAAGAAGAAGCAAGAACAAATAAAAAATCTAAACAAGACCTCATTTTGAGTGATAAATTAACACCCGCACAAAGCAAGGATTATAAAAGCAACGAACTTTTTATCGTTGAAGGCGATTCTGCAGGCGGTACTGCTAAAAAGGGCAGAGATCGTTTGCATCAAGCGATATTACCACTACGTGGTAAACCATTAAACACCGACTCAATTTCGATAGAAAAATTAGTTCATAACGAGGAAATTGCAACTATCATTAATACCATTGGTACTGGATTTGGTCAAAGCTTTGATTTAGAAGATTTAAAATATGGAAAAATCATCATCATGACCGACGCGGATACAGATGGTGCGCACATTCAAACCTTATTATTAACTTTCTTTTATCACTATATGCGCCAATTGATCGTTAATGGCAACATTTATCTTGCTGTTCCACCTTTATATCGTGTTTATAAAGATGACGGAAAACGCATCATCCATGAATATGCATGGGATGATGAAGGTTTAGAAGTTGCCAAGAAAAAAATTGGCTCAGGCTATAAAATTAGTCGTTACAAAGGTCTTGGCGAAATGGATGCTATTCAACTTAAAGAAACAACTATGGATCCAAAAACTAGAATGCTTATTAAAGTTGATATTGAAGATCCTTTCCTCGTGGAAAAACGCGTCAATATCTTAATGGGCAAAGATACTAGTGTTAGAAGAGCTTGGGTCGAAGAAAATGTCGACTTCAGCAAAATAGATACATTCATCAAGGAGGTAAAATAGTTTATGGCTAGTAAGAAAAAACCTGAAATAGTCGAAGAAAATTTTACCGAGAATATCGTTGTCCAGCCGATGGAAGATGTCATGGGTGATCGTTATGCCACCTATGCCAAATACGTTATTCAAGATCGGGCAATTCCTGATGTTAGAGACGGCTTAAAACCTGTTCAAAGAAGAATTATTTTTACGATGTATCGTAATAATAACGTGTTTAAAAAACCAACGAGAAAATGCGCTCACACAGTCGGTGCTGTTATGGGTACTTTCCACCCACATGGTGATAGTTCAATTTACGAAGCTTTAGCAAGAATGAGCCAAGACTGGAAGGTACGCTACCCATTAATTGATTTTCAAGGTAATAATGGCAGTATCGATGGCGATGCTCCTGCGGCATATCGTTACACTGAATCACGTTTAAGTGAATTATCTAACGAACTAGTAAGTGACATCGATAAACAAACCGTCGATATGCAACTTAACTTCGATGATACGGAATTTGAACCAACTGTTTTACCAGCTCGTTTTCCAAATCTTTTTGCTAATGGTACTGAAGGTATTGCGGTTGCGATGGCGACCGAAATTCCTCCCCATAATCTCAAAGAGATTATTAATGCAATTATTTATCGAATTGGTCATAAAACAGCGACCATTGAAGATTTAATGCAATTTGTCTTGGGTCCCGATTTTCCTGGTGGTGGCATCATTTACCAAAGTGAAGGCTTAAAAAATATTTATCGTTCTGGTCGCGGCAGAATTGAGATTGCTAGTCGTACCGCCATCATTGAGAACGATGATGCGCAGCAAATTATCATTACTGAAATTCCATATAAAACGCAAAAGATTCAATTGGTCTTTGATATTGATAAAATTATTCATGCCAAATCAGTTGATGGTTTATTGGAAGTAAGAGACGAATCCGACTGGAAAGGTATTCGCATTGTTATTGATTGTAAAAAAGATGCTGATTGCGAACTTTTACTTAGATATTTGAAAAATAAGACTGGCTTGGTCACTTCTTATAGTGCGAATATGGTCGCAATTGTTAATGGTCGTCCAAAAACATTGGACTTACTTACTTATATTGATGCATACATTGCTCATCAAGTGGAAGTCATTACTAGAAAAAGCAGATTTGATCTAGATAAATATAAAGCTAGATTACATATAGTTGAAGGTTTGATCCAAGCTTCTTTGAACATTAAAGAAGTCGTGGAAATTATTAGAAAGAGCAAAGATAAGGCCGATAGCAAAGTCAATTTAATGAATTTTTATGGCTTTTCTAATGAACAGGCCGAAGCCATCGTCACTATGCCTTTATATAAATTGAGTCATACCGATGAAGTCACTTTAGAAAAAGAAAAAGCACAATTAATCAAAGACATCGCTATATTAGAAGGCATATTAAGTGATGAAAACAAATTAAACCGCGTCATAATTAGAGATTTGAAGGCAATTGCTGAGAAATATGGCGATGATCGTCGCACCTCAATTGAAGAAAAAGAAGAAATCGCCCCGATTGATAAACGTAAGCTGATAGCAAAAACCGATGTCATGGTCTCTCTAACTAGAGATGGGTATTTAAAACGTTCTTCTATCAAATCTTATCGTAGTAGTGGAGATAACGTTCTACCAGGCTTAAAAGTCGGCGACGTCTTGGTCGCTGGTGGTTTGGTGTCTACAACAGACTATTTGATTTGTTTTACAAATCAAGGAAACTATATTTGCGTCCCAGTCCATAAAATTACCGAAAATAAATGGAAAGATGAAGGCGTCCATTTAAACGCTTTCTCAACCCTTTCTCCTGGTGAAAAAATTATTAAAGGCTTGGCGATTACTGACTTTAGAAACGATCTCTTTTTAGGTGTCTTGACTAAAAAGGGCCAAATTAAGCGCATGCCTTTAGATGGTCTTGAAACTAGCAAACGCTCTCGTCCAATTCGTAACATGCGTTTAACCGATGGCGATGAAGTTGTAAGTGTGCAAGTGCTTTCTGGTAATAGCAATTTACTTGTTTTAACAAGTAATGGTATGGCCAGTTTGTTCAATGAGAATGATTTAAATATTGTCACCAGCAAGGCTGGTGGTGTGAAATCCATTTTCGGTTTAGGCGACAATGATGCTGTGGCATTATTACCATACGAAACCAACGAAAAAGGGAAGTTTATCATGTTTACGAACAAGGGACATTACCGCCTTGTTGATAGTAATAAGCTCAATCTCACAAATCGTTTGGGAAAACCACAAGTTTTAATGCCATGCTTTAAGAGCGATATTCATAAAGTAATATGTGCATTCAAAATCGACACCAAAGCTAATGCTTTGAAGACCAATCTCTTCCTTGAAAGTAACGAATATTTTGCGTTTGATCTAAACGATTTTAGTGCAACTGATTTAGCCAAATACGCCAAGAAAAATATAACAATTCCCGCCAAGACTTTGGTTAGTGATGTCCTCGATGTTAATATTGAAGTAGTGAATGAAAAGACTGTTTCGCATCCAACAAAAACGTCTCGCCCGGCTTCTCAAGCTCTTGAAAACGATGATGACAAAGATGCGACTGCATCTATAACCTCTAATAGCGAAGAAGAGAACAACGAAGACAAAGATGGTTTCGTTCAAATCTCAATTTTTGATGATTTAGAATAAGAGATTTCACTGAATTAGTAAGTAAAAAATTAGTATTAATTAAGTAAATCATAAAACATAGTTTTATAATAAATAATATCATTATTACAATTTCTATAATTTGCCTTGGCTAATCGAATAACACACAAAGCCTTTTGTTGTTAACAATCAGTAAAATTTAAAATATTGCTCCCATTTGTTATCATCAATCGGTTATTATTTATATAGATAAATATGTTCAAAAAATTTATTCCTTATGCTCATGCATCATCAATCTACGAGATACCTGTGGATTTCTATCAGCAAAACAATGTACGTTTCTTGTTGATTGACTTAGATAATACTTTGGACAGTTATCGTTCACAAGTGCCGACCGAACGTGCGCAACAACTTGTTTTGGATTTGAAAAAAGTTAATGTTGAACCAATTGTCATTTCCAACAATTGTTGTAAGCGGGTATCAAAATACGCTGAACTTTTAAAAGTAGAGTGTTTGTATTCCGCAAAAAAACCATTTTCTTATAAAATAAAAAGGTACTTAAAGAAAAGGGAAATTAAAAATACTGAGACGATGCTCGTTGGCGACCAAATAATTACGGATGTTTTGGCTGGTAGAGGCGTGCGCATTCGTGTTGTCTTAACTGAAAAAATTGTTAAAGAAGACCAATGGACAACACGGTTTAATCGCCTGTTTGATCGTCCCATCCGTCGTTACTTAAGTAAAAGAGGTTTGTTACCAGACTGGAGGAACAAATATGGGAAGAAGTAAAAGAGTATTGCGCTGTTTCCACTGCGGAGCGATTTTGCAATATGAAAAAACTGAAGAAAAAGGCTATATTTTTCCAGAAACATTCCACCGCGCAACCCCAATTCAAATTATTTACTGCGACAGGTGCTTTCAAACAATGAAAGCTTTCAACTTCAGCGAACTAGAACAAAGAATTGATGACGACATTTTAAAAATCTTAGACGATGCTTGCGCTACAGACGCATACATTATTTGGGTTATCGATTTATTCTCGTTTAATGGAACGTTAAATAAGAAGATTGCTGAGAAAGTGAAAAAACTTAGTGTTTCTGTTATCGGTACAAAAAAAGATTTATTACCTCAAGAAGCGAAAGAAGAAAATCTCATCACCTATTTAAGAGAACGTTTTTCGGAATATGGTATTGAGCCAACTTCAATTAGAGTTTATAGCAACACAGATAAAATCGATCCAAAAGAATTAATAGAAGATATGAACGCTGCTCGAAAAGCGCATGACGTTTATATGATTGGCAACAATTCTTCAGGCAAGACCTCATTAATTAATCGTTTCTTAAAAGGTTATGAAAACAAAACCACACGCCAAATCAAAACAATTAATTATCCTGACACCCATGTCGATGTGCTTGAGATTCCGTTATCTTTATCTTCCTTCCTATACGAACTACCTGGTATTTCTCAAAGCACCTCAGTCGTTGGTAAAATAGAAAAAGAAGTTGCCAAGATAATCGTGCCAAAGAAAACAATTAAAGTTACTCCTCGCATGATGGGTGCGGGCGATGCCTTAATGGTCGGTTCTTTAGCCGCTTATGAAATACTCAAAGGCAAACCAACTACTTATCGTTTCTATGCTGCTGAAAAAGTAGAAACAAAAAAAGTTTCTTTAAAGAAACTCGATGATGCTATCTCTGAAAACAATATGCGCCGCAATGTCCGTCCTGTTTCTGATATCTTAGTCAGTTTTCTAGATTACGATATGTTTGAATATACGATGGAAAGCGATAATCAATGGCACGACATCGCCATTGAAGGCTTAGGCTGGTTATCATTCAAAGCACAAGGTCAAGTCGTCCGTGTCCGTTTACCTAAAGGAGTCGCTTTGAAAGAGAGCTTAGCGAAAATTAAATAACATGTTAACACCAAATCAAAAACGTACGCTTAAATCATTAGCGTCCACATTAAAAATTCGTTACCAAATTGGGAAAAACGAAATATCGGAATCGTTGATTGCGATGTTGGATAAAGCCTTAACAGCCCACGAACTCATCAAACTCGATGTGATGAAAGGTTGTACTTTACCAATTATGGAGGTGGCAATTGATATCGCAAATAGTCTTAACGCTGAATTAGTACAAGTGATGGGAAGAGTGATTGTCTTGTATCGCAAAAGCAAAGATAATCCTAAAATCAAAATCTAATGAACCGCATTATCTTTTGTGGTGGCTTTGATCCAATTCATATTGGCCACCTCAACATGGCAGTTCAAGCACGTTTGACTTTGCAAGGCGAAGTTATTTTTGTGCCAGCAAAAATTGCTGTATGGAAAGCAAACTCTGTTTCGGCAGAACACAAACTTGCGATGGTTAAACTCGCCATCAAGGGTCAAAAAGATTTTTCTATTGAGACATATGAAATTGATCAAGAATTTCAACCTAGGTCATATCAAACGGTTGCTTACTTAAAAAAGAAATACCCAAATGATAAGTTATATTTTCTTATTGGCCAAGACCAGGCGAACTCATTTCACCTTTGGGCAAAGCCAGAGCTCATCGCCAAAGACACACAAATTGTTTATTACAAAAGACCCAAATATATTATCAACAAAGAAAACGTCGAACGTTTTAATATGATTGCGCTTGAAGGTCCGGCAGTAGATGCTTCTTCTTCAGAAGTAAGAGAACTACATTCCATATGCGTGAAAGAAGAAGTGCTGCGTTATATTGAAGACAACAGTCTTTATTTCATCGAGAAAATTAAAGGATACATTAAAGCGAGTAGATACCGGCATTCTTTGTCGGTAGCGCGCTTTGCTTATCGTTTAGCCAAACTCCATAATCTTGACGTCCAGAAGGCTTATATTGCAGCAATTCTCCATGACATTGGAAAAGGTATTAACGATGAAGATAGCCT
Organism: uncultured Staphylococcaceae bacterium; assembly: GCA_964606005.1. Taxonomy (GTDB): domain Bacteria; phylum Bacillota_I; class Bacilli_A; order RFN20; family CAG-826; genus RUG14515. The sequence continues at coordinate 66,425 of CAZSEU010000001.1, forward strand.
TATTTTAATGAAACAATTTTATCCACAATATTTGGGCATTGGTTCTTACTCATATCATCAATTCTTAGGTGAATTAATTGTTAGAAGAGACTTTTTGATATTAGATGAGGAAATACTAAGTGCGATTAAATATCACACAACAGGAAAGCCAAAAATGAACTGGTTAGAAAAGCTAGTCTATGTGGCTGATAAAGTTGATCCAACACGCGGCTATGATTCTTTAGAATTAATCAAAGCGGTGGAAGAAGACCTGGATAAAGGGTTCGTTAAAGTCTTAAAAGCTAACCGAGAGTTTCTCAATAAAAAGAAAGAAAAAATCGATAATCCACTCACAGAAGATTGCTTCAAATATTATCTAAAATAAGGTGCAAAACGTACCTTATTTTTGTTATCATGATAGCATAATAAGAAGAAACAAAGTCTTATACCACAAATAAAATAGATTAATAGTTTTTTATAAGTATCAAAATCGTGATAGATAAACAAATAGTGGCGATGGTGGATGATTGTGGTCAAAACTGAGATTTCCACATTTTCCACATCAAATTTATAGTAATATTTAACTTCGCATAATTGTCATTATGTTAACTAAATACTAATAAATAGAGTTATTACGTAGTAAAAAATGCCTAACTTATATTTGAATGTGCTTTACATTTCATATCAGCTAGGCATTAATTTCCCACATCCCTTGGGTTTTAATAAATACTAGTTTTCTACTAATTATTATTATCATGTTTCAAGTAATTGTATTTAATTAAATGAACCAGAGCGTTAATTAGTTTGTTCAATTGGTTTTCTGTTAACCTATACGGAGTTTTGTACGTAACATATTCATGTCCGTTATTTAGCTCATTTCCAATGCTTGATACTTTTACTTTTCTGATTAACTCATCACCAAATATACGGTATTTATCAATTGAACGTCTTTGGTTAAGTACAGCAATTGCTTCCTTAAAGTTTAAGCCTTCAATAATGCCTAACTCTAAATCGCTTGCAGGATTAGGTTTTTTGCTTTTTTTAGACTTGAGAGGGACGATGCTTATTAAGCCATCTTTTTCTCTTGAATTATTAACTGCTACTACGTAATGTGGACCCGACAGTTCCGAACCAAAAGAGCTTGGAAAAACCGCTCTGAAAACATCACCTCTTTTGATTTCAAAATTAACAGCATAATTACAATAGAACCAAAGTCGATTACGCATTTCGTCTCTATACGCTGCGCCAGCATCTCCTTTTAAATAAGTTCTTTTTAGCGGAACCTCTCTTTTTCTGACGGTAAGAATTCTTACTATTTTTTCTTTCTCGCCACCTTCGATCAAACTAATTTTGTTTTGATTTTCTTTTTCACTCATATCTTTCACCCCCTTTCTGGCTGTTTTAAACAAAAATAAAAACAAGCACATGAAAAAGCGAATGCTTGTTAATATTTAGTTTACTTAATCTTTTTCTTTATCGACAAAGATAGTTTTTATTGGTTCGCCTAACAAATAATCAGGCTTCTTCAACTTGAAGTTTTCCAAAACTGTCGCACCGATGTCAGCAAATGAATCTCTTTCTGGTAGATATGTTCCGTTTTTGAAATTGTTGTTATATATGATAATTGGAATTTTTTCTCTTGTGTGGTCTGTGCCAACCCAAAGTGGGTCGTTACCATGATCTGCAGTAATAATTAATAAATCATCATCTTTGAGTAAAGGTAATAGCTCAGCGACTTTACGATCGAATCTTTCGATACACTTACCATAGCCAACAGCGTCTCTTCTATGACCATACTCGCTGTCAAACTCGACGAGGTTTACAAAACATAAACCCGTGAAATCATGGTTTTTTGCCTCGCTGATGGTTTTATTCATTCCGTCATCATTAGAAACAGTTTTTTGACTTTTAACGACACCGTATTCAACAAAGATATCGCTAATCTTTCCGATACAACTAGTCATGAAACCATGGTCCTTTAAAACATTCAGCATAGTTGGCGAACTTGGTTTGAGAGCTAAGTCATGACGATGGCCAGATACGCGTTTGAAGTTATCTTTATTGTCACCAACATATGGACGAGCAATCACGCGACCGACCATCCATTCTGGTTTCATACATATTTCTCTAGCAATTTCGCAGCAACGATATAATTCTTCTAATCCCGTAACTTCTTCGTGAGCAGCAATTTGCAAAACTGAATCTGAAGAGGTATAAACGATCAAAGAATTGTCACGCATTTGTTCTTCCCCTAATTCTTTTAAGATTTCTGTACCACTGGCGGCTTTATTGCCGATAATTTTATGACCAGTTTTTTCTTCGAGTTCTTTTATTAGTTCCATTGGAAAAGCTGTATCAGTAAATGTTTTGAATGGAATTTTTGTGTGAACACCCATCATTTCCCAGTGACCAGTCATCGTATCTTTGCCACTACTAATTTCATTCGCTTTCAAAACATATGAATATGGGTGATGAACTTTGGTTGTGCCTTTAATTGGGTCTAAATCACCCAAACCGAGTTTATTTAATGTTGGAACATCTAGGCCCTTAGGCATTTGTTCGCCGATATGTAATAAAGTATTTGCTCCTTCGTCTCCAAACTTTTTTGCATCATGCATATAGCCAGAGCCCATGGAATCAGCGACGATAATGAATATTCTTTTGTATTGGTGTTGTTTCATATTTTCCTCACTTCATAACTTTATCATAGTCTTTTTTGATTTTTTCACTAGAAATGTGCGTATATATCTGTGTGGTCGCGATGTTTGTGTGTCCAAGCATTTCTTGGACCATTCTTAACTGGGCACCGTGATTTAATAGGTGCGTTGCAAAAGAATGACGCAACGTATGCGGAGATACATTGGTCGAAATACCAGCTTGCAAGGCGTACTTTTTTACTTGCTTGAAAAAATAGATGCGAGATAGAGACTCGCCGTTACGAGACAAGAACAAATATTTGCTCGACTTGTTCTTGGAAAAATTACGTACCTCATTAATATACCGAGTTATATATTCAATTGTAAAGTCTGCAATTGGAATTTTTCGTTCTTTTGCACCTTTTCCAAAAACAGTAATTACTCCCTTAGTGAGACTAACTTGCCCTTTTTCAAGCTTAATAAGCTCGCTAACACGCAAACCAGAAGCGTACATGATTTCTAACATTGCTTTATCTCTTAAGCCACTAGGCGTCGAAATATCAGGGGCATTAAGCAATAAATCAACTTCTTCTTCACTTAAACAGTTCGGAAGAAGCTTTGGTTTCTTTGGTGTTTCAATTTCTGGAATGTTGCCTTGATAAAAACCTTCTTTTTTCAAGAAGAGATAAAAACTTCTCGTAGAAGAAAGTCTTCTTAAGGCTGTAGATATCGATAAACCCAAAGATAACTCAAATCTTAAGAATTCATATAAATCTGATTCCAACAAATGTTCTGTCGTTGACTTATTTTTGAAATACTGAAAAAAAGCTTCTAAATCGTCTAAATAAGAAACCCATGTTTGTGGGGATAAGCCTTTTTCCACTAAAACGTATTGATGAAATCTATCTACTGCATCAGCGATTTCCATTTTTTTCTACCTCGCTTGCCCTTTTGAGGAGCGGTTTTTTTAGTGATCGATTAATCTCATTAATTAAAAGTTTGGTCCCACTTTCTTCCTCATATTTTTCATAGTCAAACAAGGACATTTGGACAGCCATCTCTTTAATATCAATCAAATTTTGTAATGTAATACCAACTAAACGGACAGTAAGAGCATTAAAGTTAGCTTGATATAACTGCTTCGCTTGTTGATAAATCGTATTCCAATCATTAAACGGATTTTCTAAGGTGTGCGATTTATTGTGACTCTTGAAGTCTTGATCTTTGGCGACGATTTGCACCGTATAACCTAACTTGTCTTCCTTTTTGGCTCTTGCGCTTACTTCTTGCGCTAAGTCGATTAGATATTTATCAATGACTAAATAGTCATCAGTATCGTAAGGCAAGGTTGTTGAGTTACCGATTGATTTAGGATCGTCTCTTTCTATTTCAATTTCAGCTGACCCTCTTCCTTCTAACCAATCCCGAATTACTTCTTCGGATTTTCCTAGCATGTCCTTAATGTCTTTTTCTTGCTTAACGATGTGGTCGTATAAGTCACCAATGGTATTAATGTCCAAGCTTCTAAGTCTAGGAGCGGTTTTTTTACCAATCCCGTACATCGCCTCAATTTTTAATGGGAAAAGATACTTATTGATCTCACTTTTACGGATAATCGTTAAACCCATCGGTTTCTGAAAGTCGCTCGCCATCTTAGCTAAAAATTTAGTTACCGAAACACCGATTGAACACTTTAGTTGTGTTTCATTAAATAATTCAAGTTGCAACTGCCGGAAAAAGCCAATTACATCCTTTTGTCCCTTGATAGCTTCGGTAAAGTCTGCAAAACATTCATCAACCGAAGCAACTTCAACTAATTTTGTGTATCTTTTGATAAAGCGAAAAAATGTTTTACTCATCACTGAATAAAACCGATAGTCTCCATGCATCAAAATTAACTGAGGGCACAAACTTTTAGCTTTAAATGTCGGCATGCCTGAAGTTACCCCAAATTTTCTTGCTTCATAAGAACAAGTAGAAATAATGCCAGCGCGTCCTTCGCGGCCAACTGCCACAGGTTTATTTTCTAACGCAGGATTTTTAATTTCTTCACAACGAACAAAGAAAGCATTTAAGTCTATATGAACGATAACTCTTGCCATAATGTCATTATAAATGAATTTAGATTATGTTAACATAAAATCGAATAAAAAAATGAAACAGCACAAACTGTTTCATTTACAATTGTAAAATCAATATTAATGTATACAAAGTATAAAATACTAATTTAATACTAATTATAAACTAACCACTATTCTTTAGCGCTAATGACCTTTTCTACTTTTTCTTCTGCATCTTTTAAGGCTTTTTCAAGTTTTTTGACAATCTCTTGCCCTTCTTGATAAAGTTTCAAACAAGCGTCCAAGGGTAAAGTTTCTGAAGAAATTGAGGCGACAATTTCATCAAGTCTTTTCATCTCTTTTTCAAAATCAAAATTTTGTTCCATACTTATTTTTCCTCCACTTTTAAGACTTCACTACTAATAATTCCGTCTTTGATATATGTTTTGATATGTTGGCCTTTTTTCACATTTTTCAAACTAGTAATTGGCTGACCCTTATCATCTAGCGTCATACTATAGCCTCTTTTAACGATATTTTCTGGGTTTAATGCTTCTAATGTCAATGTTTTATGTTTAAGGATATCTTGATGATGCCAGATGATTTGTTTGATTCTAAAATCAAGTGTTTCTTTATAAGAAACGACATCTTCTTTCATCCTATTAATCCGATTGATCCAAGTGTCCAATGCTGAAGCTTTGGGTATTAGTATCTCACGATAATGGTTTATCACTTGTTTTAAGCGGTTGTTAAGGTCCACTTTTTGTTGCATAACTTTTTCTTCGATTCGTTTTAAACGTCCTTTTAGACTTTCTTCCATATCTTGAAGTGCATAAGCAAGGGTCGTTTCGATTTCTCGACGATCGACTGTCGCCAGTTCGGCGGCAGCGGTTGGAGTTGAAGCTCGTTTATCGGCGACATAATCGACTAAAGTAAAGTCAATTTCGTGACCAACACAAGCGATGACGGGCATTTTGCTTGAAGCAATGGCTCTAACTAAGGTTTCGTCATTAAAAGCACTTAAATCTTCGCTAGCCCCTCCACCACGGCCAATTAACAATGTATCTAAAGGATATTCCTGCGATAAGTTGAAGGCATGAAGCAATTCCTTAGGCGCATTATCGCCTTGTACTGCACTATAAAAGACAAATACATCCGCAATTGGATATCTTCTTTTTAAGTTAAAGAGAATATCTTTAATCGCCGCACTATTTGGTGCGCTGATTACACCAATGGCTTTAGGGAATAAATTAATTTTTCTTTTTCTAGATTCGTCAAATAAGCCTTCTGCTAAAAGTTTCTTTTTTAGTTTTTCAAGTTCTAATAAAGCTGCACCTGCACCAACTTCTTCCATTTGATAAACAATAATTTGATAAGTGCCACGTGTTGGATATACATCAATTGAACCAAAAAGGACTACTTCTTGCCCATTTTCGGGTTTGAAAGTAAGTTTTTCACTATAATTAGCAAACATCATCGCGGAAATTAATGCTTTATCATCTTTTAAGGAAAAATAAAAATGACCACTACTGGCTAACTTCAAATTCGATATTTCGCCCTTAACATAAATGTATTTTAACCGCTCGTCATTACTAATCAGCACTTTAATGTACTGATTAACATCACTAACGGTAAGAACAGGGCGACTATTAAGCATTTATAACACCTCGTCTAGGATAGCGTTAATAAATTTGGCTTGTTTTTCTTCGATATATTTTTTTGCTAATTCAACAGCGATATTAATGACAATGCGTTTGTCTACCTTTTCTACATAGTAGTAATGCGCATAACTCATTAAAAGAATGGCTTGACTGAGCAAGGGTAAGCGTGACCATTTCCAATCTTTTAAGTGCGGATTGAAGGCTTTTACCATGTCGCCATAATGCGTTAATACAGCGACTAATAAGTTTTGAGCATGAACACTATGCTCCTGTAGCGGGATGCCCGTAATCTCAAAAATGATTTCGTCGATGTTGCGTGCAGGGTATTTGTCTTTGGCTTTAAAATCGTTTAAAACATCATAAATGACCGTCATTACGATGTAATTTTCTTGGTTTCTAGATATTTTTTCCATAAAAAAAGAGATTATATCATCGAAATAGCTTTTACTTGCACATCAAAAGGAACTTGCTCTGTCGCAATTAAGAAGGCGTTTGTAATCTCGTTTTGAATAGCAGCGGTTACTTCTTGTAAATTGGTGCCTTTAACGACATCAATTGCCACCCAAACGTGGACGATGCCATGTCTAATTGTTGTTTGCACAGGTCGATTCAAACGAATCTTTTGGTTTCTTTTCATGTGCGCACTGCTCATGGAAATACCAGGAACAACCGCTAAAGCAGACGCGACAAGTGCGTCAAAAACACCGAGCGAAATGCCGATTTTCCCTTTTTTAGCGTAGTTATCGATGTAAATGTAATTTGCCATTGGTTCTCCTAATTAATAATATATCTTAAATATATTGAGGGTGCAAAACAATTATGAAGCACCTAGAAAAATAAGTTTACTTGGGAAAAGGTGAAAAAAGCAAGATGAAAACAAAAAAAGTGGACTTTTCATCCACTTACATTTTTTGAATTTTGTTATGCTAATTTTTCGATTTCTTTAGCAATGCGTTCTGGGTTAAAATCGAATTTTTTAAGCACGTCTTTAGCTGGTGCACTAGCGCCAAAACGATCTAAACCGATATTTGTGGCGGCATATCTTTCCCAACCAAAGGTAGAAAGCATTTCGATTGAAATACATTTTTCTTTTGGTAAACAAATGACACTGTTTTTATATTCTGCATCTTGTTTTTCAAAATATGACCAGCAAGGCATTGAAACAACGCGAACATCGATGCCTTTTTCTAAAAGAAGCTTTTGAGCAGCGACAGCGAGAGAAACTTCGCTACCAGTGGCAATTAAAACAAACTTTGCTTCACTAGCTTCAGGAGAAACCACATATGCGCCGAGTTTTAATTTATCGCCATCAGAACCTTTGAGTAATGGTAAGTTTTGTCTAGACAACACCAAAGCGGTCGGACGAGTTTTGTTTTGTAAAGCGGCAAACCAAGCCCCATAAGTTTCTTTTTCATCAGCTGGACGAATAACATCCATATTAGGAATTGAACGTAACATCGCTAATTGTTCAATTGGTTGATGGGTTGGACCGTCTTCACCAACAGCAATACTATCATGAGATAGTAAATAAATGGCTGGTAAGTGACTTAAAGCGGCCAATCTAACAGCTGGCTTCATATAATCAGTAAACACAAAGAAGGCACCGACATAACTACGCACACCACCATGTAACAACATGCCGTTTTGTGCACAAGCCATACCAAATTCACGAATACCCCAGTTGATATTGTGTCCACCACGGTTATTCGCGTCAAAGTTTTCGCCATTATTTAGTTTGGTCATTACGGAAGCGGCAACGTCAGCAGAACCGCCAAATAGATTAGGCATTGAAAGCATTAAGAAATTAAGTGCTTCGCCACTAGCGACACGAGTTGATTTATTTGAACCTTCAACAAAGTCTGGATAAACCCCAGGAAGATATTTATCAACATCAAGACCAGTTAAGGAAATGAAGCGTTCTGCTTCGTCGCGAGTTTTCTTGTCTTCTTTTAAGGAAACTAAAACTTTTTGATAGTTTTCAAATGCTTTTTGTCCACGCGCACTTAAAGTGGCATTGAATAAATCATAGATTTCTTGAGGAACAAAAAAGTCTTCGTGATCAAAACCATAACTTAATTTTGCGTTTTTGCCATCTTCCATACCTAATGGGTTACCATGCACTTTGCTAGTGCCTTGCTTAGCACTACCAAAACCAATAATGGTATTGATTTTAATCATTGTTGGTTTATCTTTGCTAGCTTTGGCTTTAGTAATTGCCGCATCAATAGCATCGATATCATTGCCATCTTTAACTTCAAGCACATTCCATCCACAAGCGGCAAAACGCGCCATAACATCTTCTGAGAATGATAAATCTAAGGCACCGTCAAGTGTTACTTGGTTGGCATCGTATAAAACAATTAATTTATTAAGTTTTTGGTGTCCGGCTAATGAAATAGCTTCTTGCGTCACACCTTCGTGCAAGCAACCATCGCCGCATAATACATATGTATAGTGGTTACACACATCATTACCAAACGTATATAGTTTATTAACCATTCTTTCCGCCATCGCCATACCAACAGCTTGCGCTAAACCTTGTCCTAAAGGACCGGAAGTCGCATCAATACCATCGGTTAAACCGAATTCTGGGTGACCAGGAGTGATAGAATCAATTTGTCTAAAAGCTTTTAAGTCCTCTAAAGTCACTTTGTAACCAGAAAGATGGAGCATTGAGTAAATAAGCGCGGAAGCGTGGCCAGCAGACATAACGAAACGATCGCGGTTGAACCATTTGCTTTCCTTTGGGTTAGCCACTAAGTGCTTTGTAAAAAGCGTATAGATGGCTGGAGCGCTACCTAAAGGCATACCTGGGTGACCAGAGTTGGCTTTATTAGTCGCGTCGATACATAACGAACGAATGGTCGCTATGGCTAGTTGGTCTTGTTTGTTCATATTTCCTTACCTCTTTCATTAGTAAATAATTAGTATATAATTGGAAGTCATATAACTATGTTATAAAACTACTTAACAATTTTAATCCCAAGTTCTTCTAACTGCTTATCGGTCACTGAAGTTGGCGCATTGGTCATTGGGTCAACCGCTGCTAAATTTTTCGGGAAGGCAATGACGTCACGAATGTTATCAGTACCGCCTAAAATCATCGCCAAACGGTCTAATCCAAAGGCCATACCAGCATGTGGAGGTGTGCCGTATTGTAAGGCGTCCACGAAGTAACCGAATTTTTTATTGATGTCCTCTGTAGACAAACCCAAAATTTCGAAAATCTTTCTTTGGACATCCTGATTATAAATACGCATTGTGCCACCACCGGCTTCATAACCGTTAATGACAATATCATAAGCATAGCTTAATACTTTTGTTGGATCAGTGTCTAAATATGGTAGATCCTCGTCTCTAGGTCTAGTGAATGGGTGGTGAGAAGCATGCATCTCGCCAGTTTCCACATCCCTTTCGAACATTGGGAAATCGATAACCCATAATAAATCATATGTCCCTTCTTTGACAAGTCCTAATTGACGGCCATACTTGATTCTAATAGCCCCTAGTAAAGGAGTGACACGATTATCAGCGCCAGCTGCTAAGATAATAATATCATTATTATTAACAACTAAAACGTCTTCTATACCCTTAATTTCCGCTTCTGAGAGCATTTTTAAGATAGAACCAGTTAGGACACCATTTTCCTTTTTAATAACCGTTAAACCGCCTAAACCGAATTTTTTCGCTTCAAGGTTTAATTCGTCGATTACTTTTCGAGAAGTAATATCTGCGACTCCTGGAACAACAATAGCTCTAATCGCTTCAGAAGAAGCAAAAGGGGCGAATCCACTATTGGCGAACACTGCTTTTAAGTTATTTAATTCTAAAGCAAATCTTGTGTCTGGTTTGTCGCTTCCAAATCTTTCCATCGCTTCGCGATAAGTCATTTGACGAAGTGGTAATGGTACATCATAGTTAATCGTATTTTTGAATATTTGTTTTATCAGTCCTTCCATCAAAGTTAAAAATTGACCTTGATCAAGGAAAGAAGTTTCAATATCAATTTGCGTGAAATCTGGTTGACGATCTGCTCTAAGATCTTCATCTCTAAAACATCTAGCAATTTGATAATATCTTTCAAAGCCAGCAACCATTAATAGTTGTTTAAACATTTGTGGGCTTTGTGGAAGTGCATAAAAATTGCCTGGATGCACGCGTGAAGGAACTAAATATTCTTTCGCTCCTTCTGGAGAAGAAGCGCATAGCATTGGCGTTTCGATTTCAATGAAATGATTTTGGTGCATGAAACTATGCACAGTCATCTTAATCGTATCGCGAATATCGAAATACTTTTGCATGACAGGACGACGTAAGTCGAGATAGCGATATTTCAAACGTGTTTCTTCTAAAGCGTCGGTTTCATCGGCAATGATTAACGGCGTTGTTTTAGCAGAGTTAAGCAAAATGATTTGTTCAACCACTACTTCGATTTCGCCAGTTTTAAGTTTGGGGTTAGCCACACTACGGGCTGCTACTACGCCTTTAACTTGAATGACGTATTCGTTTCTCACATCAGGAATTTCAACGCCATCATTTACCACGACTTGAATGATGCCAGAACGGTCACGAAGGTCAATGAAAAGTAAAGAGCCGAGATTTCTTCTTTTGCTTACCCAACCGAGTAAAGTAACTTTTTGGTTAACATTAGCAATGCTAAGTTCGGAGTTATAATGACTTCTTTCCATAATGAATGACCTTCTTTCTATTGACAGCTACCATCTTCACAAAAGTCGCCGTAGTCGTTACTGACCGTTTCGACAAGTTTATCAAGAGCAACTGTTTTTTGTTCTTTGGTTTCTAAGTTTTTTATAATGACTTCACGCCGATTAATTTCATCTTCACCAATAATGATGGCGTATTTTGCAAATTTTCTTTCCGCGCGCTTGAACATGTTGTTTAGTTTAGCTTCTTCGAAGCATAAGTCGGTACGGAAACCGGCTAAACGTAGTTCGGTAGCAACCGTAAGTGCCATTTCTCTAGCCGCCAAACCAAGAGGCATAACGTAAAAGTCTAAATAACTATCGAGCATATATCTAAGTAAGCCATCATCCTTTAAGACAGAGAATAATCTTTCTATTCCAAAAGAGAAACCGACTCCCGCTACGTCTGGCCCATCTAACTCTTTAACGAGTTTATCATAGTGACCTCCGGCCCCAATCGCCCCATAGTTATTGCCATTTTTTGAAATATAATGGAACTCGAAGACAGTTTCTGAATAATAATCCAAGCCTCTCACTAAAGTGTCGTCGACTTGATAAGGAATTTCTAAGGTGTCGAGTAAAGCGAGGACATATTCGAATCTTGCTTGCGCTTTTTCGGATAAGAATTCTTTCATTCTTGGAGCATCTTTACCCAAATCGTGATCGGTTGGGACTTTGCAGTCCAAGATTCTAAGAGGATTTAAGTCGAAGCGCGATTGACAATCGTCGCACATATCACCTAAATAAGGTTCAAAATACTTTTTGAGTGCTTCTTTATAAGCAGCGCGTGATTGTTCGTCGCCCAAAGTATTAATGATAAGCACCACGTTTTCTAAATTAAGTGATTGCAACATCGTATAGGCTGAAGCGATGACTTCGACATCGATTTCAGGTGAATCAATGCCAACTGCTTCAACACCGAATTGGTTAAATTGACGATATCTGCCTAATTGTGGTCTTTCATAACGGAAAACAGGACCGCAATAATAAGCTTTATAGGGCAGTTCATTAGTAAGTAATATTTTGCTTTGCACTAATAGACGAATGATGCCTGCAGTAAATTCAGGGCGCAAAGTGATGGAACGATTGGCTTTGTCGTTAAATGTGTACATTTCTTTTCTAACGACGTCGCTAGATTCACCGACAGAGCGCACAAAAAGTTCGCTATGTTCAATAACTGGCGGTCTAACTTCGTTAAAAGCGAAAAGTTCGCTAATTTGTTTTAATAAGTTTTCGATATAGGCGAAGCCATTGGCTTCTTCTCCGATGATATCGTGAGTACCTTTAACATTATTAATTTGCATGTCTTTTTCCTCCTTAGTGGATAACTCGACCAACGCGATAAACACCAGTAATACCTTTTAACAAGACAAAAATATCATGTAAACGTTTGGCATCAGATACCATGATAGTTGCGCTGATGGTCGCTGATAAGTTTTGGGGGTTACTTTTAGCATGTAAGTTATTAACGCTTAATTTAGCGTTATTAAATATAGACATAATTTCCATGAGCAAGTTATTTCGATCACTTGCTTCGATAAGTATATCAACTGGATAAGTGGCAAATTCAATATCGTCTCTCCAGAAAACGTCGATTACTCTTTCTTTTTCATTAACGATGTTCGGGCAATTAATGCGGTGGACGGTAATCCCTTTACCTCTAGTAATATAACCGATAATGTCGTCCCCTGGAATTGGCGTACAGCAATTAGCTAAAGTTATCGCAATGCTGCCAGATGCCCCTTTGCAATAAACCGGAGTCGTATCAAGTTTGGAGTCGCGACGTTTGGTATAGTTCGTATAATCAAAAGTTCTTTTTATTTTGAAAAAATCAATGATTGCGTTGGCGGTTGGTTTTCTTCCGGAAACACCGATAAATAATTCATCTAAATCTTCGACTCCGAAATAATCTAAAAATTTGTCATTATTATTAAACATTTTCATCATTTCGGCTTCATCAATACCTCTTTCTTTGAAAGCATCGATACAGCTTTGCTTACCACGGGCAATTTTTTCATCCTTTAGTAAGTCAGAATTTTTACGAGTGATAAATTTTCTGATTGAAGTTTTGGCAATGCCACTGACGACAAAGTTAAGCCACCCTTCGCTTGGACCAACTGATTTGCTCGAAGTTTTGATTTCCACCATGTCTCCAGTTTTCAATACGGTATTAAGTGGCACCATCATGCCGTTAACTAATGCGCCGACACATTGATCGCCAACCTTAGTATGAATACGATAAGCGAAGTCTACTGGCGTGGAGTTACTAGGCAGTTCGATAACCTTGCCTTTCGGGGTAAAAACGTAAATGTGCGACTCAAAAATATCGCGATTAAGCGCATCCATATAGGCAGCAGCGTTATCATCTTCGCTATCATTGGATAAAGAGACAAAGTCTCTAAACCAGTGTAATTTATTTTCAATTTCTTTTTGTTCGGCTTGAGAGCTATAGCCACCCTCTTTATAAGCCCAGTGCGCGGCGATCCCGGTTTCGGCGATGTTGTCCATTTCTTGAGTTCTGATTTGCACTTCATAGAAGTTACCATCACCACCGACAATAATCGTATGTAACGATTGGTACATGTTTGGTTTTGGCATGGCTATATAATCTTTAAATCTACCAGGCACCGGTTTATACATTTGATGAATAATGCCTAAGATTTCGTAGCATTGAATTTCTGTCTCCGTGAGAATGCGGAGGGCTAAAATATCATAGATTTCTTCAAATTGCCGATCTTTAATATACATCTTTCGATAAATCGAATAAATTGATTTGATACGGGAAGAAATCTCAAAAGGAATGTCTTTTTGAAACATCGTATCAGCTATTCTTTTTTTAATGTTATCGAGATTTTTTTGTAATATTTTAGTTTTCTTACTTAAGAGACGCTTAATTTCTTGATATTTTTCTGGTTCAAGGTAAGAAAGAGAAATATCTTCCATTTCGCTTTTGATAATATTCAAACCGAGTCTTTCGGCGATTGGAACAAATACTTCAAGCGTTTCTTTTGCAATAGCGCGCTGTCTTTCTAAAGAAAGCGCTCCTAAGGTTCTTAAATTGTGTAAGCGATCGGCCAGCTTAATCAAAATAACGCGAATATCGCGAGCCATGCCTAAAAATATTTTACGGTGATCTTCCGCTTCAAATTCTTCACTAGTAATTTTTGAAAGTTTTAAACGTTGAATCTTGGTTAAGGAATCAACAATCTTACTCACTTCTTCGCCCCAGCGCTTTTTTATTTCTTCAACAGTGACGTCTGTATCTTCGACCACGTCATGTAATAAGCCAGAAATTATTGTATTAGGACCGCACTGTAAAGAAGCTAAGATATATGCTACTTCAATCAGGTGATGATGATATGGTTCGCCCGACTTTCGTAATTGGTCTTTATGTTTATCCACAATAAAGTTATAGGCATCTAAAATTCTTGCTCTATCTTCCTTAGACGAGATATAAAGCATGTAGATGTCTTCAACTTCTTGGAAAGAGTGTAACGGGTAACCACCGTTAATCAAGATTTTTTGATTCTCCATAAAATATATTTTAAAACATTTCTTTCTTTTTCCAAAGAAAATAAAGAAAAATCGCTATTAATCAACCTAAACTTAATCAGTGAATTGAAGAAGGAATAGTTTGTGGTAGTAACCTTTTTTCTTCAGTAAGGCTTGATGTGTGCCTTGTTCAATGACTTGACCATTTTGTAATACAATGATTTGATCAGCATTTTGAATAGTTGAAAGCCGGTGAGCAACCACGAGCATAGTGCCGATATTTTTGATCTTTTCTAAAGAATCTTGAATAAGCTTTTCAGTTTCGGTATCAATATTGGCTGTTGCTTCATCCAAGATGAGAATTTGCGGTTTATGTAAAACGGTGCGCGCGAAAGAAAGAAGTTGTCTTTGACCTTGCGAGAAATTTTCGCCTCTTTCAATGACTTCCTCATCTAATCCTTTTGGTAATTTATCAATGAACTTATCGGCGTTGACATAAGTACATACTTCTTTAATTTGTTCATCAGTAAATGAATCATCGTGAAGGGTGATGTTACTTCTAATTGTGCCGGTGAATAAGAAAACATCCTGAAGCATTTGCCCGACGGCTTTTCTTAAAGATTTCACTTCGATATCAGCAATATCAATGTCATCAATAAAGATTTGTCCTTTTTGGATTTCATAATTTCTTACAATTAGTGAAAGAATTGTCGTTTTGCCAGCACCAGTCGCACCGACAAAAGCAACCGTTTGCTTAGGTTTGATAATAAATGAGACGTCTTTTAAGATCCATTCATCTTCTTTATAAGCAAACCAAACGTTTCTAAATTCAATCTTGCCGCTGAAAGAGTCGACACGAATTGGATTTTCTTTATCGAGTGATTCGGGTTGAACGTCAAGCAGGTTAAATAGTCTTTCACTTGAAGTCATCGCTTTTTGGATTTGATTTAGTTGATCAGCAATGTTTTGTACTGGATTAAAAAATCTAGATAAATATAAATAGAAAGCAACGATTTCTCCAGCTCCCAAGGCTAAAGCCACACCAACTAAGAAGGTGACCGAAAGAGCACTAAAATATAAGAAAGTAATAAATGGACGATAAGTAGCAAACGCCATAACTGCTTTAAATTTAGTATCTCTTAACTGCTCGTTTTTAACTGTAAATTCTGCTTCCTTGCGCTTTTCTTGATTGAAGATTTGCGTAATTTTCATCCCGGAAAGATTTTCATTTAAGAATGCGTTAAGTTCCGAAGTGTATTGTCTTTCTTTGCGCCAAATTTTAGTGATAATCGCGCGGAAAATGAATGAAGCGACAAATACCAAAATCACGAAACCGAACAAAATTAACGATAGTTTCCAAGAAAGATAAAACATAACGCTATAAACACCGATTATCGTTAAGATATTACGTAACAAAGAAACAACAACGTTGGTGAACAAATCACTCATTGAAGTGGTATAGTTAGCCACTCGTGTCACCAAAGACCCCACTGGCATCGTATTAAATTGGTTTTGGGACATATTTTCGATGTGCGTAAACACTTCCATGCGAAGTCTATAAACAATTCTTTGTCCGGTTTTTTGTAAAATGATGCTTTCAATATAAACAAATATTTGTCCGATAACCGAAAGAACAAAGAAACCAACAGAAATAATAATGATGTAAATAAATGGTGTAACTTGTAACCATGCAGGGGTAGATAATTTGCCCAAGGTATTAGTTACTTCGCGTAAAGTTAAAGGGAGAACAATGTCGACGAGGACATTGAAAAAAATTAAAATCAAAGCTAAAAGGAATGACTTCCATTCTGGCATAATGAGCTTCGCCAGACGTTTGATCATGATTTTCATGGGAATCTTTTTGTCACCAAAAAGTTTTTCATTATCTTCCGTCATATTGTCCTCCTTCCACTTCTCTTTCTAATTCTTGTAGTTTAACCATCTTTTGATAAGTTGGTGAAGTTTTCAATAAGTTTTTCGGCGTATCAAAGGCTTCGAGCTGTCCATCATTTAAGACGATAATCTTATCCATATGGGCAACTGTAGAAACGCGACTGGCCACCACTAATGTGGTTTTGTCTTTTCTTCCGTTTGCAATGTTGTGCAAGATTGCTTCTTCGGTTTTGCTATCGACCGCACTTACAGAGTCGTCTAATATTAAAATTGGCGAATTTTTCACATAGGCTCTAGCAATAGAAATTCTTTGTTTTTGTCCACCAGAAAGCGTCACACCTCTTTCACCAGTAATTGTTTGATAGCCTTCAGAAAAATGATTGATATCATCAGCCACGCCAGCAAAATCTGCTCCTGCTTTAGCTGTTTCTAAAGTGCCTTCAGTTAAACCAAAGTTAATGTTATTTTGAATGGTATCGGAAAACAAAAAGTTATCTTGTGGCACGTAAGCGATATGATTTCTTAGAGAGTGAATATCAAGGGTTGTAATATCGTGGCCATCGACAAACAAAGTGCCAGGCTCGAGATTATAAATCATGAGTAAAACGTTGACTAAAGTAGTTTTGCCACTACCGATTTTGCCAACGACACCAACTGATTCACCAGGATTAATTTTTAAATTAACATTTTTCAAGCTTTCGCTACTGGAGTTTGGAAAGGCAAAATTAAAGTTACGATATTCAATCTCGCCATTAATAGCTTCTAATTTTATGGCATTAGCAGGAGATTCTACGACAATTGGCGTATCTAAAAAAGCTGAAATACGATTTAACGAAACTCTACTTCTTGACCGCATGGTAATAATTTGTCCCATGGCGATCATCGGCCAAATAAGAATGTCTAAGTAGCCGATAAATTCGATCAACTTATCTGCTTTAAGCTCAATGGCGTGGCCAAATAAGATGACTGGAGTGTCATTAATAAAAGACAAGGCAAACCACCCTCCGAAAAACACCACCATGGCAAAGATTAAAGCAATAACAATTTCGATAAATACATCAAACAAAACTGATAACTTCACAAATGAAATATTTACATCGGCATTTTTTCTAGCGACTTTAGCAAAAGCGCGAATTTCGTTCACTTCTTTAACAAATGCTTTAATAACACGAATGCCGGTGAAGTTTTCTTGCGCAAAGTCGTATAAAGAGTCATAAGCTTTTTGTCTATCCTGCCATTTATTCATGATAAATTTTTCTGCAAGAGCCCCCCAAGCTACAATAAGTAGAAGAGGCACTAAGCAAATAATTGACATCACTAAATCAAGATTGATCATCTTATAAATAGTAATGATCGAAAGGAAAATGGCATCAACAAGCATTAATGTGCCCCATGAAAAATATTCAGCGAGTGTTTCTAAGTCATTGGTAAACCAAGACATGACTCCGCCGACTTTGTTTTCGTGGTAGTATTGGCGTGGCAAAGCTTCCGCTTTTAAGAACATGCGTTTGCGCAAGTCAGTTTCGATTCGATAAGAAGCATCAAAAAGAGTGATTCGCCAAATAAAACGACCGAGGAAAAGTCCTCCCGCCACGAGTAAAACATATAAACCTAGAGTAATAATGCGATCAGTCTCACCATTGTTTTGCAAGATGCTGACAACTTCGCCTAAATATTCAGGAATTAGTAATTGTAAATAGTCAACGCCAATTAAAGCAGCTATACCGATTAAGAAGAATAAGGCGTATTTATAATAATATTGATTGATATAACGTCCGAAAAGCATAATTTTTTCCTAACGTCTAAAATACTAACATATTAAAATGTTAAAACAACAAAAAGTCAATGAATTATCGCGTAAGTAGATAAAATTTTTATCTAACTATAATAAACAGTTATTTTTTTGATTAAAGCGCGGCCATTCGCAACCTTAATAGTGACATCTTCACTTTGTTCTGGAAGTTCATACTTACATTCAGTAGTCACTACTTCTGTACTATCCTCATCAAGTAAATCTTCGGCCAATAGGATATAACTAGAATCATTTAAAGCAATTGCTACACTTGCGTCGACCACGACTTCTTCTTGGTTGTATGCGTTATTAACATAACTATATGGAGCAGCTTCAATAAGTACTGCCTCTGCTGCAACGTTAAAAGTCATGTTAAACGAGCCGTCGCTACCAGCCACCTTTGTTCCTAAAAATAATGAACCGTCATCTTTAGTGCCCAAATATCTAGGCTCACTAAGTAAAACTTCAACGTTATCATCATTTACTGATACATATTCATTTAACTTTTCTAAATCAGTTAAGTTAGAAGCGTTTTTCTCAATGCCAGTAAACGTAATAACAAAGTTAGTGGCATAGTCTTCTTCGTCAAATAAGTCACCTGCATAATAAGAATATGAGGTTGGGTTTGAGGAAGTAACTGGAATACTTTTGTCTAGCCCAGGCTCATGAGTACCACCTTGATTAAAACCAAAATTAAAGTCCTCACACGCGGTGAGCGTTAAGATACATAATGGCAACAAAATAGCGAGATTTTTTTTCATAATTTAAGTATTACACATTTTCTGTTTTTTCGCTGTTAATAATTTCACTAACTAAAAATTCTAGTGAAGTGCGATTGTAATAGCGCGATAAGCGCATAGTACCAATTAAGTTTACGAATTGGTATTGAGATAATTGTTCCTTTGAGAAATAAAAGCCACTAATTTTGGCGTTATTACCAATTGCGGTTAACACATGTTTACCATCGCGCGAATACATCAGTGAAGCGACGCGTATACGCGAGAGCATGAATTTTGGAGAAGGCCAATTTTCGCCAAAAGGTGAAAAAGTATTAATCAAATCAAAGTTTTCAAAAGTGATTTCGTTTAAGTATAAAGGAATAACTTCTTCAACTTCTTCTTCAAAAATTGTTTGTTGTGCTAGCGCAATAAAACGGGTTTTAAACTCGTCAAAGTTTTGTTTTTTTATCGTACAACCTCCGGCCATCGAATGACCGCCAGAAGCTTCCATTAAGTCTTCTAATTGATTAAAAGCATCAACGACGTTAAACCCTTTTGGGGAACGACATGAGCCTTTATAAAATTCGCCAGTTTGATCTAAAGCAAAGATGATAGTTGGTTTATGGTATTTTTTCAAAAACGAATTAGCGATTAAACCAATAACACCTTCTTTTTCTGGGACAAGAGCGACAATTGCCGCTTCAGAGATATCGACTTCCTTGCTATTTTCACTGGCATTTTTAGTGACATCTTTTCTCTCGTCGTTAACTGAATTAATCCATGCGTTGTAGTTTAAGATTAACTCAGAATCATCGCTTGTTAAAAACTCGATTGTTTTTCGTAAATCTTTATCGTTATCAATCAGTCGCCCGACCGCATTAAGTTTAGGAGCAATCTTCATGCCAATGGTCACTTCGTTAAAAGGTTCGTTTTCCTTTAATAAGTCGATACTTGGATAAAGATGGTCTTGATAATTAGCAATGACAAGTCGTAAGAAATCACGGTTATAATCGACTAACGGCATCATGTCTGAAATAAGTGAAATAGCCGCCAATACGGACAAATATGGTTCAAATCTACCGAGTATTGCTTTAGCAAACATAAATGTCGTAAAACCAGCACTAGTTGGCGTTGAACCAAAATTCGAAATTTGTGGATGCAAAATTGCATCGGCATTTGGTAAGAGGGCATCAGGCTGATGATGATCGATAATTAAGACGTCCAAACCGTGCTCCTTAGCGTAATTTATACCTTCGAAAGCAGTCACACCATTATCGACTGTAATAATGAATTCATAGCCTGAATTAACAATCTCTTCAGCTCGTTTTGCGTTTAAGCCATAACCATCTAAATATCGATTTGGTACATGATAAGCAATAGGGTAATTTAATAGGTCGAACATCTTTACTAAAATCGAGATAGAAATCACTCCATCGCAATCATAGTCTCCATATATAAATACCTTTTTATTTTGAGACATCGCTTTTTTTAACAAAGCCACACAATCATCCATATTGTCGAACTCATGATCACCAATAAAAGATGTAGTCGTCACAGGACGGACTAATTGGTCGTACTCATCTTCTGACAGATGGTAATAATTTAATAAGCGATTAAATAAAGGTTCCATAATTTTATAAAATTAAAGGCCGCGGGTTAGGCAGCCTTTTTCTCCTAATAGTCGTTAATACCGATGAAGATCGCTTCTTCAGGCTCGGCTGATTTATTGACGCGAGTTGGACGAGCTTTCTTTTTCTTGCTTGGTTTTTTAGGTAAGTATTCACCCACTCTAGAAAAAGCTTTGAATAAGTAATTGGCCGTTGGTGCAAACAAGTATAAAGCCGCACCGATGGACACCACTGCTCCGATCAAAACGAGCAAGAAGACCCATGACATGAGATCGACTGTAAAGGCGAAATAGTTGACGCCTAAATATAAGACGATGACAAAGGCGATAATCATTGGTGTTGAGGATAATGAAGTCGCTTTGTTTAATATTTCACTGCGCGTTTCGTAAGAATTATCTTTGAGACGATTTTCTTGAAGCATTGATCTTTCCTTATTCATTAATACAATGAGTAATAATGAGACGAATAAGGCGGTAAGAGGTAAAGCGACACTGACATATGAAGTGACAGGTAAGAATTGTAATAATGAGAATATTCCAGCAGTAATAGTCATTGAACCAATTGTTAAGCCGATGGTCGCTAAGCCGCGAGTTAAGCGATATCTTAATAAAAGATATAAGCCGCTCACACCTAAGCTAAATAAGGTGGCTAAGAAAATTGGCAAGAAAGCTGGTTGATCAGCATTAACGCGGATACTGTCCTTTAGGGAAATATTAACGTTAACATCAAAGTTAAGGTTAGCGCCACTATTTGAATTTAATGTACTATCATCGAAAAATGTTGTTGCCTCTTCGGTGAATAATACATTGCCGTTAGCATCTTTATAAGTAATGATTTCTTCACCAGATAAAGGTTTGCTGAAGTTGATACGGTAGTAGGCGTAATAAATTGTATCGAAACCAGAAGCATTTGCTTCATAGCGATATGTGTAGACGAAGTTTTCAAGTTCGACTTGATTAACTAACTTAGCATCGTTTAAGTATGCACGGTCAAGTAAAGTATCAAGTTTAGTTTTGACTTCAGTAGTTAAAGCTGTGTTATCTCTAGTGGTTGTTGTATATTCGACATAAACTTGGCTGTTGCCGTTGACGGAAGAGGTGTTATAAACCGCACCATCATTAAGAACACCAAAGGTGATTAAGCCAGCAACAGAAGCGAGCAACAATAATAAACCAGCAATAGAAAATGGTTTTTTGTATTTGCTATAGTCCTTATCAGCATTAGGACCAAAGAATTTTTGTTTTTCTTCTTCTAACGCATTCGGTACTTGTTCTGGAGCGACATCAAACAAATCATAGCGAGATGCAAGTTTTTGTTCGTTGGTGACAAGCCATAATAGGCCACGTAAGACAATTAAGTTAATGAGCAAAGAAGTTAAGCCGCCGATAATTGTTGCTACGGCAAAGGCTTTCATAATCACACCACCAAACAAATATGCGCCAACGCCTAATACAATAAGAACGACGTGGACATCAACGATTGGCAAGACAGATTTTTTACTTGCTTCAGCATTAGCTTTCTTCAATGTTCTACCGCGATAGCATTCTTCTTTTAACTTTGTTAAATGGATGATGCCAGAAACGAT
Organism: uncultured Staphylococcaceae bacterium; assembly: GCA_964606005.1. Classification (GTDB taxonomy): domain Bacteria; phylum Bacillota_I; class Bacilli_A; order RFN20; family CAG-826; genus RUG14515. The sequence continues at coordinate 88,573 of CAZSEU010000001.1, forward strand.
AGACGTAATTGCCACAGCAATTAAACCGACAATCGCAGCGACATTAAATTCAGCACCAAAAGCAACGATGAATATTAATGCAGAGAATGTAGCAGCAAGACTAGAAACAGTCACGCTAAGAGCTCCTAAGCGGAAGAAATAAACTAATAATAATGTGGTAACAACAATAGCAGCGATGGTTGCGATGAAGATTCTACTCCAAGCAACAGTCATGTGACTACCTAAGGAGAATAAGTCTTCGACCCATAAGTCAGCCTTATCGGAAAAGAGATATTCAACGTGATAAGGCATTTCGCCAGCGTTAACTAAGTTGACAAAGTAACGGCCATTTTCATAAGCAGTTCTAATTTGTTCGGGAGTAATTTCAGTTGCTTCTGCTTGTTCTTGAGAACGAACATATGCTCTAAGAGCAGTTCTATCTTCGTCATCGATAAAGGGGTTAGCAGCATCGAAAGTCATTAAGATTTTGCCAGCAATAATTGGATCATAGGTATCAGGACTTTCAGAATTTATTTTTGAATATGAATAATAGTCTTCGATATAGTCGTACCAAACATACAAATAAGCAGTACGTTCTTCGGTGCCTTCTTCATCATCGTGTTCGGTTCCATCTTCGTGTTCGTGCTCGTGAACGACTTCACCAGTACCGTTATCCACCATTTCTTTGGCTTCGGTATAAACTGCTTGGAACATTTCGTTTTCGTAATCGATTGGAATGACAATAGCTGGGAAACCAGTATCAGTAGCTTCTAAATAAGCTTTATTACCTTCATTTAAGAATTCGGATGCCAATGCATATGTATCCTTTGAGTTGGAAATGGCTAGTGTGGCATTGAATGATAAATAGTTTTTGATAATTTCATATTGTTGATCTGTATCTTGCACGAAACTAACTTTGACAGTATCGAAACCCTGAGTCTCAACTTTGTATTGAGTAATTTCAGCGGTTTTCAATCTATCCTCCATAATTTTCGCAGTTTTTTTGACTGCTTCGTTATTGGCAAAATCAAAATCTCTATCGATGTTTCCGTCCTCATCTTTTTGCATAACGCGGAAAACCAATTCTTTACCGGATGAAAACTCAATATTACTGTTAATATTTGTAAGTACGGTAGCGAAGGTTGCTCCAATCATTAATAGCGAAGTTGCGGCTATAATAATATGTGACCATAATCTACGCATATCTAAATCCTCCCATAATACGTGTGTAAACATTACCTACACAGCGACGTCAATGCTTAATATACCCTAATTACGTTAGTAATTCAACAATTTTATCGCACGAAAAATAAAAAAATAAGAACAAGATTCTCTTGTTCATATGTAAACTAATTTATAGTTAAATTATTAAAATAATTTGACCTGATATTTGATCTTGAGATGAGCAAAGGCTTTATCGGTAGCGACACGACCGCGAGCGGTGCGATCAATCATGCCAATTTGCAGTAAATAAGGTTCATAAACGTCTTCTAAATTATCGATTTCTTCACCGGTTGCAGATGCTAAGGTTTCTAAACCAACTGGACCACCCTT
>CAZSEU010000002.1:0-16657 GCA_964606005.1 uncultured Staphylococcaceae bacterium
ACGCACAGGACTTAAAATCCTGCGGTAGCGATACCGTACCGGTTCGATTCCGGTCCCGGGCACCATATTAGCGATAAACCCCACTTTTGTGGGGTTTTATTTATTAAATTAAAATGATAAAAGTTTATGTTGTTAATTTATAAATTAACGATAATTTTAATTGTTTTTCATAAATCGACTGTCATATCACAAAAAACGATATTTGCTTTATTTTTTTATTATTGTAAAATTTAGAATAAATATTTCTAGATTTTTGTAGTTAATAATTTTATTTATAAAAAATTTATTTTGTGGTTGCATAATTCTTTTATTTAATTATGACTGCATGGTATTATATTTTCGTTAAATATGTACGTCGATACATATACATACGAATTTTTCAAAGAAAGGAATTTTTTATGTCAAAAACAAAAATGGTCGCTGTTTTAAGCGCCACATGTCTTATGGTTTTGGCCGCTTGTACTCCTCCGGCAAATCCAGGAACTAGTTCTAAACCAGCTGCTTCATCTTCTTCAAAAGTGGTCTCGTCCACTTCAAGAGCTCCAGTAAAAGCATTAGCAATTACTGAATTAAGTCTTGGTTCTACTGAAGGTGTAGCCAATATTATTCTTAAAGGTTCCATCGCTAATTTTACCGAAGCCGATGCAAAATTCGCTTTAGGCTTAAAAGAAATTGCTCTTGATGCCGCCGATACAGCCATTGCTTGGCTTGGCGCAGGCGAAACTCCAGCCGATACAGCATACACCTATGCTCCTGTCATCGCCGAAGGCGCATTCACAGTCACAATACCAGTTTCAGGTTTTGAAGGACTCAAAGATGGCTACTATCAAGTCTACGCTGGTGCTAAAGGTTACTATGCACAAGTCGGTGCTATTTCCAACTCTGCTAGAGTTAAAGGTGGGGATTTTTCCTTCTATGTCCGTCAAGATGAACAAGTTGGTGAAACCGCTACATTAGTTCTCGATAGACTTCAACCAGTTTCTTTAGAAGAAGCAAGTGTCTTTAAACACGATGATGGTCACATTTATGCTAAAGTCGGTGGATTGAAAACAGCTGAAGTTGATCAAGCTTACTTAGAAGCACTCACTCCATACATCAATTTACAACAAGTCGGTGGTTCATGGGGCGACACTAGAATTAGTGTGTTCTTCTTTACAATTGAAGAAGATAAAGCTTATATCAACTTTGATATCGACTTTGTCGTTGCAGGAAATAACTACAACACACACTTAAATCTCTTAGAAAACAAACAAGCAGATGCCAAGATGGATAGCGCAATCAACGATAATTATGTTTATAATAATAAGTTGGTTAACGTTTACGCCAATCCAGCTGCAAGCGCTTCTGATATGAATGAATTCTGGGGCAACTTAGCATTCAAAGTCTCCGCAGCACCAGCCGAAGCTGTTGAAGGCAAACAAGTCGCTGCTGAATAATTGACATTCATTTAATAAAAATATCTGGTTCTACGGAATCAGATATTTTTTTATGAAAAAGTTTACTCCACTTTTACTAATTCAAATCAAAAGAAACCTTAGTCATCGGTCTCTTTGCTAGTAAATATAAATTATGAAAGGATGACTTATTTTCTGGCCTTAAGTTGAGCGGTAATTTCTGCATATTTCTTTTCATCAATCTTAAATACTTTCGTGCACATAAAGATGGCTAAAATAATTAAGATTAAAGGGACGATAAGCATACCGATACCTAAACCGATGAACTGAGGATTGCTCGCACTGCTTAATGCCATTTCCATAGCTTGATATGCTTCAGTCGTATCAAGTCCTGCGTGCAAGGTATTTTCATAATCGGAAATAGTCGTCGTTAAGGCGTATAAGCCACAAAGAGCTAATGTAGCATATATTAATCCTTGTTGTACCGCAGAAGCCCATTTAGCCACCAATGCGCGCATAGAAGAAACGATAGCTTCTTTTCTTTCGCCAGTATTAAGTTCGTTATATTCAATTGTGGATTGCATTTGAACGATAATAGCGACCGATACCAAACCTTGCCCAAAAAATAAAAGCAAAGCGCCAATATAAATAAGCCAAGGCATATTTTCAGCCGGTATAAATCCAAAAATTGGGAAGCCGGTAAAGAAGAAGATCAAATAACCAGCGATAACAAATAAGGCTGCAACTCTATAAATTTGTTTTCTGGTAAATTTTTTGGAGAAGATTGCGTATAAAACTTGGGACACTAAGGTCGAGATAGCATACATAACCGTCAACATAAAGGAAATGTTCCCACCTTTAGAAGAACCATAACCAAACACTAAATAGCAATAATACATCGCAAAAGCTACCAGTGTACCTGAAGCTAAATAATTAAGGAAAATTGAAATGATATTCACTCTAAATTGATCGTTCTTTTTAAGTAGAGTAAACATATCAGAAAACTTAACGTCCTCTTGCTCTTTCTTTTTTATGGCTTCGTCTCTAACATGTTCTTTGGCGACGATACATAAGACAATTTGAGATATCAAATATAATAGTGTGACAACGATTGCAATTCGACCATAAACTTGCTGAGCATCTGAGCCCGCAGTTGGGTTACCAACTAGAAGTGGAACCGCACCATAAACTGCAAAAACACCAATCGAAATAAAAATTTGCATAATGGAAGTAATGCTGTTTCTTTTTGCCTCGTCACTAGTTAAGGATGGGAGCATACTCCAATAGGCAATATCATTAATCGTCCAAGCAATATCCCATAGAAAATAAAAGATACCAAACAAGACGACATAATCCCAACCATCATTTCCTTGTGGATGGGCTAAGAATAAGGTTAAAACTACGGCACTATTAATTAGAGCACCAATAAATATCCATGGTTTATACTTGCCCCATTTGAATTGGAATTTTTCAATTATCCATCCCATGATTGGATCGTTAATGCCGTCCCATATACGACAAACAACAATGATAATCGAAATAACACCCATTTGTGCTAAATAAGTATTTGGGTCCATGGATAATAATCCCGAGAAAGTAATGTAAGTAATTAAGAAAGCGCTGACAAGTTGATAACACGCATCTCTAAAAGCACTAACAGAAGTATATGTTGCAGTCGTACTTCGTGGTGGAATATCGCCGGAATAAGTTTTCGTCAAATTGAAAAATCCCATACGTAATTTTTCCTTTCAAGTTATGTTTGTTGCAATTATTGTATCATTTTAATGAAATAAAGACGACTACCAAAATCTTTCAAAACTCGGACATTTTCGCTAATTCCATTGCCAGCCCATTCTGATTTTAAAATCAAACCATTATTCAAAATTGAACCATCCAAAACGTAATTATCGTTTTCTTTTGGAATTGTCTTAAATTTATTAATGATGCGCATTAGCATGCCATCAGGATTAATATGAAAAGGTAAAACCATATTGACTAAGGAACCAAATTCTTTTAATTCGTGTTCATGAGCAAATACACTGAGTTGATATTTCTTTCCTTCTTCTAGACCGAGATTACGTATTATAGTTTCTTTCGGAGTGGCGCTTTGTAAACCATTGAAGTAACCAATGATCGCCTCTTTATTATCTTTAGATTTAACCATCCAAACAGCCGAATCTCCTTCATATTGTTTTTCTTTTAATTTATAAAAGTTTCCGTACTGTAATAGTTCACGATGCTCTTTATAAAAAGATATTTGGGATTTGATAACTTTTTCTTGTAGCGAAGTAGTTTCATCTAAAGCTAGTTCATAGCCCAAACAAGAAAAAGCAGCGACTGGAAACTTATCAGCGTACGAAGTATCTCTTAAGAGCTGGTGATTAAGATGAGAAGAAACGTGGCCCGTGATACATGAAAGAGGATAGCCATAATATAAGCCACCTTGAATTGATATTCTCTCATAATGATCAGAACAATCACTTGCCCACGTTTGTGGGAAATAATGCATCATTCCTAAGTCCAACCTATTACCTCCAGAAGAGCAGTTTTCAAATAGAACACTAGGAAATTTGCTAGTAATCGTTTCTAAAACGCGATACAAACCCAAAACATAGTCATGATGAAATTGTCCGGTACCAGGAAAATCGGTAATATTGCGATTCATATCCCATTTGACATATTCAATATTCGCACTTTCTAAAACTTCAGAAACACGATTAATAATATAATCTTGTACTTCTTTTTTAGCTAAGTTCATCACCAATTGATGACGACCAGTAGAAGGTTTGACGCCTTCCAGTGTGATTGCATACTCTGGATGTTGTTCAAATATTGAAGAATCAACCGATATGCCTTCTGGTTCCATCCATAGACCGAACTTCAGACCTAGTTTATTTATTTTTTTAGCTAAGCCATTTAGACCATGACGTAATTTCTTTTTGTTCACATCATAATCGCCTAAACCTTTGGTGTCGTTAGTTCGTCTACCAAACCATCCATCATCAAGGACGAATAATTCTATGCCGAACTTTTTTGCCTTTTTAGCAATGCTAATAAGTTTCGCTTCGTTAAAATTAAAATAAGTCGCTTCCCAGTTATTAATCAACACTGGCCGAAGACGCCCCGCAAAGTGTTTGTTTATAACACAGGCATTAATAAAATCTGCCATTCTTTGCGAGGAAAGGTTATAGCCTTTTGATGAATAAGTCATGAGAGCAAACGGAGTAATGAAAGATTGCTTTTTATTTAGTTTGTAATCAAAGAAAGTTGGATTAATACCACATTGAATATGGACATGATCATAAGCATTAAGTTCCACTAGCTCTTGGTGGTTGCCAGAATACATCAAGTTAAAACAATAAACTTCACCATAATCCATTGTGGCTTTGTCTTCTTTTAATAAAAAGAAAGAATTGTGATAGTTGGATGACAAACCACTTTTTGAATCGTTAATGTAAATGCCACGATGTAGTTTTTGCTTTTCTGGGTGAGTTTCGCCAATCCATGCACCATTAAGATTCAATACTTCAAAATTTTTGTTAATCATATCAAATTGTAATGAGGAAATTTTTCTAAGAGACAAAACTTCTTTTTCGTTATTAATTAGTACGGTATTTCTTACTATGACATCAAAATCATTAGCGATGTAATAATGTAACTCTAAAACTATATTTAAAGTTGTATCTTTTAAGGTAATAATTAATTCCTCGTCTAAATGATTTGGCATTGGAAGAACTGTGATATCTTTGATTTTTTTATTTATTTTGGCTTTGACAAACCTAAAATCCATGACATAGCCTCTTTTTTCGTTTTTAACAATTAAAGCGGGTTCTTTATTGTCTCCTTTGCCAGCAAATGAATATTCTAACAATTGATTGTCGGGAGAAAATAATGGGTCAACTGATTCGTCTACTACTGTGGCAGTTCCTTTGGGAAAAGCTTCTTTCAAACCAAGATTTTCGATGCTTTGCTCATCAACTTTAATCTTGTTACCGAAATAATCATTTACTAAATAGCCAACCTTATTATTATGAAAAATATAAGAGAGATTTTTTGTTTCAATGACAAAATAATTACCAACTTGTTTAATCATACTTAATTCTCCTTATAGTACACTCTTGTTTCGTATGGTTTGAGTGTCTTTTCGTCATTACTTTCATAGTTTGAAAGAATAAGGGCAAAGCCTTTAACATCATTAACTGCAGGATTATTTACTGCTTTATTTTTGAAGTTAGAAATAACGATAAGTTTGCTACTATTATTTTCTCTAACATAGGTATAAACGTTTTTGTTGTTTTTATGGATTAGTTTATATTCGCCATCAATGGTGACGGGATATTTATTTCTTAGTTCTATTAATTTCTGATAATGACAAAAAATCGAATCAGGATCGCGCTTTGCTTCTTCTACATTAATATAATATTTATTGTCATTTACTTTTAGCCATGGCTCAACTTTTGAAAAGCCAGCGAATTCACCATCATTCCACTGCATTGGCGTTCTAGCATTATCTCGAGAAACGGAAAATAGGTGCTTACCAATGAGCAAACGATAAAACCATGATTTTTTAGTCATCGCCACCATATTGTGAAGCTCAACGTCTTGATAATCTTCAACATTTTCATAGTTAGCGTTAGTCATACCAATTTCTTGGCCTTGATAAATAAATGGTGTACCAGAAAGTAAGAAGTAGGTTGTCCCGATCATTTTCGCGGACACTATACGTTGTTCACCATCGTCTGTTCCAAAACGGCCAACGCTTCTTCTTTGGTCGTGATTTTCGATAAATAAAGAATTCCAACCATTACCATTAGCTAGACCAAATTGATATTTACTAAGTCTTTTTCTAAATCTATTAAGTGAGAACTTGCGGTGCAAATATTTCACACCAAAGAAGTTATCAACATCCGTATGGGAAAAGTTAAAAATCATATCGAGTTCTTCTCGTTCAGGTTTGACTAGCTTTATCGTGTCTTTCAAAGAACATAAAACCGATTCACCAACAGTCATGCAGTCATAGTCTTTAAAAGCCTTTTCATACAAAAGATGAAGATATTCATGAAGTCTAGGGCCATTGACGTAAGCATCTCTTCCTACTAAAACGAGCGAAGGGAATCTATCTTTGAAATCTTGCTTTTTGCTAATTAATGTAATGACGTCACATCTAAAGCCGTCAACCCCCATATCCAACCAGTAACGAAGTATATCGATTACTTCTTCACGCACTTTTTCGTTTTCCCAATTTAAGTCCGGTTGTTCTTTGGCAAATAAACGTAAGTACCAATCCTCTGTATCCCCGATTCTTGACCAAGCCTTCTCGCCGAAAAAACCAGTCCAGTTATTCGGTGGTTTTGTGCCACTTTTCTTACCTTTTCTTATTATATAATAATCTCTATATGGTGAGTTTTTGTCTTTAATAGCTTCTTTAAACCATTGATGTTGGTCAGAAGTATGATTAACAACCAAATCCATGATTAATTTAATGCCTCTTTTGTGCATTTCAGAAAGCATTAACTTAAAATCCTCTAATGTGCCAAATGGTGGATAAATATCGCGATAATTAGCAATATCATAACCATTATCTTTTTGTGGAGAATCATAGATAGGAGAAAGCCAAACACAGTTAACTCCTAATTGTTTTAAATAATCGAGTTTGGAAATAATGCCAGGAATATCACCTAATCCGTCGTTATTACCATCGCAAAAAGAGCGAGGATATATTTGGTAAATAACAGCATTCTTATACCAATTCGTGTGTTTATTAGACATAAAAAATCTCCTTTGATGCAATGAGATATCATTGATACTATATAAAAAAATAAAATTAACTTAATCTCATTATAAAACAAAAGGTTAAGTTGCGCATAAAAAAGAAAGCTTATTAGTTAGATTTCTATCATTTTTATATGCACATTAATGGAAGAAAAGTATTTACTATGTGAAAATAAATATATAAGGAGAATTAATCTATGAAATATTTAATTGTCTATGCCCACCCTTACGAAAAAAGTTTTAACCACGCTATTTTGAATACACTTACAAAAAGTTTAGAAAACAAAAAACACCCCTATGAGGTCATTGACCTTTATGCCGACAAATTTAATCCTGCTTATGATGCAATTGAACTAAGTTTGTTTTTTGCTGGCAAGACAGCAGATCCCCTTGTTACTAAGTATCAAGAAATGATTAAAAAGGCTGATCGCTTAGTCTTTGTTTTTCCTATCTGGTGGAACGACTTACCAGCTATAGTCAAAGGCTTTATCGATAAAGTCATGAAGAAAGACTTTGCTTATATCTTTACCGCCAATGGTATGGAGGGCATATTAACTTTTATTAAAAAAGCCTATATCTTCACAACCGCTTCTTCAACGCAGTGGTTTATTGAATCATTTGCTGGAGATGCAATTAAGAAGACCTTCATGCAAGCAACCTTAAAACAAATTGGAATCGGTGATTCCGAATGGCGTCACATCAGTTTCATGGAAGCAGATACGCTTGAAAAACGCGAAAAATTTCTTGCTGATATAGCCGAAATAATTGAATAAATGTTTGTTTTGTTTGATATAAACAAATGGCAATCTATTGTAAAGTACTATTAAACAACGAAAAAATAAGAGATAATCTACGTATTATCATGATTTTATATAGTCATTTTCATAATAATTTATCTTTCCCATTTAAAATCATGTGTTATGATACTTTTAATATGAAGTAATTTGTTCATAGAAATGTACTAAATAACTTGAAAGGAGTACAAAATGAAAAGAGTTAAATTTTTTTTAATTGGCATTGTCTCAGCTCTGTGTATTGTGGGTTGTGGAAGCCAACCATCTTCAAGCAGCAGAGTCATTGAACAATATGAAGATGATGGTTCAGAACATCATGAACCAATGTTCATTACCAATAATTTTGGAGGCGATGCTTCTAGTGAATTAGTGGTTCAATGGCAAAACATTGATGGTTCAACAAATCAAAGAGTGCAAATCACCACTCCCGATGATACGGATTTCACTTATGCGCACAATGTTGAAGCTGCATATAGAAAGCTTGACATCAATACAGCAGTAGTTGGTGAATACGACAAAAACGGTGTTTATAAGGCAGAAATTTCAGATTTAGAGCCTGGAACACAATACATTTATAGAGTAGGTGCTAATAATGCATGGTCAGACACTTACTATCATTTGACCGCCGAGGGTGATAGAGCAGATTTTTCATTCACAGTGGCAGCAGACCCACAAGATGATGATCATAATGACATGATTAACACATTTAATGCAGCAAACGAATATGATGAAGATCATAGATTTTTCTTCTTAGCGGGAGACTTAGTCGATGATATTGGTAAACGACCTTCAGAAATCAAGAGCTATACTGAGGCTGCTTCTGAATTTAATAAGTATAAAATCGTTGCCACTACGCAAGGTAATCATGATACATATGAAAACAACCAAAATGATAACGTCTATAAGTTCGGTCAAGCAACAATTTTTAACGCATTTACCACTTTCCCAAATAATGGTTTTGTTCAGAATGATGTGAATAAGTCAAATTCTTATTATTTCCGTTATAACAATTTGTTGCTTGTTTCATTAAACACCATGGTTACTGATGATGCCTATGCTCCACAAGCTGAATGGTTAAGAAATGTCTTAGACGAACAGAATGATGCAGAATTTATTGTTGTAACAATGCATATTGGTCCATTCCAAAATGAAAATGATAGTGAATGGAAAGAACCAAACGTTAGAAAAGCATTCCTTGGAATTATCAGTGAATATAAGGTTGACGCTGTCTTCTACGGACACGACCACTGCTATGGACGCACTAATCCAATCGCCTTAACTGGTAACGAAACTGTAAACGATCTAAAAACATTAGATACAACACCAATTGAAGATGGAACGATTTTTTCAATGGTTGGTGCTACTGGTCCTAAATTTTATGAACCAGGAACCAATTCTTATCAAACCAATATCTTTGAAGTTAGAGAAGATATAAGACCTGGTTCGTTTGTTAATGTAAAAGTTAAAGGAGAGGAATTAGAAGTTAACGCTTTTAAACTTCCAACCACGGTGGGCGAAGAACTTATTCCAGTAGACACTTATACAATTCCTAAAAAGAATAGATAAAAAATAGTTTACTCATTATTTATGATGTGCAATTAATGGACAATGAAAAGGATCTCGAACCGAGATCCTTTTTTTGATTTTATAAAAACGATGGTTAACTATTATTTGTTCAAAGCTTGTGAAACGGAAACTGCGACCGCAACAGTGGCGCCCACCATTGGGTTGTTACCCATGCCGATAAGTCCCATCATTTCAACGTGAGCTGGGACGGAAGAAGAACCAGCGAATTGGGCATCGCTATGCATTCTGCCCATGGTATCAGTCATGCCATAAGAAGCTGGACCAGCGGCCATGTTGTCTGGGTGTAAAGTTCTACCAGTACCACCACCAGAAGCAACAGAGAAGTATTTTTTTCCTAGTTCAACACATTCTTTTTTGTATGTTCCAGCAACTGGGTGTTGGAAACGGGTTGGGTTCGTGGAGTTACCAGTAATGGAAACATCAACACCTTCAAGATGCATGATGGCCACGCCTTCTCTCACATCGTCCGCACCAAAACATCTAACTGCTAAGCGGTCTGGATTGTTGCCATATTTAGTCTCATTAACAACTTCTACTTTACCTGTGAAGTAGTCAAACTTAGTTTCAACGTGGGTAAAGCCGTTTATTCTAGAAATTACTTTCGCTGCATCTTTACCTAAACCATTGAGAATAACTCTAAGAGGTTCTTTTCTCACTTTGTTGGCTTTTTTAGCAATACCAATTGCGCCTTCAGCAGCCGCAAATGATTCGTGACCTGCTAAGAAGCAGAAACACTTAGTTTCATTGCTTAATAGCATTGCGCCTAAGTTACCATGGCCGAGACCAACTTTACGATCGTCAGCGACAGAACCTGGAATGCAAAATGCTTGTAAACCTGTACCAATCCATTTGGCAGCTTCGGCAGCATCTTTAGCGTTATGTTTAATGGCTAAAGCAGCACCGACCATATAAGCCCAACAAGCATTTTCAAAACATATTGTTTGAATATCTTTGACCATGGTGTAAACATCAAGGCCTTTTACTTTAAGAATTTGTTCAACTTCTTCTAAGGAAGCAATGCCGTTATCGTTTAAGCATTTGTTAATTTGAGCGATTCTTCTCTCATAACCTTCGAATAATGCCATACTATTTGCCTCCTATTCGTGACGAGGGTCAATGTACTTGACACCATCGTTATAACGGCCGTATTGGCCTTTGGCTTTTTCTAAAGCTTCTTCCGCTTTTAAGCCTTTTTTCATGAAATCAGTAAATTTACCAAGTGACAAATATTGATAACCAATGATCTCGTTATTTTCATCAAGAGCCATCGAAGTGATGTAACCCTCAGTTAATTCTAAATATCTTGGACCTTTTTCTTTGGTGGAATAAATGGTACCAACTTGACTTCTTAAACCTTTACCTAAATCTTCTAAGCCTGCGCCGATAGGTAAGCCACCTTCAGAGAAAGCGCTTTGCGTACGGCCATAAACGATTTGTAAAAATAATTCGCGCATTGCAGTATTAATCGCATCACATACCAAGTCAGTGTTCACTGCTTCTAATAAGGTTTTGCCAACAATGGCTTCGCCGGCCATCGCTGCGGAATGCGTCATACCGGAGCAGCCGATTGTTTCAACCAAAGCTTCTTCGATGATACCGTTTTTGACATTAAGGGTAAGTTTGCATGCGCCTTGTTGTGGAGCGCACCAACCGATACCATGTGTCAAACCGCTGATGTCTTTAATTTCTTTTGAGTAAACCCATTTTCCTTCTTCAGGAATTGGAGCACAACCATGATTTGCGCCACATTGAACTTTACACATGTGTTCGATTTCTTTTGTGTAATCCATGTTATCCTCTATATTTCTTTTGCACGAAGAAGTATAGTTCCTCCTATTTTAATCAATAATTAAGGCTGTGCAGAGCCGTTTTATCATTGAACGCATGTCGAAATGCGTAATGAGCATTTTGGTGGAGCCGAGGAGAATTGAACTCCTGTCCCAAGAAGGTCCTTCAATAACGTCTACAGTTTAGACGATATCTAGTATTTAACACGTCATCGCGTATCGACAAGCTAGAACGTGCGAGGCAAACGGAATTTCAGTGCCGGTAACTTACCGACTCCAAGCACCTATCCTTTTGTTATGACACCCTGACTAAGCGTGAAAGGAGAAAACCTTAGGGGATGCTCTGCCCGGCGCTATGCGTCGGATCCTATGTCGGAAAGCTAAATTAAGCTAAGCAGAGTTGTTGAGCTCTAGGAGCTCTCATATAACTGTTATCAGTTATTTTGTTTTGATGATAACGTCATCACTCGACTGCAGTTAGAGACTAACCATTCCCGGTCGAAACCTATACGACCCCAAGCCAACTTATTTTAATAAAATAATGGGTGATTTGCAATGTAAATAGGAAAAATAGGCCTATATTCAATTGTCGCAAAAAAATGATGAAAAAAAATAAAATACCAAGGAAATCCTTGGTAGTAATTATTTCATTTCTTCTGGTTTGAGTTTTGCCATGCTGATATGACAGTAACCTTGAGGGTTCTTGTTTAAGTAATCTTGATGATATTCTTCAGCGCGGAAAAATTTGTTCAGTGGTTTTATTTCGATTTGAAATTTACCTATTACATGACTATTAAGATAATTGGTAATTACTTCTTTTTCTTCGAGATTAACAAAATAAACACCAGTACGATATTGAATACCTTTATCCCCTCCTTGTTGGTTAAGAGAATATGGGTCCACCACTCTAAGATATAATTCCAATAGTTTCTCTAAGGTAATAACTTTTTCATCATAGTCGATTTTTACAGCTTCCGCTGCATCATCCAAACCATATTTTAAGTCTTCATAGCGCGGGTTATCTTTTGTCCCATTTGCATATCCAACTTCAGTAGCAATTACACCTTTAGCTAAAGAAAAATACTTCTCTACTCCCCAAAAGCAACCGCCAGCCAAATAAATCGTTTTCATGGTAGTAATTTTACTCTTTTTTCTTGTTTGAGAAAAGAATAAATTAAATGAAAAAGTTGAATAAAAAAATAAGCGCAGTTCACTAGCGGTAAGAGTAAATAATCTATAAACTGATTTTAGGTTACCATTAGAGCATCTTTAATGAATTGGACTTAATTGTTTGCTATAATGGACTTACTTAGTAGCCATAATTGTTGAATGAAGACTTTTGTGTCTTTCAATTTTATGGACTATGAAAAAACACAGTTTTAATAATCATCTATTGCTGGAAGTCCAGTGATTTGAGGATTTAATAATTTCTTGTGGTTAATATAAGGAGCAAAAAAGATGAAAAAAATAAAAATATTAGCGATTGTCGGTTCATTAAGAAAAGGTTCTTACAATCGTCAACTAGCGATGTTTGCTAAAAAAATGATTGGTGATCGTGCCGAATTTGAAATTCTCGATTACGATGATGTTCCAATACTAAATGAAGATATCGAATTCCCAGCCCCCGAAGCGGTTAAGAGAGTTCGCGAAAAAATTAAAGCCTCGGATGCATTGTGGTTTTTCACTCCCGAACATAACCACACCTATCCAGCGGCATTAAAAAACATCATCGACTGGTTATCCCGTCCAATTAGTAAAGAAGAAGGCAATGTTATCGCTGAAAAACTTGCCACCTATAGCGGAATTTCCCTTTCTCAATCTGGTTCGAGTCTTGCTCAAGACTTTTTAGTGCCGCTACTTAGTTACTTGAATTTAACACTTATGAACCAACCTCGCGTCGCAGTACCTTGGGGTTTTCAGCAACTTGACGGTGAAGGAAAATTGGTTCTTAACGAAACAACTTTGGGTTTTTTAGAAAAACAAGTTGAAGCATTCTTAAATTTTATTTGCATTCATCAGCCTAGACCATAACTGATCGGTCATTATTACGGCCCATACGGGAGCAATATCCCGTAAATATACATAATAAAGGAGAAAAAATTATGAGAAGTTTTACCACTCTAGACTTGCAATATGCTCATCGCTTCTATGGATTTAAAGGCGAAGCGCAATATTTGCATGGCCACACTGGAATTTTAACAATCGAAGTGGAAGATTCAGTCAACATGGGCGTTAACATGGTTTATCCATGTAACGAAATTAGAAAAATTGCTTGGGATGTTTTACAAAACTTTGACCATGCTCTTATTCTAAGAGAAGATGACCCACTATTACCAGCAATCCTTGGTGTTTATGAGCAACAAGGCATTAGGAATGGCGCACCGACAAACAAACAAAAAGGTCCAGCTTTTAAGACTGAATTAGCTACTGCTTATCCAGAATGTAGACTCGTGGTTACTAAAGAAACCATGACAGTCGAAGGCATGATCAAAATCGTCTATGATTTGTTAAAAGACAAATTAAACATCTACAAGATTACCTTTACTAGCGGTGTTAACGGCGCAACGGAAGAATACAAGCCAAAAGTTGATATTGATCGTTGCCCAGATTGCGGCATTACCCTTAACGAAAAAGGCATTTGCCCAAAATGCGGATATAAGAAATAATAAACTAATTCGCATAAAGAATTGGCACTCTAACGAGTGCCTTTTCTTTTTATTTTATCTTATTTTATTTTGATGTGATAAACCTTCGCATCAGCATCAATGCCGAACAATATCTTCAATGCTTTGATATATTGAATAAGTTGCGAAGAGTGATCTCCTAATACTGCATCAGTTTTATAATCAACAATGTGGTAACCTATGTCATCTTCATATAATAAATCAATAAATCCGTTGACCATATCTTGACCGTCTAGATAACAAAAAGGCACTTCACACATAATTTGTTTGGCTTTAGATAAGGTTAAGAAAATGTCCTGGGGAGCATAATTTTTCTTCTGCTCATAACCACCATTTAGGACAATGGTTTCATAAACTTCATTCAAAATCTTTTTATAAGGAGCGCTATTTTCTAAACCATTTTCATTTAGTATGGCTTCTACAAGAAGTTTTTGTTCTGCTTTATTTGGAAGTGCCAAAAAAAGTTTTTCCATTAGTCGGTGTACAATTGTGCCTGTTACTGTCGCTTCTACTTCAAATGTTTGTTCATCTTTTTCTGAAGGAGCATCTTCATTTGTTTTGTTATATTTAAAGTTTTCATCAATGGCACTAGGTCTGACAAGTCTATAATTTTCCTTATCGATAAAATTAATTTTCAAACTATGCTCAATAAGTGATTTCCTGAAGATTGGCTGCACCACATCATCTTTGTTTCTTTCTAATAAGGTAAAGTCTTGTCGCACGGGCAGTGATTTCCAAACACCAGAGTTATTGGGCACTAGTAAATAATCTCTTGCACGTGTAGCAGCAACATACTCTAAACGATCTTTTTCGCTTGAAAGTGTTAGTTTTTCTATTTCGCTTTGTTCATTAAACAGTGGCGAGGAGGCGGTTAAATAATATGTGTTTGCATTGAATCCAGTATTGCCAACTTTAAACAAAAAGCTTTTCTTATTTATAAAATCAAAACGCGAATTTGCCGTACTTTTTGGTGCGCCGGACTTAATCAATATAACAACTGGGCTTTCCAGTCCTTTGACTTTATGTAAATTAGCGACATAAACAGCATTTGGCTTATATGAAAGAGCCGATACTCTTTCGCATTTATTCGCCAATATATCGCGTAATAACTTATCGCCGTCAATTAAAGAAGAAATAATTCCACCACTCAAGGCTTCTTTTACCTTTTCTTCAATAAAAAATAAATAGTCGATTTTTTTCATTTCTTCAGCGTGAAAAAGTGCTAGATTTTCTAATATTTGACGATATAAAGTTAACGGATTCAAAGCGTTGCTTTGTTTGACTAACTTGTTTACAAAGTTAATTTGTTTTTCTTTGTTTGTCAGTAAGGGTATTGTTTCGTTTTCTTTTTTAATCATCAAGCTTTCTTGAGGAGCCAGTCCTAGATAAGAAGAGGTTAATAGATTATAAAAAGTTGCGTTATCTTGATTAGCCACATAAGCATATACAGCGTACACCGCTTTTACTAATTCAGATTCAGCAAAAACATTATCACCTTCAAGGTTATATGGAATATATGCTTTGCTTAAAGAAGAAACTACTTCTCGTTGATGACCTTTGGTATAAGTAATCACCATAAAATCACGATACTCTAACTTTCGTGGGGTTTTATTTGGTCCTTCACGTGTTTGATAGTTACTATTATTAACCATGGCTTGGATAATCGAAATTAAGTTTTCGGACTCATAGCCGTAAGCACCACTATAAAAACCGTTATTGCCTTCATCATCAGCAATTTCAATTGGTGTGTAGTTATCAAGCAAATGAAAGGTCTCGTTAAAATATTGTCTCATTTCCTTACTCGAACGGAAGTTTCTTAATAGTTCCACTTGAATATCATCATATTCATCAACTTCTTTTAAGCTACTTATAGGTTTAAATTTGTTTTTTGTCTCGACATAAGCTTCAGCGTCAGCACCCCTAAAACGATAAATGGATTGCTTGGGGTCACCAACTATAAAAAGCGTGCATTTACCAGGAACTTGTTTGGCCAATAATTCAAAAATAATATTTTGGAAAGGCGATGTATCTTGTGATTCATCAAGCATGAAATATTGATAACGGTTTGTAATGTGATTAATTAATTTACCTTGATTGTTTTTCCTGTCTTCTTCTAAGACATCTTTAATGCACAACAACCACTGATTAAATGATAGTTTACCCTCTTGTTTAAACTTTTGTTCGATTAGTTTTGCAGCCTCTACTAAAAATGGCAATGAATAGTCATAGATTAAATCATCTATTTTTTGTTTAAATATGGCGGCGGTTTGATATTCTTCGTTTTTAGTATCGCGTTTATAGTAACGTGTTTTTTGTCCGTCTCTTGAAGTCAGTTGTTTGAAGGCAAAAGCTTTTAGAGGCTTGGTAAACGATAATTCAGGATCATCGCTAAAAACCAAATCTGTGGTCAATTTTTCGATACGGGAGGCAATTGTTTTTATTTTATTACTTGTCCAAGGACCCAGAAGGAGTCCTTGACTTTTCATGAACTTATCAAAAACAGCTTCTGCTTTTTCATATATTAATTGTTCTTTTGCAAAATTAAGGGCCGAACGACCATATTGATATAGTTCTTCAAGATCAGATAAAAGGTCTTCTTGATATTCTTTTAAGATTTGTTCATATCGGGTTTCTAATAA
>CAZSEU010000002.1:16757-22312 GCA_964606005.1 uncultured Staphylococcaceae bacterium
GAGTCAATTGTACCCATAAAGGCTAAATCAACATCCTTGAGTGCTTTTGCGCATCTATTTCTAGAAATTTCAGTTGGAGGAGGTAAGAGAACATTTCTTTCAAGATTATATTGTTTTTCGGTTTGTTGGCTGCGTTTAAACAAGGTGTTTCTAAAACGGGCCAAAAATTCGGCGGCAGCATTAACAGTAAAAGTAATCGTGCAAAACTTTTTAATGTCAAAACCTTCTTCCACCATTCTAACCATGCGGGTAATAAGAATCGAGGTCTTGCCACTTCCTGCTCCAGCGACGACGAAGATGTTTTTATTAAGTTTATTTACAATTATGTCTCGCGCTTGTTTATCACTCAACGCCATCATCGCTACCTCCTTCTTTTATTAACTGCTCATATAAAGAAAATAAGAAAGAATATTGTTCGGTGTATTTAGTTTCATCTTCTTCGCTTTCTTTACTTCTTACTGCACGAAAATCTCCTGTTAAGAGAAGTTGCTTAATTTCATCAACACACTTGAAGAGTACTTCTTTAGCCTCTTCATCAAAAGCCATTTTAGCGATGCGCTTATTTTCCGCTTCATAAGGATAAATAAACCAAATTTCATCGATTTGTTGCCATTTAGGATTTTGGCTAGTAATAAGTTGGGCATAAATCAACCCTTGTATGAATGTTTCTGGCTTATTAATGTCGTGTTTTGAACGACTACCAGTTTTATAATCGATTAATATGTTTTTACTTCCAACTTTGGCGATACGATCCGCCACACCACCAAAACGAAGACCACTAATGATTCCTTCATAATATTTTTCACATTCAGCTTCGATTCCTAGTGGAATGCTAAGCAAAACCTCTAATCCACGCATAAAATCTGTTTCGACACTAGCAACGTTTTGATTTAACACAGATGGCTTTTGTTTCATAAAATTATTAAACAAAGCCAAAGCTTTTTCTCTTACTTTGTTTTTATCATCACCATCTTGATAGTTTTCTAAAGCTTCGTGCAATAATGTGCCTTTTTCATTCGCTGGAATAATTTCAAAAGGATCGCTTTCGTCGTTAATGTTCAACCCAAACAAAACATTGAGAATGAATGCCAACTTGTTACCGAAAAAATAAGAAGCAAATTGCGATGGGCTATATTTTTTATTAATTAATGTAATCGGATTATAAATAGGTTTATCAACTAAAGGTAAACTATTTTCAATGACATAATTTTGACGGTAATCATTAATTAAGTTATATAAACGGCTTAGCTTATCGTCACTAAAGGCAAATTGTCTAACTTGACTATTCATTTCACTAATTAGGGTTGATGGGTTTACATCCTTTTGATCAGAAAGACGATAGGATGGGTAAGTGATATAAGTTTTTCCCGATACTTGAAGAAAATCTATTAATAGTTGTTCTTTGCGTTTAATTATATTTTCTGAAACAAAATAATTAGAAGCGTCGATTTTGGCAAACTCATTATCAAAAATTAAACAGTTTTCTGTGGCTTGTCCTGGATAATCACTCGATAAACCAACAACAAACGTATACGGACGATTCGATTCGAAAGCATTTTCTAAACTTGTAATATGTAATGTGTTTGGCGCACACAATGTCGAGTTAACATTTTTCTTAAGTAAGATATCGATAATCTTAGTGTTGCTTAAATTATATTTTATTAGTGATGCAAAAGTGTTTTCAATTGTTTTAACTGCCGAGCTATCAACACCATTATTAGTAACAAGACAATACTTTTTAATAAAGTGCGGAATGCCTTGTCTTATATCATAATAAAAACTTTCTAAAGCTTCTTTCATTCCAATTTCCTTATAATTAGCAGTTATTTCGCTTGCTTCTTCAAAGGACAATCTTAGCCAGCCAACATATTTTTTAAAATAAGACCACCACTTGTCACTATTATCTTGTTTAAGTAAATAGCGATTAAAAACGCCTGATTCAAATAAATACTCATAGCCATCAAGGCCATATAACCCAGAAGCTAATTTCTTAATCGCAAGAAGCATTTGGCCAGGTTTGGTTAATAATAACGGATAACCCTGACGGAAAGTGACTTCAATTTTTTTATTAGTAAGCGAAGACAAGAGATCGAGTTTATTAATAATGTGAAAAATGTAATCATTATTTATTATGACAATTTGACATAATCCAATAGGCAAACGATCATCATTGATTTTATTTAGTGTTGCAGCAATTTCATTAACCGAACCATAGGCTTGAATAATTTCAACCAGATTATTTGTAGGGTTAGCTACATAGCTTTTAATAGACTCAATTTTGACTGTGTTATAAATATAATCTAGTAAGAGATTTTGAGTTTGAGTCAAAGGGAATTCGTTAAACACGACTATTTCATCAAGTTTTGTTGACCAATCTAAAGATAACAAAAAGCGGATTAAGTCGAATTTATCGAATAGGTTATTGTCTCTTTTATAAGTTTGATAGGCTTGATAAGTCTCAATTAAGATTTTCTTTTTATCAACAAAATCATCACTCAACGTTTCTTTCATTGATTGCACAACATCATTAATGATGCATTGCTCATATTGCTCAAAAGCATTTTTTAAATTTTGCGCATCTTCATATTCAAGCGGTTTTGTCACACTTAATAAAATCGTACCGACGACGTCTTCCTCTAAAATTAGTTTTCCAGGAAAATAACTAGCCCGTTTTGCCATTAAATATTCGAGCAGTTCGTTTTCACTAAAAAAGCGATAAACATCCGCTCGGTTTCCACAATTAATTGTGGAGGTGCGAAGCAGTTCAATCGCGTTTAATTTGTTAACAAAAATAATCTTTTCTTTCATCGGCAATTTTTTCTATTAATAGAATAGCATTTTATCTTTCTGGCATGAACAAAAAGCACAAGAATAAGGCGAACAACCTTCTGAAAAGAAAAAGGTGGTGCCTTTTTGGTAAAAGACACCACCTTATATTTCATAGAGTTTTGTTTCTAGAAACTAGACTGATAGAGGATCTTTCTTCTTTAATGCGAAGAAAATAACAAGTCCGCCCCATACTACTAAAACGGAAGGAACAGCAATGGTTGCGACCGTGAGGCCGACTTCCCATTTCGCTGGTCTATAACCCAAGATATCTGCTCTCATAATGTTTGAGTTAGCGATAGCAAAAAGGTTGTTGTGTGCGGCCTTTCTAAGCAAGGAAACATCTTTAGGGTCAGTTGCAGTAACGTATGGAGTATCATATTTACCTGAAGATTGGAGTTTTTGATCAGAAACAGAAACAAGATTTATGTCTCCGCCTGCGTAAAGCATCTGTTTGCTATCCATATAGTTTGAAGTATGGAAGTCGCAGATGATTGAACCGCGGAATCCCCACTCGTCTCTAAGGACCTTGGTCATAAGACGATAAGAACCACCAGCCCATTCAGTGCCGATGCGATTGAACGAAGTCATCAAACCAAGGGTTTTACCTTCTTTAACGGCCATCTCGAATGGTTTGAGATAAAGTTCACGAAGTGCTTGCTCATCTAACCAAGTAGCAATACCGTATGCGGAACGGTGGGTTTCTTGGTCATTGACGGCAAAGTGCTTGACGTTAGCATAAACACCTTTTTCTTGAACACCTTTGATGACGGTTGCCGCCATCTTTCCAGAGATGAATGGATCTTCGGAGTAGTATTCAGTGTTACGTCCTGAGAATGGAGAACGGTGTAAATTGACACCAGGAGCATACCATCCTGAATATGGGAGGCCATCACCACGTTTATTACCAACAAGAGCTTCGTTGCCGATGGCGTTAGCCTGAAGAGCAGCGAGTTCAAGATTGAAAGTTTGAGCGAGTAAACATTGTGATTGATAATATGTACAACCATAGACAGCTGGCTTAGAACCTGGAAGGACATTTCCTAAGAAGGAAACAAGACCGGTTGGGCCATCAGCGGAGTTGGTTGCTGGAATACCAAGTCTAGAAACGTCGGTAGTTGAATAGCAGCCTTCGTTGAAGAGCTTAAGCATTTCATCAAAAGTAAGTTGATCAAGGAAGTCATTCCATTTTGGATCGTCGTATTCCTTGCCTGCTAACTCTTTAAGCTTAATGATTGCTTCAGCATTGTCAGCGTTCTTACCCATAGTTGGGACTTCAGTATAAACTTCGTCGTTTGTGGTTTCGTAAGAATCTAACTTTCTTCTAAATTCAGTAGTAATTGTTCTTTCTTCATCAGTGACGGTAGTAGGGAATGTTCCTTCAAAATCATCACGAGAAAGACTTTGTTTCATATAAGAAGTGCAATCATCAAAGAGGTTTTCGACTTTGTTGCCGGTTGTGGTGTCATTTTCGTACTTATAACCTTCAGCTAAAGTTTTAGTGAAAGTACCGAAATCTGTATGAGCATCAGTGCCGGCGTGGAAGGTATAAATACCTGCATCAAGTTCATAGCCTTTGAAGCTATTGTTATTTTTATCCTGAGAGTCATACGAAGCAAAGTCGTAAGGGTCAACAGTGATAGTGACAGTTTCTTCTTCGCTTGGGGCTAAAGTTTTGGTTTTGCCAAAACCGATGAGAACTTTGTAGGCTTTTTGAATGCCGCCTGCAGTGTAAGGTGCTTCAGCATAAAGTTGAACAACCTGTTTGCCAGCGACAGCACCGGTGTTTTTGACTTTGATTGAGACATCAAATGTCTCATCACCTTTTAAGGCCGCTGCATTTAAAGCCGCAGCGTTGGTGATTTCTTGAGTAAATGTTGTATAACTTAAACCATAGCCAAATGGATAGATAACATTTTCGTTATACCAATCTTCACCTTCAACATTACCGCGAGTTTCGTAATAACGATAACCTAAGTAGATGTTCTCTTCGTACTCAACCATGTAATATTTGGATGGGTTTCCACTTGCGAGCAAGTAGTTATCGCCATTTTGGACGAAATTACCACCAAAGTTTTGCCATGTTGGGTCGTTTTCATAGTTGGTATAAACAGTATCAACAGTACGGCCGGAAGGATTAACGTCGCCCGCTAAGATTCTTCCTAGGGCCATGATGCCGTTTGCACCTGGCGAGCCGATGTTGATGGCTGCGTCGATCTTCGCGTTATACGCTGGATCGTTAGACATCTCTAAAAATCCAAGGTCAATATAGTTGGAACCGTTCATAAGAACAATGACGTGTTTGAAAGGGCCGTTACAGACACTGGTCAATAAGTCTCTTTCATTATTGTCGAGTTCGAGGTAGTGACGATTTTCATTATCGTCTGCTTTACGTGGAAGATCCCAGTTTTCGCCAGCAATACGGGAGAAGACGACAATCGCTGCATCATCATATTCACTATATGTACTGGTGACTGTTGTTGGGTATTGAGATTGAGGTGTTTCACCAGTTTTTAAAGTTGGAACACCACTATTTTCCATCGCTGGATTAGCACTTCTGCCATCGCCCGATGCTGAGTTATTTTCATAGAAACTCTTTAATGTTGGATTACAGGAGAACCCAGCTGCTTCTAGTGATTCATAAATTGTTTTTCTTGCACCGTCTCCGGGAGCCGCGGAACCAGAACCACCGTAAACAAGATTGACGGAGTTCTTACCGAAGATGGAAA
>CAZSEU010000002.1:22412-27472 GCA_964606005.1 uncultured Staphylococcaceae bacterium
CCTCTAGCAAGAATATTTCCGACTGAAAGTAGAACAACAAGAAGAGCAGATGTTATACCCCACGCAATAACGCTTTTTGTAAGTAATTTCTTTATCTTCATTTTTTATAGTCCTTATTCTCTAATTAAGTTTGTATATTTTGCAGTTGGCCATGTGATTGTGCTTTCGGAGTAGAGTTTGATTGAATCAATGACTGGAGCCGATGCTGCAATTGTGCCATTTAAAGTTTTATCGTTATTAACGACCATTTGGATGATGTTTTCGCCTGCAACGAGGTTAACAGATGCACTCATCATATAATCTTGGCAGTAAATGAAGGTTGCGCCTGAGGTGCCTTCGATGTTATTGATAGCGATATTACCATATTCAATATCAACGCCGTTGACTTTGACTTGGAATTCCTCATCGGAAAACGCATCAATAGTATCTTCA
Organism: uncultured Staphylococcaceae bacterium; assembly: GCA_964606005.1. Lineage (GTDB taxonomy): Bacteria > Bacillota_I > Bacilli_A > RFN20 > CAG-826 > RUG14515. The sequence goes on from CAZSEU010000002.1 coordinate 22,845, forward strand.
AATCCTTCACCGACGAATGGTTTGCCATATTCTGCAGAGAAACGAGCGAACAAGACGACGTTAGAGGCTGCTGTGTCTGACTGGAGTTTCCAAGTCAAGACGTTGCCTTTGTTGTAATTGAAGTGAACATATGCGCCGTACTCGATATTGACTTCTTTTTGCACTTTGACTTTTCCCTCTGGTACATCTTCAAATAGGTCAGCCCAGCTTTCAATTTCCTCATCTAGTACTGCAGCTTGGTCTGCATAAACTTCATAATATTCATAACTGGATACACAGGTTGCGCCCATGTAACGATCATAGTCACGACCAATTAACTGTTTGCCTTTTGCACCACCAGAATAGGTAGCGCCATCCAAACCAGTGCCGCCATTTGCTTCAGTGATTTCTGGAGTCAATTCGGCTTCGAAAAGCTGAACGTTTTGATCTGCTGGGACGAACACTGGAACAAGTTCGACGTCGCCCATAACTTGATTGAGTTTGTGGTCTGCATCAAAGTCCCAAATCTGGCCACCGTTATTGTTGTTTTTCCAACCATAGAATACTTGCCCTTGTGGAGCAGCTGGTTCGGCTGGTTCAGGGATAGGTTTTCTTAATTCAATCGAGGTTGAAGAAATCTCGGTGCCGTCAGCGGCCTTAAAAACCACATTATATTTTGGTAAATCAACTGCTGAGGTTGATGACTGTGGGGCACTACTTGATGATTTTGATGAACTATTCCCAGGACGATCTTTACCACAAGCAGCAAGAGCAAAGACCGATATAGCAAGGATTGTGAATACGAATTTCTTTGTGTTATTTTTCATAATGTTAAGATTTTTGTTGCTCATTGAATGACTGAGCATATTTTCCTTTCTTGTAGCTATTTTGATTATACCTCAATCAGTACGATTTATGGCAAAACAAAAATGTTAAATTTTCTTACGCATACATGCGTTAACTAATACACATAAACTGCTAGGGCATGAAGCACCTAGCAGTTTTTGTTTTTAATTGGGATTATTTATCCGATTAGTTGTCTTCTTCTTTTCTCTTTTTGGAGACTAAAATGCCAAGTCCAGCCAAAGCAAGAAGTGAAGTAACTGCACTTATTGAAGCAATGCCTCCGAAACAACCTTTTTTCTTAGGTGCTTCGAGACCAGTTTTGGTCATATCAGGGGTTGCCTGAATGACAAATTTGTAAGCGACTGCGCCTTCGCTTCCGTCAGCGTATTCAATTTCAGCGATTACGTCGATACGGGCGAGGCAGACATATTCGAATTTACCGCCGAGTTGGCCATCTTCGAAAGTAATACCTTCTGGAAGTTCAACGCGTTCGTTAAGTCTATATGTGATACTCGCGATTTCTTTGGCATTATAAGTTTCACCAACTGCGATCTCTTCTGGAAGTTCGACAGCAAGATTAACTGTGGCGCCGACTTGAATTTCGGCACTCTTTTCACCTACAACTTGGGTAAGACCGCGTGACATAACTGTGGCGTTTGAAACCATGTACATATGACCTTTAACCATTTCTCTAACCGCATTCCACCAAGAGAAGGAAATGTTCTTTTGGCCACCGCGATCATAAGTTGGAGCACCGGTACCACCGGACCAAACTTTTGTGGCATCCCATTTGGAAGCAGTTTGTCCGCTGAAGCCGCTTGAGTCAAGCTGGCAGTTTTGACCGGAAAGGACACGGGTAGTAACGTTTTCGTAGCACTTGAAGTTAACGGAACCGTTGCCGCTGTGAGTCATATCAGAAAGCATTGAGCCTTTGAAACCCCATTCTTCACGGAGAACTTCGGTGTTTAGTCCATAGTGGGCTGCAGTTTCCATTAAACCTAGACGGTTATAGGAACCCATGACACCAGTTGCTTTGCCTTCTTGGAAGACCATTTGGAAAGATTTTAGATAAATTTCACGTAGAGCTTGTTCGTTAACGAATGAAATACCAGATTCACGGTTCTTTTCTTGATCGTTAACTGCGAAGTGTTTGAAGTAACAATAGACGCCGCCATCAGTAGCTCCGCCGACAACGATGGAAGCCATTCTGCCCATTAAGAATGGGTCAGCTGAATAATATTCAAAGTTACGACCACCAAATGGAGAACGGTGAGTGTTAACGGCTGGTCCCCACCATCCGGTTTTTCCGGAGATTTGGGATTCCATAGCAACACATTCGCCTTGTTCATCGGCAAGTTCTGGGTTGAAGGTTGCGGCAATAATTGGAGAAGAAACCCACCAAATGATATTGAATTTTTGTGGGCCGTCACCTTCAGAGGAACGACCTTTGCCGATTTCATTAGTGGCTGGAGAAGCCATACCATTGGATTCGACATATCTCATCATTTCCGCCCAGGTTAATTCATTAACGAAATCATCCCAACGTGGATCATCGAGCGGGACACCCTTCATTTCAATTAATTGTGTACGATCTTTTGCTTGAAGAGTTGTGTTGGCTTGTGTGAAGCCTCTGTCAGCTGCTTCTTCTTCAGAAACATATGCTGCTTCTGGGATAATTTCGAAGTTCTTGTCTTCATCAAGTTCCCAAATATTGAACTCGTGAGTAAGGAATTCTTCGTATCTACTGTTTGCTTTGACAGTTCTATCTTCGATTGTTGGGAAGGTTGGGAATGTACCAACAAAGTCTGCGCGAGACATTTCGGTAAATTCGATATCATTAGGACCTGGCATAGAGCTATAGAAGCCTCTGTCAGTAAATCTATTTTTGACTTCGTTACCGGTGAAACGATCGACAGTGTAAATGATACCACCTGCTTTTACTTTGAGGTTGACGCTATCATATGTTTCGTGCGCGTTCTTATTTAAGAGAACAGCATAGTCGCCTGCATCAAGTTCATAACCTTTGTGGCCATTGTTGTTAGCATCTTTATAGTCATAGTTTGCGACATCTTGAAGATGGAATGTGAGGTGAACAGTTTGTGATTCACCTGGTTCAAGAAGTTTGGTTTTATCGAAAGCGCAAAGAACGCGGTCTGCTTTTTCGATTTGGCCATTGATATAAGGAGCTTTCCAGTAAACCTGAACGGAGTCTTTACCTGCAACGTCACCGGTATTGGTAACTTTGACAGAAACTTCGATGAGATCACTGTCCTCATCAAGAGAAGTGTTCTGAGCTGGATTGATTCTGACAATCTCTTGGCTAAATTCGGTATAGCTTAAACCATAACCGAATGGGAATACGACACCCTCTTCGCCATCATACCATGCATCAGCAGCGGCTTGGCCGTCTTTTTTGAGCATGTCTTGGTAACGGGTTTCGTAATAACGATAATCCATGTAGATGCCTTCTTCGTATGAAACATAGGCAGCTGGTTTAACACCGTTAATACCACCTTGAACAACTTTTTGTGCTTGTTCAAGCCATCTTGGAGAGCTGTGGTTCGAATAGTTTTTATCAGTGCCGTAGGATAACATAGGAGCGCCATCGGCTGCAAACATGGTATCTAAGGAAGCATGTTTTAATCTGTTGTTAGTATTTGGGAGAGCTTCACCAAAGTGTCTGTTATCCGAGAAATTCTGGAAAACTGGATCCTTAGTGAAGTCACGAGTCCAAGTGGAAACAGTGTGACCTGATGGGTTCACTTCACCACTTAAAATACGACCAACAGCACCTGGACCAACGTCACCTGGGTTGCCAATCCAAAGGATACCTGCAACCTGATCATCATTCATGAAGTTATCACATTCAAACAAGTTGGATGAGTTAATGACAATAATGATTTTATCGACTAAGTCGTGCAATTCGTCGAATAATTTTTGCTCGTTGTCTGAAAGTTCAAGAGCGTGTTTTTCGGAATAGCCGAATTGGGTTGAATCCGTTGCGTCAATAGTTAAGACGTCACAACCTTCAGAACCTTCACGAGTAAGGACCTGAATACCGACATCGCTATAATCAGCGAATGAATCGAGAAGTGTTTGGTCATAGCTTGACCATGGAGTTTCACCAATAGTGACTTGTGAGTTGCCTTTCCAGCCATCGTTACCATTGGTACGTCCATTACCGGATTTGCTGTTATCTTTGTAGAATGCAGTTAAGCTTGGGTTGATTTCGAAGCCTGCATCAGTCAATGACTTTTGCAAGTCAACTCCAGTGACGCCACTGGAAACGGAACCTGCACCAGAACCAGCGCCACCTCTAGCTAAGTTTGTAGATCCTTTGCCAACGACTGAGATTCTTGTACCTGAGGATAATGGCAAGGAACCATCGTTTTTGAGAAGGACAAAGCCTTCATCAGCCATTCGACCATTGACCTCAGTTCCGTGTTCGATGTATGCAGCTCTTTCGCTGATTTCACCGATAAATAATCCTTGAGGACCTTTAGTCAAAGGAAATGCTATTCCGCCTTGTTGTGCGAGCATTGGAAAAGTCATGCCAGCAACAAATAGACCAAATATAATTTTTTTCTTCATCTGTTTTTTTCCTTTCTGAAGATTTTTTTGCATAGATAAGATTTGTCTCTTTGCGAATACAAACCAAGGAAAAGGCTTGTTAGCGTAAGCGCTAAAAAACTCAATTAAAACTATGCATCTTTGGTTTTATTGTAAATACAATGCCTTGTCAAAAATATGACAATGATATGTATTTCCATTGACAATGTTGATATAGGCCATAAGAGATACAT
>CAZSEU010000002.1:27572-34987 GCA_964606005.1 uncultured Staphylococcaceae bacterium
TTTCTTAGAAAAATATTTTGCAATTACGCAATAATGTATGTCATTTTGCTTTTTAATAATGATTTTATTGCTACTTTGCATTTTTATTGCCCATTTTTGTGTGGATCTATAATACAATTAATAGCGTCAAAATACACAAAGGAGAGCTTTTATGGAAAATTCTGTATTTAAGCGACACCTTATGCGAAAACTGATAGTGTCTGGAGCTTTTGCTCTTTTAACTATTGGCGGATGCATAGGGATCAATGCTGCTAATGAATACATAAAGCCTTATGAAGGTTTTATTACAACTGCTCTAACAAAGGTCGAGTCCGATAATGAGACCAATAGTTTGGGCAACAGATTAGCAGTAGAAATTGAACAAGAAGGTATTGTTCTTGCTAAAAACGATGACGATGTCCTTCCCCTCAGCAAAGAAAACAAAAAGGTAAATGTGTTTGGTCATTCTGTCATTGACTGGCTCATTTCCAACTCTGGTTCCGGTAGTTCTGGTCCAGGTAGTTCGCAAAAAAGTGTTGGCCTTTTAGAAGCATTAGAACTCTATGGGGTTGAATATAACACCGATTTAATTGACTACTACAAAACATGGGCGGCTCCTCGTAGCTTGCCATTCTCCATTAGCAGTGGTTATAACTCTTTATATCGTTTAACTAACCCAAGTTTGTCTAACGATGCTAGTTATAGAACACTATACGATGAAGTTCTTACTGAAACTGATACCGCAATCGTGGTTATCAGCCGTGCGGCCGGCGAACACATCGACCCACCACATCAACAAATTAACAACCACAAATCACAAAAGACAACTAATCCAGATCGTGGTTATTTAGAATTAACAGAAGAAGAAGAAGAATTGTTAGTGGCTGTTGGTCAAGATTACGACAAAGTTGTCGTTCTTCTTAACACCACCAACGTTATTCAATGCGATTTCCTCTTTGATATCGAAGGATTAGATTCTTGCTTAATCGTTGGCACAACCGGTACAGTCGGTGCCAAAGCCATTCCACAAGTTATGTGGGGTGACATTGACCCATCTGGTAGAACCGCTGACACTTGGCCGATGAAACACGAATACAATCCAACCTATTTCACCAGTGGTTACTGGCCAAACGAAACTGGTAATTGGTACACTGGTAACCCAAGTGGTTCTAACCTAGCTTCCCAAAATCAACAGGCTGGTGTTAGTTTTTCAAATGCTAACTTCGCTGATTACATCGAGGGCATTTATGTCGGTTATCGTTGGTTTGAAACCGCTGAAGCCGAAGGTTTCTGGGAAGATTCTCAATATGGCGGTTATGAAAACGTCGTTGCTTTCCCATTTGGTTATGGTATGTCTTATACCGATTTCGATTGGGAAATTATGGGTTCCACCCCAAATAGAAACGCTGTTATCACTGAAAACCAAGATATTACTTTACAAGTAAAAGTTACCAATACTGGCAATCGTCAAGGTAGAGATGTTGTTGAAGTTTATTTAACCGCTCCTTACTATGCTGGTGAAATTGAAAAATCATCCGTTAAATTAGTCGGTTTCCAAAAAACCAAGACTTTATTGCCAGGTGAATCTGAAACAGTTGAAATCGTCATCCACACCCGTGATTTCTTATCATTTGATGGTTATGACTCCAATAACAACGATCATGCTGGTTGGGAATTAGATAAAGGTAACTATGAAGTTAAATTCATGGAGTCTGCTCACACCATGAAAGAAGGGGTGGCAAATAATCCTATCGTCTTCCGTGTCCCAGATACAATTAATGTTGACGAAGATACTCATACAGGCGAACCAAGTGTCCCACTTTTCACTGGCGATGATGCGATTGATGGTATCTCAGTTGATGGTAAATCAATCAACGAACCAATTGAATACATTACTCGTGCTGATTTTGCTCCATTACTTTCTGACCTCATTCCAACTAGAGCATGGAATGCAGCATTAAATACTTCCCAAGGCCAAACTGGTGCAAAAGTGCCTAATGCTTACTCAAGAGCACAAGCAGATGAATGGGATAATGCGACTGGTTACGATGTATTTGGTAATGAAATTCCAGATACCATTCCAACATTCGGTCAAGAAAATGATCTAAGAGTTTTAGATGAAAACAACCAATTAACAGAATTAGGTAAATTATTAGCCCAAGATTATAATGCTCCTGAATGGGAAGATCTTTTAGACCAAGTCAGATGGGCTGAATCTATTGCAATCGTCCAAAACAGCAGTTCTTATAATAGACCTGGTATTGCTTCTGTCGGCTTACGTCAAGGCAACAATAACGACTTCCAAGACTGCGAAGCAGCTTCTCAAGTTGGTGTCGACTTAGATGGTGGCATCAGATTAACCGCTTATCCAACTCCAACTGTTCAAGCACAATGTTGGAACGTTGACATGCCGTACTTATTCGGTTTATCCGAAGCAAGAGACATGAACATCGGCGGTAAAGATGGCGCCATGGGTCCTGCAAGTAACATCCATCGTTCTCCTTATGGCGGACGTAACTCAGAATATCATTCCGAAGATGGCTTCTTGGCTGGTCGCACTTTAGCAGCGGTTACAAGAGGTATGGCGGATGGCGGTAAGGCCGGCTTTATTAAACACTTTGCCGTTAACGATACAGAATTCCACCGTGTCGGTTTGTACACTTGGTTAACTGAACAAGCACTTAGAGAAGTTTACTTACGCCCGTTCGAAGAATCAGTTAAACGCGGCGAAGCACAAGGTCTCATGACCGCTTTCAACCGTGTAGGTGCTACTTGGACCGGCGGTTCTGAAGCTTTAGTTCAAGGTGTCTTACGTAATGAATGGGGCTTCAAAGGCATGATTATTACTGACATGATTGAAAACAGCAACTTAATGGATATCAACCAACACTTTAGAGCTGGCGCTAACTACGTTTTAGGTGGTAGCGGTTGGAACACTGGTATTGGTGGCACACCAAATCAAAACACTGCTTCCGTTAGATTACAAAATCGCGTTAGAGAAAATGCAAAACAAGTTATTTATGGTCACGTCAGACTATTCTATATGAACCACTTGTTCAATACTGGTGAAGGTGACTCACCAATTAGAGTTGTTTCTGCAAAAACTAAGTCTCCGTGGGTTTGGTGGAAGCCTGCACTTGGTAGCATAGAAGCACTAGCGATTGTCGGCTTGGTGTTTGGGGTTATCGCACCATTATTGCCAAGTAATCCACAATTTAGAGCTGAATTAATCGGTAGAATTATCAAGCCAAAGAAAGGCAAGAAAGAGGAATAGGAGGACAAGTTATGAAAAAGTTTCTTAATTGGGTGCTTAACCACCTTAAAACCGTCTTGGCGATTGTCACCTTTACCACCACCATTGTCGTCATTGGCGTAGTCATGCTCGATTCTTATAATTCTTATAAGGCTTATGAAGCTGAATACTATGAAAGTGATTTAGTGACTAGAAGCGAATTCCCACCTGCACCAAAGGGCATTTTCCTTGATAATGGATTTTCTTCCAAATACAAGAATGTGTTAGTTGGTGGCGAAGAAGAGTTGGTGGCTGTTAATAACGCAGTTGAATTCTCCTTTAATCTTCCAGAAAAATCATTCGCAGATATTAAATTTTACTTCGATGTTTATTATGTCGTTAATGAACAAGAACCAGAGGATGTCAAAGACTTATTAGCGAAAACTAATTTTAAAGTTGATGGTAATCTCATGGAAGGCGAAATTAACGTTGCAAACAACGAAGATAGCGTCTTGATTATGTCTGGCTTTGCGCTTAAAGAAGGTGATCACGTTATTACTGTTGAGGGCAAAAACATTGTCACTCTTACTGAAGTCGTGGTTTATTCTAGCGTCACAGCTTCACTCGTTGAATAAGCAAAATCACCAAAATAAAAAGGGTCGCAATTCAAATGCGACTCTTTTTTGTGTTTATTACTACTTAATTTTTTCAACGATTTTTGTATACCGTCTTAACGGGTATTCGCCGTCATGACTTTCTCCAGAAATCATCCGCGAGTTATCGCCAAGCGCGACAATTCTTGTTGCTCCTGCGATCACCAAATTACGACATATCAATTCTTTGTCGGCAATATTAGAATTAATCGACACGGTTTGCAAATATCGCTTGTTTGGTTTTAAGACTTTGATAATATCTTCTATTTTCAGCGCTTTAAGCCATAGATTTTGGAAAAGCATTGAAAGCTCTAGTTTTTGATCGTCTTTAACGATAATAGAGACACCACTTTCGGCGTAAATATTATTTAATTTTCCTTCTAACTTTTCGTTATATAGTAAAAGCGTATTTTTTGCTTTCATGGTTAAAGACAGGGTGTTTATCTCTTTACTAATTTTAACAAAAATGGGTAATAACCTTTTGGCTAACATATGTAGATCTTCATAATTTTCGGTATTTACGTAAATTCCCTGACTAGAAGAACAATATAGTTGGTTGCTTAAGCAAACAGATTGACATAACGCTTCTAGTTCATCGTCTTTTACATTCAAATCGAGATAACTAAATGACATTTTATGTCCCCAGTCAATGATTGTGGCATTAACATCCACTAATTGACGCGCAGCTTTGACAGCTGCTTCTCCACCCCAAACAACAACCGCATCTGCAAAAGAAGCGAGAGTTTTTATCGTTTCTGTTTCAGTGCTAGGCACATCAAAAACATAAATATAATCTTTCAATTTTGGTTGTTCTTTGATGAGTTCATTAAGTAATAAAACGGAAAGGCCACTATCGCCTGTGGGAAGTTTTAAGATATTAATGTTTCCGACAAGTAAACCTTCAATTACGCTATAAGCGGGCAATAAGTCAACATTGCCAGCGGCAATATGAAACAAAATACCTATAGGTTCTAAAAAGCGAACATTATGTTCATTAAGAGGTAATTCACCAAAACGCAGTTCACCCAATTCAATTTCTATCTTTTTTAAAAGTTCCTCTTTAGAAAAATAACGCGCATATCTTTCCAAAGCTGAAAAAGGCATATTTAGGCTTGCTAGTAAAGGTAAGGCTACATGATCAAATTCATGGCTAATAACGCGGTTATAAAGCTTATCGCAAGCATCAATAACCATCTCAAAAGTTGGTCTATCGTTTATTTCTAATGTTGAAAACATTTCTTCTTTTAATAAGGAGATGAGTTGTTCTTGTTTTTCATTAGAATAAATTTCGCCTTTATATAAAATCATTTGTCTTGTCCTTTTAATAGTTGTTCAGCACCAGCAGCACAAGTTTTGATGTCTTCAACACCACTTCTTCCTAATATTTCTAAATACATTGATTGTGCACCACAAGGGCATTGTTCTGGATGTAATATTCCTAAGTCATCAGTCATAATAGAAAGCAAGGGTGTGCCCTTGCTCATTGGACTTAATAAATTAATTAGGCCAACTTCTCCTGGTTTCACTGGTTTAAGTGTTTCAACATCTCGAATAATTACACGCGCATAAGTAGGAACGTGAAAATGGTGATAGCGACAATCAGTATAAAGAATTGGGTGTTCGGCAGCTCCAAAAAACTCAACAACATGTTGTTCATCAACCCCCAACACTTCTTCAACGAGGGCATAAAAAGCTTTTTTATCAACCTTCTCTTTATAAAAAGATTTCCATCCTCCACCAGTAGAAATAATTGATCCTTTAGGAAGTTTAATTTTGATTCCTTTTTCTTTCATTTGTTGAAGTAAAAAGTAAGTATAAGCAGGGAAACCTAATGTTCTTACTGGAGTATTTCCTTTTGCGTATTTAATAAACTTTTTCTCAAGATTATCTAAATCGACTTGATAACCATTTTTTGTCCAACGAATTGCATAATCTTTACTTAATGCTGGAGTAATAAAGGTAAATCCGTGGGCGGTTTTTGCTATTGCACGAGTATTGCCGCGATGTGGTTGATAACCAAAAATGATATAGCGATGAAATTTATTTGACCATAACCGATGATGAGAAAAAACACTATCAATCATTTTCCAACCGCGATATATGTCAGATAGCGTTAAACCAACTTTTGAAACGTTTTTTCCACTAGTGCCACTAGAAGTAGCCTTAATTAAATAACGGTGTTTTGGTAAAGAAAGCATATCATGATGCTTTAAATATAAAGTTGGAATAGGCGGAATCTTATCTAAATCTTCATAAGAAGATAACTTGTTTGGATCAAATCCCAAATTGTCTAATAAGTGTTTATATTTAGCGTTATGCTTGTAATGAAATAGACAGTTTTCTTTCACGGCAAGAAAAAAGGCTTCATCATTCATACGATACAGGTCCTTCTTTCTTGTTCTAAATAAAGCGGAGGCTTTGCTCATATAAACAATATACACTCCTTATTTGTCTTTTCTCAACTTAGTTGTAGTCAGATATTTTATAATTCTTTATAAAAAGAAAAAGAGTCAGGAACAATGACCTGACACTATTTCACTTTTTATATTATTGATATTAGCCTTTTATATTGTTGCGGCCAAAACTATTTTTGGATTTGGCAAATGGTTTGCGGCCAAAAGTTTTTTCACCGCTTTGCGATTTGCGCTCGCCATTTCTAAATGGTTTTTCTTGAGAGTTTTTCTTGAACGAATTGAATGGCTTAAATTCCTTGTTTGTTCTTTTTTCGCCCGTTGCTTCATTTTCTTTTACAAATCTTTTTTGAAAAGGCTTTTGTGCGCTTTTTTCAAAACTTTTACCATCATTCGTTCGTGATTTACTCCAAGAGTTTGGCTTATCAGAACGTGGTTGATAGTCGTTGTCTTTTGTTCTATTATAAGTTTTTTTGAAAGACTTTTCGCCATCTCTTTGTTCGTATGATTTGCCGCTCTTCCAAGTGTTATTTCTTGGTGAACGAGTGTTATTTGTTTCTCCGCGCTTATCTTCAAAAGATTTTAAGAAACCTCCATCTAAATCAGTTGTGTCTTCGTTTCTTTTTTTCCAAGTATTTGGTTTGTTTGGACGATTTTGATAACCATTTTCGTTGTTTCTTTTGTCAAAACTTTTTTTCGGAAAATCAGAATAGGACTTTGATTTTCTTTCGCTTCCAGCATAATCATCTTTTTTATCATTAAACTTCTTATATGGTCTTTTTGATAGGTGATCTTGAGGTTTAGCGAAAGTTACTTTTCTAGTTTCATTTTTATTTTCTTCACGCTTTGAAAAAGTTTTTACTTCCTCTTTGGCTTCTTCTTGTTCTACTTGATTAGATGTCTTTGCTCGTTTTTTATCAAAGTACTTATCAATTTTGGCTTTCATGTTATTAGCTTTCTTTTCAAACGCAGTTTCTTCTTTTCTAGTTGAATCAGCAACCACTTTTTGGAACTTGCTATCTTCTTTAACTGGTTCAAGTTTTAATACTTTAATATCTAAACCAGTATGTCTTTGAATAGCTTTCAATAAACCAATTTCATTTTTGCTAACAAAAGAAATTGCTTGGCCTTTTAAACCTT
>CAZSEU010000002.1:35087-66933 GCA_964606005.1 uncultured Staphylococcaceae bacterium
AATAAACCAATTTCATTTTTGCTAACAAAAGAAATTGCTTGGCCTTTTAAACCTTTTCTACCAGTTCTTCCAATACGGTGAACGTAAGTTTCTCCGTTTTCTGGCAAATCAAAATTAATAACATGGCTCAAATCATCGATATCAATACCGCGAGCAGCAATATCAGTGGCGATTAAGACACGGGTTTTTCTTGTTTTGAAATTATCTAAGGCGAGTTGGCGTTTACCTTGAGTTTTATTGCCGTGAATGGCATCAACTTTTAATCCGTATTCCCCTAAAAATTTAGTCAAATCATTGGCTCCTCTTTTTGTTCTAGTAAAAACAAGGACCGATACTAAAGCGGGATTAGTGAGTAAATCTAATAACAACTCGTTTTTATGATTTTTATTAGCATAAAACATCGAGTGATTGATGTTTTCTAACATTAAGTCTGCAGGAGCAAGTTCTAACTGTTGCGGCTCGTTTAATAAGGTGGAGGCTAAGTTTGCCACACTCTTAGATATCGTGGCAGAAAACATCATTGTTTGACGTTCTCTTGGAATAAAACCTTTAATGTATTTTACATCGTTAATGAAACCCATATCTAACAAAGTATCTGCTTCATCTAACACAAAGTATTTGACATCATTTAGTTTTACTACTTTTTGTTTCATGAGGTCAATTAATCTACCAGGAGTAGCAATTAGAATATCAATCCCTTTATTAAGCATTGATTCTTGACCCTTTTGGGCAACACCACCGTAAATGGCGCCGACTTTAAGATTTAATTGGCCAATATATGTTCTAAAACTAACTTTGATTTGCTCGGCAAGTTCGCGTGTTGGAGAAAGCACTAAAGCTTTAATTACTCTTGGTGTATCGGGAGTTTTGTTTAGGTGTAATGATTGGACGATCGGAATGGCAAAAGCAGCGGTTTTACCGGTGCCTGTTTGAGCGCTGGCCAATAGGTCACGGCCAGAAAAAATTATCGGCATTGCTTCGACTTGAATTGGTGAAGGGTTTTCGTATCCTTCTAAACTGATCGCATCCAAAATAGGCCTAATAATCTCTAGGTTTTGAAATGTCATGTGGTTCTCTTTTCTTGAACTTGAAGTTCACTGTGATGAAATCCAGCCTAATGCTTGGAAATAAAGCTTGACGCGTTCTTCGAATTCATCGTAGAGAATTACCACTATCGTAATATCTTCAAACTGTCTATTTTTGACAGGCGTTTTGCAAATTATTGCTTCTACTCATTGTTCATCTTTTTAGAAGCCTCGTAGAGTCTAACATATAAATTTAATTTTACATACATATATGTTAATTATTTTAATAATGCTAAAATATTACTCATGATAAACGTGTTTAAGGAAATCAACTGGCGCAAGTTGGTAAATATTTTCTTGCCCTATTTCATTATCCTCATTGTTTCTTTTGCTAGCACTTACGTTTTCTTTTTTCCGGGCTTAGCAGGTGGGGATGATTTGGATTTTCATTTAGCGATGATTGAAGATGTCTATCTTGGTTATCGAGATGGACAATTTGGTTTATCGACTAACCATTATTTATTAGGCGGTCTTGCTTTAGATACATATGGCTTTTATGGTCCGTTTTCTCATCATGCAGCCGCTTTATTAATGTACTGTTTTACTTGGGCCGGAATGACTGCTATATCGGCATATAAAACTTGCGTGATTATTTCAAGTTTTATCGGCGGCATATATTCATATTATTTGGCGCGAAAAATAAGTAAAAACGAAATTATTGGTATCGTTGGTGGTATCGCCTTTGTTTTAATGCCTTATAGAATATTTTGTGCTTTGTGTCGAACCGCATTTTCAGAAGCAGTGGCGATGGCTTTCATTCCACTAGTTTTTTATGGTTTATATTCCATCTTCAACGACAAGCGTTTTTCAATTAATCCATATATATCTTTAGCAGTGGGTGCAATTATATTGGTTCTTTGCCATCCATATACTGCAGTCATTACCGCTACTATCGCTTTAATATATGTGGCATGTAATGCTAACAAATTATTTACCAAAAGGGAGGGCTTCAATATTTGGCCATATATTGGTGGCACAGCTTTAATCATCTTCATGGGGGTGGGCTTCTCTTTCTTTAATACCTTAAACACCATCTCTTCAAACTTATACCGTGTTAGTGATGAGACTATTAACTGGACATCCATCGAACATTTAATGGACTCCACCAGAGCTTCTTTCTGGCCATTTAGTGGTTTGATTAATCCAATTTACTTAAATAGGGTTTATGGAACGGATGCTTGGATTGATGAAACAGTAACATTTATTATTTTTGGTATTGTTATTTACTTCATGAGTATGGCTTTTGTCGTTATTACCGATGTGTGTTTAAAAAAACTTCCTTATAACAAGTGGTATCGCCATATCAGCATGGTGGTAGTTGCATACTTATTGTTAATTATTACCGCCCAACGTCCCGAAATTTATATCGCTGTTACTTTTAGTTTGTTGCTTTACATGTTAATTTCTTTTATATACGAAAAGAAACCAAAAAAAGAAGAAACAGTAAACACATTCCCGTATAGCGACACTATCTTCCTCGTTGTTTCTTTGGTCTTTGTATTTATCTTAATTTTCGATCCAGCGATTTGGAAAGTGATGCCAAGCGTTTTCCGTCAAAGCCAATTTGCCTGGCGGAACTGGAGCATCGCTTCTTTTCTTCTTACTTATTTAATCATCGTGATTCTAAAACAATTTAAAGGCAAAAAAAATGTTGTCATAACTTCATCAATTTTTGTTATTTCTATTATGACTATGACGATGGCCACCTTAGAAAAAAGAGGCTACTATCAAACTGGCAATTTGTTTGTGGTTACTGAAGTCGATAAAACATTTGTTCAAAACCAACTTTATTCTGGCGCGCTTAATGAAATGGTTCCTCAAGTTTTCTATGAAGGCACTTATGTAAGCGAATATCCAAACAGTCTTTATGTTCGTGTAAGAAATACAATTCATTTTGCAACTGAACATATCCGCGAAATAGAAGATTACTACAACCCAGCTTTTTTAACGGGCGATGGCGTTCTAACTATTACAGAGATGAAAACTCCAACCACTAAGTTTGACGTTGTGGTTAATTCCGATGTTGCTTTAGTACAATTCCCTCAATTTTATCGAGATGGCTATTATGCTAATTTTGAAGGCAAAAAAGTATTAGCACAAAATGTTGATGGTCTAATTGCTTTTGAACTTGATAAGGGCACATATACAATGAACATCTCATTTGAACGTTTTAAAGGTTATAAATTGCTTGCTTCATTATTTTATACATCGCTAGTTTTAATGGCTGGAGCTGGCGGCTTTGGCATTTGGTATCGCAAACGATTATATGGCGAAAAGATAGTCAATCTGGATAACCAATAATAGTAAAAACTAGGTAATTTCTATTAAATAAGGCAATAATTATAGCTATTCCCAAAGATAACTAGTCATTGTTAACGAACCGAGTTCACAAGACTTATTAAACACTTTTACTATATCTTCTTTGCTCGTAGCACCTAACGCATAAAGTAACGGGGAAAAATGGTCTGGTGTAGGAACTGATAGTCTCGCGATCGCACCTTGGTCGTTATACTTTAATATTTCTTGATAATTATAATCAGTGATGTTTTTATTAATAAAGTCATCAAACTCATATGCCCAATCAAAGCCTTTGTTTTTTTGATGCCAATCGACTAAACGGAGATTGTGAACGATATTTCCAGTAGCGAATAGGAGGACACCTTGCTCACGGAGAATAGCGAGTTCCTGACCAATTTTATAGTGTTGTTCTGGCGAAGCAAAAGCATCAATACTAATTTGAAATACTGGTACATCTCGATTCGGAAACATATGGACTAAAACCGACCACGTGCCATGATCAATGCCCCAAGAATTATCAAACTTGTTTTCTTTTGTAATTAGTTTAGATACTAAGTTAGCAAGTTCGGGATCGCCATGAATGTTATAATTCACTTGATATAGTTCTGGTGGAAAACCATACATGTCATAAATTGTTTTTGGATTTTCTTCGTTCATTATTTTAGTGCCACGCGTAAACCAATGAGCCGAAATTGCGATGATGGCCTTGGGTTTTGGGAGCATTTTACCGATTTCTTTCCACGCTCTTGAGTATTCATTTTCTTCAATAGCATTCATCGGAGAACCATGACCCACGAATAAAACTGGCATTTTTGACATGTTTTTATCTTCCTTTCATGAAAATATATTCCTATGGTCATTATATCGCTATTAAGGGAATTTTGACCACTCAACTTAATAAAACAAAAAAACTCGCCGCATTGACAGGGCGAGTAATTTTTTAAATTGGTGACGTGTACGGGATTCGAACCCGTGAATGCTTGCGTGAAAGGCAAGTGAGTTGACCGTTTCTCCAACACGCCATAGAGTGGCGCCTACCGTAGGACTCGAACCTACGACCGATCGGTTAACAGCCGATAGCTCTACCGACTGAGCTAGGTAGGCAGCACCAAGTGCGCTTTATAAGCGCGGTTTAAATATTATCATCGCCCTTTATCAAAGACAAGATAATTGTTATTTTTTTGATTCAATCAAATTGACGAGGTCTCTAACGGTCTTTAAATCAACGATTTCGTCGCTGGAAAACTCAACATTTAAGACTTCTTCAATCTTAAGCATTGCTTCAACGAGGTCAAGAGAATCTAAACCGATATCATAGAGATTATCTTCGTATTTGATAGCGTTAATGTCAACGCAATCCTTGATGGCGTTTTTTACAATTTCTAGTGATTCCATAGTGTAATTATTCTACACAAAATTATATTTCCGTTCAATAGAAGAAAACGGCCCGATTGAGCCGCTTTCTTTTATTAGGCGCTATAACGACTATATTGATTGTCGCTAACTGCTCTAGAAACCTCTGCACTTACAGAGTTAGATAAGCTTGCAAAAATCGAAGTCATAGCTCCGGCCACTGCACCAAACACCATAATTACCAAAATGATGCCGAGCAGTTGTCCTTTAATTTCCGACATAGTTTTCCTCCTTTCTATCCATAAAAACCAACGATAGTCATACGTGTCACGGCGATGCCCATTTCCTTTTTATCAATAATGAGTGGTCGATAAGTGCTGGCAATCGTATAAGTAATTTTTTCACCAAATTCAGGGGCTGGATTAAGATCACACAAAAAAGTAACGTTGAAGGTGCTTTCAACACTATTAATGAAATTTTCATTAATGACTCCGGTTCTTGAGATAAGATAGGAAATATTGTTCGCCTTTGCATCTAAGGCACTGTAGGCGGATTGTAAGCCGATTAAATCCGCACCAAAAAGGAAAAACAAGGCAACAAAAATCATTGATAAAATCAAACCAATTTTATAAGACATTAATTACATCTCCCAAGATAGATAAAATAGAAATAGTCAAAGTGATGGTAATCAATCCAGCGCCAATTAATGGATATATAGACATGCTAGCCATGTGTTTCTCTTTTTGTTCCATGAGCTGATGATTTCGACTTTTTGCTAATTCGTCATAAACGAGATGAAACTGAGTTAACTGATTAACATTTTCCCCTTGGTCGACCATTTGAAAAATTGACAGCATTAAACTCGAAGCGGCAATTTGCTGAAAATTATTGGCGAAACTGATAAATGGTTGTACCGATTTATCAAGGTCAATTTCATGTAGCATAAGTTCGACTTTTTGTTTCATCCACGTGGAGCAAAACGGTATTAGCATGTTAAATGATTGATAAACATTATGCCGATTTTGTATATAGATTTCGAAATACGAAATTAAGGTAATTAATTCGTTTTCTCTTTGTTTAATAAGCAGGGCTTTTTTATCTTGGTAGCTCGATAGAATAAAATAATTAATAACCAACAAACCTAATATTGTTAATATAGCAAAAATGATTTGTTTTATAACAAACAATAACAAACAAGTTAAACCGACTCCCATAATGTTTATCAGAGTGATTTTAAACATTTCTGTTTTATAGGAAGCGCCGACAAAACGCATCGTGTCTTTAATTTTCATCTTCTACCCATCCTTCTAAGGTGACATCAGTCATTCTTTTGATAAGCACATAAATGGAAAAAATAACAAAAGCAAAAATGACCACTACTGCACTTTGGTAAATAATTGTTTTATTGATGTGGGAATAAAACTGAGAAAGAGCAAAACGCAATGACGCCATGATACTTAATGCAATTGTCCACAAAACAGTAAACTCAACTATTTTTGAGCGCTGAACATTTTGACAATGAATAAGGTATTGTTCTTTTAATCGCACTTGATTAGTTAAATGTTGACTCATGGCTAGGATGTCGCCTCCCTGTTCGTTCCAAAGAGCGACAATATCCAGAAAGATGCGATATAAATCAAAAGTAAAATATTTAAGAAGATAGGTTAGTTTTTCTGTTTCATTCATGTCTTTGATGCCGTCGATTATTTCTTTTGTTTCTTTTTGGGCAGTTTCATAGCTACTTGCCAGCGCTGCAGTGAGCGAACCTCTGACACTAAGGGCAATTAAATAGCTGTTAATAAATTGGTAGCATTGATGGTAGCGATGAATCTTGGTCTGATACTTACCCACTTGCTTCCTAATGTAAAAAAAGAAAAACATAAAAGTAAAAACAAAAATGACCAATGAGGAAATAATGTTCTCACAAGTGATATAAAGCATGCCGGCGAAAGCAAGCGCGATGATTAGACCAACAAACACCAAGTTCATTTTTGTCCTCTCAAAAACGTTTGTTTGAAAAGCGAACTGGCTTTGGAAATATCCAAAAATCTTAAAGCTTCGTCCGATAACTTTCCATAACTATGGTTTAACCCATCACTACCATATATTTCTTCCATGCTATCTTTATTAAGATAGGCAATGGATGAAATAAATCTATTGACCAAACCATCTACTACATATTTCCTTTTTATAAAAACGTAGAAGCGTAGATGGTAAGCAATATCCTGATATACTTCTTCTAACTGGTGTGTTTGGCCATTCATCATTACCATTCTGACCATGCGATTAGGCATACTATTAATATCGAAAGCATGGATGGTCGTGATTATTGGATGGCCGGTTAAGGCCGAATTTAAAATATCAAGCATTTCTGCACCGCGTGCTTCGGCAACAATCAACCAATCGGGATTGCTTCTTAATGCCGTTTTTACAAGTTGTTGGATCGATGATTGCTGACGGTTTTCATCAACTTGCCAAACATTCAAATCAATTTGATTTTGCAAAGTCATTTGGTCAAGTTCCAAAACATTATCAATTACGATGACACGACTACTGGCATTCATCCTTGTTAATAAATACTTCTGTAATTCGGTTTTTCCGCTACCGGTCATACCTCCGATGACTAGCGAGACTTGCGAATTAATTAAGACATCAAGCAAATCTATAATTTCTTGTCCGAATGTTTGTTCGTTTTGGTTAATTCTTAAGTTGGCAATTGTTAAACGCAACGAGAAACAAACGCTATCAGCATTATTTTTTCGGCAAATGCTTTGATGTAATGCATTTAATCGATATCGACCAAAAGAAATATCCAATTCTGGTTTTTGATAAGAAAACTGTTTTTCTGCAAGATTTGCAATTTGGCGCAAAAAATCTTTCGCTGTTTGATAAGATATTTTTATTTCGCTTTTTCTACGACCGTAATTGTTGTCTAGGTAGTAAATATCTTCCCCGTTATAAGAAATGTCAGTGATATCGTCATTGGTTAATATAGGGGCCAAAAATGACTTTTCTAAGTAATCGATTAATCTCATTACATCCATAATTCACCTAATTTCATAAAACATCGCTTTCTCGTAAAGATAAGAAAAGTCTAAAATGGTAGAAATATTAACTTCTACCGCTTCAGGCTTATCAGAAAAAGTTATCGCGTGATTGGTGGGATCATAATAGTTAATGTCAACGTCGTATTCGTCACAATACCGCGCAATTGAATAATCAAAATACGAATAGACGTTTTCTTCTAAAATCGCTTTATCAAAATATGGTTTTTGACCTAAATCCAGATTATATAAAACGACTGCCGATTCAAAAATGGACATCGGCATCCCAATCAATAAACGATTAATGCCATTCATTTGATAAGAGATTGCGAAAAGATTGAATGACATTACTGCAACATATAAAGCGATAAAAACTATCACCATCAGTTCATTCCTCCTACGAGGCAATGCACTGCATCATGACACAAACCCATTAAATCTTTATCGGCATCATAAGATAATGGAATGGATGTGGAAATCCTATTAACTCCAACACCGTTAATATCTAGAAATAGTGTTTTGTGATTAAATATTTTTTTACCATTGATTGGTAAATAAAAATCACCAGTAAGCGCATAATCTGGTTTAAATGTTTCGCTTATTTGCAATGTTCTTTTATTAATGTAATATTTGTCTTTGAAAGCAAAGGAAATTACACTGCCATTACTTTTCAAACTAACGGGTAATTTCACTTCATGATTATAGTCATGTGATAAATAAGGAAATAACCTTTCTTTATCGACAAATCTCAAAGTTGCGCTTTCATAGTTAAAAGGGACAAGACTATCATAAGAAAACCTTAAGTTACTTAAATTTAAACGATAATAATAATCGACATCTAAATAGTCACTAAAAGAGGTAAAATCTAGTCTTTCATTAATGGCGACAATGGAATTACCGTCGGCGTAAAAGGCGAAATTTTTGCTAGAATAGAGTTCGTTTCTTAAAGTTTGAAAATTAATAAATTGCGATTGGGGAAAATAAAATTCTGTAATTGGATATGATTTAAGAGGTGTTGATGTTGAATCATATATTTCAAAAATCATGCTTAAGCCATGAGTGTTCATCAAATTACTAATCGGTACTTTAAAAGTCACGTTTTGTAAAGTTCCGGAATTATAATCATGTAGTTTTTGTGTACTAGAATAAACTTGACCATCGTTATTACTTAAACGCAATCTTTCTTTAATATATTGACTTTGGAAATAATAACGATATTGAAAAGTGATGTAATAATCTGGGTCTCCGAATTGAAACGGCCCATATATCCCACTAGTAGCAATGTAATCGCTTTCTGGTGATGCACTCGAAGAAGAGGGAGAGCTAGAAGGTGGCTTCGAAGTAGATGAACTAGTTATTGAAGATGTAATAGAAGAAAAAGAAGAGGAAGAAGAACTTGGCGGAGGAATACTTGGCAAAGAAGGAGTAGGATCGTTTGGATCAATAGGTATAATATCCCTTGCTTGCACCACTGAAATATTTGGAAGAATAAAAGCTAATAAAATCATCGGAAGCTTAGACACGATAAAACACCTCCAAAAAACGTAGCATTGCTTGTTTTTTATAGCGATAGAAACTCGATGTTGAGTATATGGATTTCCACCAGCCGTCATACCCTTGAAAGAAAAACTCGTTATTAATAATTTTGCGTTCTCTTTCATTAAGTGCCTCAAAGGCGGATATGACTTTAGTAAGATAAATTTGACAAGTCAAATTGCTTGTTTGTTCTACTTGTTTGCTCAATAAATTATCGGTATTAAATTGAGCTATTTTGCGCGCTAAAAAATATCGTCTAGCGACGCGTTCGGATAATTCACTCAATTGCTTGAAACTTACTTCGGGCAGCGTCATTTTTTTGCTCCTACTTAGCAAATAGGTAACACATTCCGATTTTGTCCAAAGAAAATGTAGTATTATGTGCTTTTATATCATTTTGTACTAGCGTTATGTTGGTGATTAACTGTAAGATGGAAAATGGCGATTATCGATACTATTTTATCAAAAAATAGTTTAATATTAAAAAAAGGACCCAGATATGATAGTACTTAGCGGGGCTAGTGCTTCCGGAAAAACAGAAGCGGCCAAAATGTTGATGACCAAATACGGCATAAAACGTGCCATCACCACTACTACTCGACCAATGAGAAGCAAAGAAGTCGATGGTAGAGATTATTTCTTTGTAAATAAAGAAACTTTTGAGAAATTAATTTCTGAAGGCACTTTTGTTGAATATACTTTTTATAATGGTAACTATTATGGATCCGCCAAAAATCAAATCGCTGATAATCGATCAGTGGTTATCGATTTAGAAGGTTTAAAATCATATACACAATTTAATGATAAAAGAATTGTCACTTTTTATTTATCTGCATCTGAAGAACTTTGTTATAAGCGCATGTTAGAAAGAGGCGACACAGTTGAAGATGCACAAAGAAGAATAGCAAATGATCGCAAACTATTTGCGAGAAATCGCATTCCAAAAGTCGACTATATTATTGACTCTGAAAGTAAATCAATCGAAGAAGTTGCCGATGAAGTGTATCGCCTATACAACGAGCACCTCAAAGAAAAAGATTAGTTCTAATTAAGATTTTTATATTTATAGGCGAAAGCGGGATTTAATAGGGCATCGTAATAGATGCCATTTTCTTTGCTAAAATAACTAATTACATAGTTTTCTTTGCTAAATGAGGAAAAGTCAATTTCATATGGTAAGGTAATTTGCACTCTTTGCCAATTTTTGGTCACCATCATGAGCATGAACTTCAAAGTTTCTATTACATCACTTTCTTCAAGCAAAGAAACAATGATTTCGTTTTCTTTTGGTAGGAAAGGAAGCGGACCCGGTATTAAATCGAATTTATTATAAACATTAATCATTGGAATTTGTTCGGCACCCAACTCTTTTATAATTGCCTGATTGGTATTAATTTCTTCTTCCATAAATGGGTCAGAAATATCTACGACTTGCACCAATAAATCTGCCTCGGTGATTTCTTCTAAGGTCGAACGGAATGCATCTACCAAATAAATAGGTAAATCTGAAATAAAACCTACTGTGTCGGTTAAAAAGAAGGTCGGATAACCATAGATAGATACTGCCCTGGTTGACGTCTCCAAGGTCGCAAAAAGGGCGTTTTTCTCTAAAACAGTTTTTTCTTCCTTACTCATTTTTACTAAACGATTTAATAAAGTCGATTTGCCGGCGTTAGTATAGCCTACGATACATATCTTAGGAATTGGATTATTAATTCTCTTGGTGCGCGAATTACGGCGTGAAAGTTTAATTGCATTGAGTTCTTTCTTTTTTTGAATAATCGCGTTAGCAATTTGTCTTCTTGATAACTCAATTTGCTTTTCGCCTTTACCTTTGTTGTGACCAGAGCCGCTAGTTACTTGGGCATATTCTGCTTTTTCATCAATGAGATGATTTTGTAAATACGACAATCGAGCAATTTCAACTTGTAGTTTGGCTTCTTTGGTACGCGCATTTTTCTCAAAGATATCCAAAATAACAAAAGTGCGATCGATAACTTCTAGATTAGTGATAGTTTCAATATTTTTTTTCTGTAAACCCGATAACTCAAAATTACAAGCAATTAGCTCGATTTTGTCTTCAGGGTGATTTTCATTATAGTTAAAACAGTAATAAGCAATTTCTTCCAATTTGCCTTTACCGATATAAGTGCTTTTTTCGATGGCTTCGATATCTTGAGAAAAGAAAGTAACGACTTCAAGACTAACTTCATTTAAAAGCATGGCAAACTCATTTTGCGCATGATTCAAAATAAGGGAGTTACTTTTGCCAGTGGAAATAACCAAGACTCTTTTTGGAGTTAAATCCATACACCCTACCTTTCTTCTTCATTATACGTTAAATCTGTCACCATTAATTTTTTGACGGTAAATTCATCGGCTTCCAAAACCTTAAAATGGTAATGCGCAAATGCAAATTCGTCGCCAGGCTTAGCAAATCTATCTAATATATCCTGACAGAAACCGCCAACAGTAGTATAGTCAGTTTCCACTTCTTCGTCATCATAATCAATGTATTCAAAGAAGTCCTCAATATTCATCGTGCCATCAACAATATAAACACCATTTCCTTTGGAGACGTATTGTTCTTCAATTTCATCATCTTCGTCAAAAATATCACCGACAATTTCTTCTAATAAGTCTTCCATGGTGACAATACCTTCGGTACCACCATATTCATCTATTACTACGGCAATATGAATTTTACTTGCCTTAAATTCATTTAATAAATCCAAAATTTGGTGGTTTCTTGGGACAATTAGAGGTTTATAACAGAGTGATAAAATGTCGATATTTTTTTCATTTGCTAAAAGTTTTTTTGCTAAAACTTTCACTGGTAAAATGCCGACTATATCATCAATCGTATCTTCGTAAACTGGAATACGAGAATGCTTGAAAAAGTCTTTTTCTTTGATTAATTCGTGAATATCATCATCAACAGCAATGGCAAAAACATCGACACGAGGAGTCATAATTTCAAAGGCGGCAATATCATCTAAATCAATCGCTTCTCTTAGCAAGTTGGCTTCTTTTTCTTCTAAGATGCCTTCTTCTTCAATCACATTAACCATTTCATCCAAAACATCAACATCAATTTCTTCTTCTTCTTTGGCTTTTTTGGCAAATAATTTTCCAAAGAGTTTAAATAATTGAGCGATTGGCCAAACAAAGATGAAGAAAGTGTATTGGACAATGAGCACTGGATAAGCAAAATGAATAGCGAAAAAATAGTTAAACCTTTTTGCAAATGCTTTTGGTATAAATTCACAGAAAATGATAACAAAAATAGTAAAAAATACCGTGGCAATAACAGTGCCATAACTTAGATTGTTTGCTTCTAAGGTCAAACCAATCAAGGTAACAATTGATGAAGCGAAAATGTTGACGATATTATTACCAAGCAAAATTGCGGAGATTGGTAAATCATAATCTTGAACGATTTTTAAAGCGACTTTAGCCCGTTTTTCTTTATTGCCTTTTTCTCTAGCCAAACGGTCTTTATCAACAGTCGAAAAAACCATATCGGCAGCAGAGAAAAACATGGAAAATAGCGAACAAATAACAATAATCAACCAATAATACCACTGCATAATTATTTGTTTTCCTTCATATGACTTGGTTCAGATATGTCTTCAACAAGTTCTTCTAAAACGTCGTCCATGGTAACCATGCCAATGATTTTATATTCTTTATTTCTTACTAAAGCAATATGTGTATGGTGTCTTTTAAAACCAGTGAATAAATCGTCAATCATTATTTCAGGAGAAACGAAATATGGTTTTTGCAGCACTTTACGAATAGAAACATTTGGATTGTTTATGTAAGCGCTGAAATAAGATTTTACATGTAAAACACCAATCACATTATCAAATTGCCCATCATAAACAGGAATGCGGGAATAATTTGTTTTCAAAATAATCTCATGTAGTTGTTCTCGAGTAAGGTTATTAATATTGAGTGCGAAAATTTTTTTCCTCGGTGTTAATACTTCTTGCACATTAGTATCAGCAAATTCTAAAGCCGATTGGATAATATCAACTTGATCTTCATCAATCACACCTTCTTCAGAAACCTTTCCAACGATACTTTCAAAGTCTTCTTCGTTAAAAGATGCTTTTTCTTTGACTTTAAAGATTTTTTCTATGGCTTTGGCCATTAAATCAAAGATTAAAGTGATTGGGTAGAGCAACATCATTAATAAATAAATGGGGTAAACGAGTATTTTCGACAATGTGTCCGGAATACTTCTAGCAATAGTTTTTGGAAAAGTATCACCAAAGACATAAAGAATAAAAGTAATTATTACTGAGGAAATAATTGACACAGTTTCATTAGAAATGCCAGAAGCTTTAAACAAATTATAAAAAGAGACTGTCGAGACAGCACTGGCAATGATGGCGACTATATTATTACCAATTAATACAGCGATCAGGGCGCGGTCATATTTTTCGCGCACCTTCAGCACTAATTTAGCGGTTTTTTTACCTTCATCTGCTTCAACTTGCATTTTGAAGCGGTTTACTGACGCAAGAGCGGTTTCACTAGCTGAACAGAAAAAACTTGTGAGGACACAAATGATGATGATCGTCCACGACAGAGGCACTTCCATTTAAGCAACCACTTCCTTTCTTTTTGTCAGCGTATAATAAAATACCATATTATAATTATAATTCCAATAAATATATGATGCTTTTTGCTTATAAATGCGCAAATTTTTGACTACCTTTGCCGTCTAAATAACGCACGATTAATGCAGTAAGAGCGATAAATAACAAGACGAAAATTCCAAGCAATAGTGCCAATGGAAGACCAAACAAATAATTCAAAAGAAGGTAAGAGCCGACAAAGAGAGCTGATATAGCCCAGCCTCCGAAAATGGCAATCATGACTGGTGCACTTTGCTTAATTGGTGTCATTTCATTGGTCCACGTTAAATTGACAAAACTTAAGCTTAAGAACACGGAAGCATAAGCAAAGAAAATTACATAAATGACAGACAATAGACACACCATAAATTTATCTAAGATTGATCCTTGAATCAAAGCCACAAGCGAAATAGCGGTAAACAAAATTGAAGGTAAAGTCAAAATAATTTGCACCCACGCTTTAGCATGTAATGCATGTTTCGGTTTAACAGGTAAAGATTGGTATATCCAAATTTGACGCCCTTCTAAAGAAACAGAAGGAGCGGCTGAATCATTCATCGCTGTGAAAGAAATCATAATAGAGCAGACAACAATCATGAACAAACCTTCAAAACCACCACTAATTTCGTTTTGTATTTGGCCAAGCATTTCTGGTCCAAAAATTATAGCCGCTACACCCATTCCTGCGATAAAGACAGTTCCCAATCCGCAATTTAGCATATAAATCGCGCTAGAAAACAAACGACGGAATTCCTTAAATAGGACAGCATGGAAAACGGAGCGACGTTTATAAAGTCGTTCTTTATAAGCAATCTTTTTCTCCCCATAATTTGCTGTAGCAATTTTAATAAAGTTAAACGAAAGAACAGCCCACACCAATCCAGCAAGTACTAAGCTAATAACTAGGTAAATTGCAGTAGAAAGCCAATCGCCTTCGCCCATCTTGCCAAACATGTAAATTGGATATAAGTGTTGTTTGACAATGGCTCCATATTGGATTGCGTCTTGAACGAGTGTGCTCACAAATTGAGTACCAAAGGTAAAAGCAACATAGTATAAAGTAATACCGACAAGAGTAAGTAAAACAATGACAAAACTTTTGGTTTTAAAGCGAACACTAATTCTCGCTACAACCCAACCCAAAGTACAGGAAAGAATTAATACAATTAATGAAATGATAAATACCAAAAGTAAGCCACAGATGAATTTACTAAAAGTAAATCCAGCGAAAAACCAGTAAATGACAGTGGCGGGTAAAATGACTAAACCGGAATACATTAAACCTAGTAAGTAGACATTTAATAAACGGGAAACAATAATATATTTCACAGGAATTGGCATCGATAATAATAGGTCATTATCCTTGGATAAATAAAGACCGGAATACGAATTGAATATACTACCAAAAGCGCCAAGTAATATGGCAATCATTGAAAAGATTAAAAAATATAACCAACCAACATTCATTTCAACAAGTGGTTCGGCCAAGGAAAAGGCCATAACACCAAACATGCCACCAAAGATAACTAACATCAACAAAGCAAACGAACAGAAAAACATAATGACTTCTTTTTTAGAGCGTTTGCGATTCTTTTTAAAATCGTAAAAGTAAGCTCTAAATACTTCCATCAATTGTTTTTTTAGAAGTACCCTAAGCATTGTCTGCCTCCAATTCTAAGAAAACTTCTTCTAAGCTATCATCACCTTTAACTTCTTCCATGGTGCCTTCTTTTACCAAATAACCATTTTTTATAATTGCAACTTTATCACAAAGCTTTTCAGCAACTTCAAGAACGTGAGTTGAGAAGAAAATTGCCCCACCATTATTGCAATGCTCGCGCATCAATTTTTTTAACATGTGCGAAGCTTTTGGATCTAAACCAACAAAAGGTTCGTCCATGATAATTAATCGAGGATTATGGATTAGCGCAGAAATGAGCGCTAATTTTTGTTTCATACCATGAGAATAGGTAGCGATTGGTTGTGCCAAGCTAGCAGTTAATTCGAACATATCGCCATACTTTTTAATCGCTTCTTTTCTTTCAATCGGCGTAATACCAAAAACATCGGCGATGAAATTTAAGTATTTGATCCCAGTCATAAAATCATATAAATCTGGATTATCAGGGATATATGCTAAATCTTTTTTACATTCGAGCGGATAGTCAGTAATCGAACGACCATTAATTAAAATGCGGCCTTCATCAAAATTCAATATCCCAACGATACTTTTTAATGTAGTAGTCTTACCGGCGCCATTATGGCCAATAAAACCAAAAATTTCACCAGGCTTAATGTGGATGCTGAGATCGTCAACAGCTTTTTTGTCTCCGTATTTTTTGGTTAAATTTTCAATTACTAACATATTCTATTCTCCTTTGTCTATAGCGTAATATTTTGCTAAATGCGTTACGCCTTGATAATCAATTGTTTCTTCTTTTGCTAGCGGCATCATGTGACATTTTTCCATCACTCTTTTGCTGGCAATGTTTTCAACAAAATAGCCAGCGATAATTCGTTTATATCCGATTCGGAATAACTCCTTAATCGCCATAGATAATGCTTCGGTCATGTATCCTTTTCGGTGATATTGGCTGTTGATAACATAGCCCAATTCAATTTCACCTTCTTTAATATAAACATCGTTAATGAAGCCGATAAAAATATCATCTAGGCAAACAGCATAAACAAAATGCTGTTGACTATGACTATTTTCATATAATTTATTAAACAACATTTCCGCTTCTTTTTCATCATGAAAATCTGGAATCATATACGTCTTTTTCACTTTTTCATCAAAAAAGATTATTGCAGCAGCTTGTTTGTCACTATGTTTGAAATTTCTTAGCGTTAGGCGCTCAGAAGTAATGAAATCACTTTTAAGCATTATTTTTCTTCCTAAGGTAAAATAGACGTCTAGTTTCTTTTTGTTCTCCGGGCCAAGCAAAGTACTGCAACTTCTCAATCATGAAGTGTTTTTCAATAATCGCGGTCCATTGTTCGTCGGTAAAACTAAGTAGACGTAAAATGCCATTGATATAAATTTGATTGTCTTTAACAATTAATCCGCGGGTTTTCGCCATTTCACTGTCCATATAAAAATTAAGACTAATAATGGCATGACCATCCTTAGCAAGTATTCTTCCTAAATCCTCAACAATCGCTTCCGCCATATCTTGAGGAACTACATCGATAACGTTTGAACAAAATACACCATCAAAACAATTGTTCTTTTGTTTGCTTAACCATTGTTCGTCAATTTGTAATGGAAAAATTTTATCTTGCACATTAAACGCCTTTGCGTAATATTCTGTCATTTTTAAGCCATTGGAAATAACTTCAGTACTGGTAATATGTTGCCCACCATTTTTAGCAATGATGATACTAGCCCAACCGCTACCACAACCATAATCAAGAATGTTTGTTTTTTTACCCAATGAAGCGGCGGCATCTAATAACTTTGGCGAAGGAGCTAAAGATAAATAATCTACTTCTGGATCAACTTCAGATTGTTCATCGGTTGATTGATTGAATTGATAAGATTGATTCCAAAACTCAACGAGGGTTTGGTATTCTTTTAGGTTTTCTTTTTCCATGCAGTTTCTCCAAACTATGAGTGACTATTAATATCAAAGGTCGCTTGTTGTTTGAACTTTAATTAAAGTTCTCCTGATTAATCACCTTATGAAAACTTTACAAAAATTAAACGCGATAATCAACGAAATTTGATTTTTTTTCGATATATAGTTGTTTTTTTATCTTATATAAACAATAAAAATCAGTGCTTATATTATAAAAAAAATCGCCCACATCTGGATTAGATGTTAATGGGCGAAGTAATTGCACGTTGGTGATCCCACCGGGAATCGAACCCGGGATTAGACCTTGAGAGGGTCTCGTCTTGACCTCTTGACCATGGGACCAGCGAGAGTAATTATACTCTCATCTATTTAGCTAATAAAGAGCAAATATAGTCGATGCGATGGTCGCTTTCTTTCTTACCTAATACTTTCATAACTGAATATAAATTCGGAGCGTTTTTTCGAGAAGTCAAGGTGATGCGCAAAATTTCAGCTAAGTCTCCGATGTTACCTTTATAAGCGGTTGGGTTTGCTTTGTAATCTTTATTATTTGCGGCGTAATTCAAAGTACAACCGATTTCTTTTAAATTATTAAACCACGCTTGCTCGTCTTGTTCTAAAGACAAATCTTTTTTGATAGCCAACAAAGCTTCAATTAAATCATTTTTCGTGAACTTTTCATTAAATGGTAAGCCTTTGGCAACTTCGTTTTCATATATATCTTGATAAAAATAACCCATTATCTCTAAGGCATTGCCGAATTTTTCGAGATCTTTACGAGGATTAACTTTCTCACGGTCAATATTCATAATCTCGGCGAAATAATACATATTTTCATTAATTTTTTTTGCTAATTCAGGAGCGTATTTGTTGGCATAATTTATCGCAAAGAAAGTGATTTCATCTTTGTTAAATTTAGCGAACAATTCGCGAGCAAAAAAATTGAGTTTGCCCATATCAAACAACGCACCATCTAAAGACATTTTGTTCAAGTTAAAAACAAAGTCTTCCATGTTGTCGAAGTTGTTATTTAAAATCCATTCTTCAAAATTGGAGTTGGCAATGGTCATTAAATACATGATTAATGCTTTTGGATAATATCCATCTTCAATGAAATAAGAAACGGCAGCCTCACTATCTAAACGTTTAGATAGTTTGCGTTTATTACCAGTTTTTTCATCAAGCTTCATGATGACTGGAAGATGAGCATAGTTTGGCTTTATCCAACCAATCGCATCAAAAATTTGCACATGAATTGGTAAAGAAGCAACCCACTCTTCACCGCGAATAACTGTAGTTGTGCGCATGAAGTGATCGTCCACTACGTGAGCGAAATGATAAGTTGGTAAACCATCACTCTTGCAAATAACGATGTCTTGATCGTTTTCTGCAATTTCAAATTCACCTCTAATTAAATCGGTAACTTTAATCTTGTTTTCATGATTGCCTTCACTTCTAAAACGGATGACATAACGTTCACCATTAATAATTCTTTGATATCTTTCTTCGTTAGTAATGTTGCGATATTTCGCAAATGGACCGTAATAGCCTGGATTTACTTTTTGTTTTTCTTGTTCTTCACGAATCGCCTCCACTTCTTCAGTAGTGCAAAAACACGGATAAGCTAGACCGATTTCTAACAAGTATTTTATAACTGTGTGATATATTTCAGCGCGTTGAGATTGAATGTAGGGACCATAATTACCTTTTTCATGGTCACCCAAATAGCCTTCATCAGGAACGATATTAAAAATCTTAAGTTGTTCTAATAATCGTTCTCCCGAACCTGCGATTTCGCGCTTCATATCAGTATCTTCAAGACGAATGAAAAACACACCATTTGTTTGGGTGGCTACTTTGCGGCAAATCATAGATGTAAATAATGAGCCTGTATGTAAAAATCCCGTTGGCGAAGGAGCGAACCTAGTAACTTCTGCACCCCCAACTAAATTTCTTAAGGGATACTTATTTTCTAAATCTTCAACCGTCAAATTAATATTTGGGAAAATAGCGTCTGCAATTTGTTTGTTCGTAATCATGGAATTTACCTCTTAAAAATCTTATCAAAATACTATTGCAAGAATATCATGGTTTGCTATAATAATGGGGCGATTTGGAAATCCAAATGCAGGTGTAGTTCAGTGGTAGAACGTAACCTTGCCAAGGTTAATATGCGGGTTCGATTCCCGTCACTTGCTCCAGAAGAAGCACTACCTAGATGATTATCTAGGTTTTTTTATTGGTTGTCATCATCATTTTGTTCGTTTTTCAAAGATTCTTCGATGTTTTTCTTTTCTTCCGCACTGATATCAATGCTTTGTTGAATCTTTTGAATGATCTCATTGATGGCTTGTTCATTACCTTGCTTAAAGTGTTTTTCATATTTTTTATAAATCACTTCCAAGTTTGGATAATAAAAAGGTAAGAATAAAAATAGAAGGGCTACACTACCAATCGTTACTAGAGATGGCAAGAGAGCGATATTTCGAATAGCAAAAATGCATATGACCGAAGCGACCACCATACCCAACACAGATAAAGCTAATAATGGCCAGTTGAGTGCCCACCAGTCTTTACGCATTCCTTTGCCAAACCGACGGTATGTATTATTGATGCACAATTGAATAATTGGAATTGTTGTTACGAGTACATTGGCACGATAATACAAAGAGATTGATGAAAACGAAATGAAGTAAATAAATGAGAGCATAAAAGGTGCGATTGCTGCAGCCTCAACATAAGCGAAGAAGGTTAATATTAAACCATTATTAGCGTTAAGCATATTGTTCAATTCTTCGATGCTTAATTCGTTTAAATTAAAGGCCACAACAAATTCTTGGATTGCATCAACAAAGAATTGACCATAATATGATTGGAAAATTAAATACAAAATAGAAGAAAAGACAAATGTCCCACCTAGATAAAATAGCACCGATTTTAAAAACGAATTTATTGCGCGGAATGTGCCTCTAAACTGTGGACGAAAATAACCAAGAAAATAATTAAAGAAACCAAGCATACTAACTGGCTGATTAATTTGTAAATAATAGCTTGATATGTGGCAAGCGAATAAAAAAGGCAGCAAGAAAAAAGGAATAATGATGATTAGGAAAGAAAAATCAATCAGGGTTAACATTGTTACTAAAATCATTGCTAGGCCACAAAATATCCCAATTGCAATATTGGCATAAATATTTTTTTTGGCTATATGATAAGCTTGTTGTCTAAGTGGGTTTTTCATTATTTTTTCCTTCTATTTGCTTTAGCAATTGCTTGGACAGCTTTGGCAAGTTGTTGCTCGTTAATTGCTGGAAGTGGTCGTTTCTCAATGGCTCTAATTAAGGCAGGGAAACGCTTTTTTTGAATAATATAAAATTGTTTTGAATCGCTCGTTACTTGTACTTTGCAATCATCATTGATCAAAACAATTCCAATTAACAAAGAAGCATTAAGTCCGGTAGCAGAAGACAATTTTTTTGATAAATTTTTTGATTGAATAATCGGGTTATCAGTGTATGCTTTTTTGCCACGATGTGAAATAAACACCAAAGATCCATCGGTAGCTTTTCCAACCAAATCGCCTTCGTAATATTGCGAAGTGATGACATAAATAAACTTATCACCAAATAAAACATGATCCACTAATGCATTTTTGTTGTCGTCAATTTTAAATACAAATTGATTAATGAGATAATAATCATAATCAAGGGCGGTTTGATATACTTTTTTATAAAACTGAATTTGGAAATTTTTGCGCTTAAAAAAATGTGAAATCGGAATATATAGAGCAATACCGATAAATAACGCTAAAGCAATTGGCACGGTAATGATGAAGGCCAATTGTAAGTCTGTCAAGTTTCCGTTTAGTAAAATTGGGTACATATAAATAATATATCAAAAATGACCTTAATAATTAAGGACATTTCACACTATTTTAATCTAGAATCGTTTTGCCAGTTTTTATGGCATCAATTATTTTATCAAATTCTTCTTTGCACATTTTACGAGAAATTGGTGGCAAATCATCAAAAGAAAACCAGCGAACATCATCAGTTTCGTATTCATGTTCACGCAAATCACCAACTAGTTTTGCTTCAAAAAGAATCAAATATTCAGGAATAATGGCATTTGTCTTAAATGGGGTTCTATTCAAAATGCCGATTAAACGAACGATTTCAATATTGGCTCCGGCTTCTTGTAAGGCCTCATTTTTTGCGGTTTCTGTAGCTGAATCATATAAATCGGCCCATCCGCCAGGAAAGGAATATGTTTTAGATTTCGCCTCTCTAACAAACAAAGCTTTTTGCTTATCATCGCTTAAAATAACAGTTCTAACTGTAACGTTTGGTGTAGGATAAATGTCTCTAGAAAAATAATTGGGACGATTAAACTTAACTTCTAAGAAATTTTCAAGCATTTCTGTTGTCAAATCATTGATCTGTTGATAGTTAGTTAAGGCGTATGGGTCTTTAGAAAAAACCAATCCAATTTTGGCGATGGACTGGATTTTAATTAAGTAATCGTAAAATTGTTTATACTCCATGATTAATCAGATGAACGATCCGACATGTAGTTATCAAAAACGCGGAGGAAATTAGTTTGATTAACTGCTTCCAAACCACCATTTACCGCAATCGAAATACGTCCTGTTTCTTCAGAAACAACTACGGTAACAGCATCAGAAGTTTCCGAAATTCCAATTGCAGCTCTATGACGAGAACCATATTTACCAGCGAAAGGTTTGGTGGTCGGAGTATAAAATACGCTCGCCGCTAAAATTTCATTTCCGTGTATTACTACTGCGCCATCATGCAAACGAGTGCCAGGGTAAAAAATTGTTAACAACAATTCAGGAGTCACTGGGGCGTGAATTGGTACACCATTTTTTATGATATCCTTCAAAGACGAATTTTTCTCAAAAGTAATAATTGCACCAATTCGAGAATTGGACAAAGAAATAACAGTTGTTTCAATGTTTTTATAGAGTAGCTGAGTGTCATAAATTTTTTCGACGCCAAAATTAATTGGTTTTGCAACTCGACGAGAAAATGGATTCGCAAGAAATTTTCTTAAGTCGCCTAGATTAGCGAAGAAGCAGGCGGCTAAACCTGCTGCGGATACAAAGGAAATCAATTGGCATACGGTTTCTAAGGTTAACAAGTAAGCAGCAGTATAAAGCAAAAAAGAAAGCGCAAGGAAAACAAAACTCGCTCGCCTTTTAGATATTTTTGATATCACTAAGAATAAAAGTGCGTAAACTAAGACGATGACTACCATTGAGGCAATAAAATTGCCAATGTTATTTTCCCAAGCAAACTTCATAACCGCGTTCGCCCTCCTTTTTATATGATGATGTATTATATTATTGAATATACTATCAATAATTGACAACAAATTATGTTGTCTAGTCTGCAATTTTGACTATTGTTTGTGGATCTATGGTCCGTTTGTTCACTAAACGGATTTTGTGTTTTCTACCAAACTCTTCGACAAACTGCTCGCCAGTTTCACTGATACGAAAAAATAGTTTGTTGTTATTAGGATCGAAAATCTTTCCTATATAACCATAGCGAAACAGCATTAAGGTTAAATGCGAGACCTTTTTACTCGTGAACGAGGATAAAGTTCCAAATGTAGGAAAAGCGGAGAATGGTCTAGTTTCTTCGTCAACTTTTCCATTGAGAATTTTGTATATACCTTCATTCAATGGATAATATTGCAAATCATTTAAGAGCTTTAGTGTCAACAATACTTTGTAATAAGTCTGGTTTAAGCGCAGCTGTCTCATATAAATAGTCTACCTTTTTCATAATGGAAGGTCAAAGACATTCTCTATTGAGAAAACACCATAACTTCGATAAAATAATGGAGAAAGAGAGATTATATTCATGTCAACTCCTCATATAAATGCTAATCTTGGAGATTTTGCGAAAGTGGTTTTAATGCCTGGCGATCCTTTACGCGCTAAATGGATTGCAGAAACATTTCTCCATGATGTCAAACTAGTGACTAGTGTTAGAAACATTTTTGGCTACACTGGTTATACAATAAATAACAAACGCATCAGCGTGATGGCTTCAGGTATGGGGCATTCTTCTATCGGAATTTATTCATACGAATTATTCGCCAAATTTGGTGTTGAAGCCATTATCCGCGTCGGCACATGCGGTGCTTATCAACCAGAAATTGGTTTATACGATATTTTAATTGCCAATACCTCTTCTACCGATAGCAATTGGGCACATCAATATCAACTTCCTGGCACATTTTCCGCCGGCGCCGATTTTGATTTAGTCTTAACTTCAGTCTCCGCCGCAAAAAACAAAGGTATTCCGGTCCATGTTGGTAATATTTTATCTTCTGATGTTTTTTATAACGCCAACGTTGATACTTGGAAAAAATGGGCTGAAATGGGTGTGTTAGCCGTCGAAATGGAATCATATGCGTTATACTGCAATGCAGCAAAACTACACAAAAAAGCTCTTTGCATTTTAACAGTTAGTGATTCTTTCCACTTCAAAGGCGAATTGACTCCAGAAGAAAGAATGAGTGGTCTTTCAAGAATGATTGAAATCGCCATTCAAACCGCGGAAACTGTAGCTGATTAATTTTTTATTTTTCATAAAAGAAAAACATGTGGGATAAACCACATGTTTTAAATTGCTCTTTTATTTACTTTTGTTTCCGACCGAACGATAAATAATCAGTAGTGAATTAATCACCAATACTACCGTTAAGCCAGTATCGGCGATAATTGGCACTTCCATAGGAAGATTAACTCCAGGAATAACAACAAGGATGAAAACAATGAGTTTTATCAATAAAGCGAAAACAATATTGAATATCGCGGTGCGACGGGCGATACGAGCGATTTTTACTGACTCGTAAACTTTGGCCGGATTATCATTCATGATGACGATATCAGAGTTTTCAACGGCGATATCACTACCGATGGCGCCCATAGCATAACCGACATCACTTCTCATAATGCTTGGTGCATCGTTAATGCCATCACCGACAAAAGCGACGTTTCTCTTTGTGTCTCCCATCTCTCTTTCAAGAATTTCTATCTTATCATCAGGTGTTAATTCGCTATATACACGATCAATGCCTAATTCCTTCTGTAATGCTAAAGCATTTTCGCGACGGTCACCGGTTAACAATATGACTTGCATTTTTTCTTTGTGCAATAGCTTCACCATATCATAAGAATCGTCTTTAATTTTATCGTCCAATACGATATAGCCTAGATATTTGCCATCTTTTTGACAGTGGACGATAACGCCTTGCTCATTGTTTGGTTTAACTTCAATGCCAGTTTCTTTCATGAAGGCAGCTTTGCCGGCATAGATATGTTGTCCATTATAAACAGTCGTAACACCTGAGCCCGCGATTTCTTTGAAATCAACTTGCTTTGCAGCGATTGCTTTGACATCGACATCATGACAAATGGCTTTGGCAATTGGGTGAGTAGATAAACTCTCAACCGCATATAATGCATCCATTAGTTCATCTCCCTTGACTCCTTCAGCAGGAACAATTTTTTGAATGGAGAAGACACCGTGGGTTAAAGTACCAGTTTTGTCAGTAATGACTTTCCCGATTTGATTTATTTCATCTAAGTAGTTAGTTCCTTTAATGACAATACCTCTTTTGCTGGCTAAACCAATCGCGGCAAAATAGGCAAGTGGGACAGAAATAACGATTGCACAAGGACATCCAGTGACTAAAATCATTAATCCTGAAACAAAATAGGTCCGCCATTCGCCAGTAATGAAACTACCAAGCAAGAAAACTACGATTGAGAGTAAAACAATGATTGGTGTATACCAACGTGCAAATTTTGCGATGAATTCGTCAGCTTTACTTTTATTTTCACCACTATACGAGATGAGTTTGATGATTTTTGAGACAGCGCTGTCTTCGTAGCGTCTTGTAACTTTTACTTTGATAAAGCCGGCTTCTAATAAACAGCCTGCGAAAACTTCTTTGTGATCAACATCCCCAAGCACTGGAACAAACTCGCCAGTTAAAGAAGATTTATTAATATAACCACTACCTTCGATAATTTCTCCGTCAACTGGGATCATTTCACCAGCACTAATAATCACAATGTTACCGATTTCTAATTGTTCTGGATTAACTTTATAAACTTGATCGCCATCTAAAATATTGGCATACTCCACTCTGAGCTGAATAGCATTCATGACAGCCAACTTACTTCGATTGGTGGCATATTTTTCAATGATTAAACCAATTTGGAAGAAGCCAACAATCATCATACCTTCCATCAAGAAGTCAACGCCTTTATGAACGTGATGCGTATCGATTGGAGTAACTTGATAAGCTTCGACCATATATAAAACCGAGAGTGCAATCGCGCCCAAAACAGCAATGGTAATTAATAAGTTGTGGTCGATGATGTTTTGACGGCTTTTTATGTGTGCAATCACACGCCAAGAAACGTCGTATATTAATAATGCTGTTGCCACTATATATAGCGAGAATCTTATCCACCCAGTTGTGTCAATGTTGTTTATTATAAACATGTTCACAACAAAGATTATGGTGGCAAAGATTACTCTAATGAGTGTATAAAACATGTAACCAGTAAATAACTTAATATTATTCTCGGGCGTTTTATTATCCGATTCTTTCAAGGAAAGAGTATTGCTTTCTACCTTGGCAATTAAACTTAATAGTTTTTCAAGGGAAAAAGCATCATTAGTAAAAGTGATGAA
Organism: uncultured Staphylococcaceae bacterium; assembly: GCA_964606005.1. Lineage (GTDB taxonomy): Bacteria > Bacillota_I > Bacilli_A > RFN20 > CAG-826 > RUG14515. The sequence goes on from CAZSEU010000002.1 coordinate 61,372, forward strand.
CATTTTATTTGTTGAGAAGTCTATATGAGCTTTTTCAATTCCTTCTTGTTTATTGAGAAATACTTCGGTTTTATTAGCACAGTTAGGACAATCAAAACCAGAAAGGTGATATACTTTTTTAACCATTGTGTGTTTCCTCCATCACGTGTTCGTATGCTACGCTTAATAACAAACGAATATGTTTATCTTTCAAAAAATAATAAACTTTTCTTCCCTCTTTTCTGGTGCCCACCAGTTGAATGTTTTTCATGACCTTCAATTGATGCGAAACTAGGGATTGTGAGGCCCCAATTTGATAAGCAATATCGTTAACACATTTTTCAATCATACAACTTAACACCTCACACGATTCACACTTCTGGTCGCTTTCCAATTTGCAACAGCAAGATGTATCATCAAGAAGCGCAAGCATTATTTTGATGCGCGTCTTATCAGATGCGGTGGCTAGTAGCCTTTCCATTTTTCCAATTGTACTAGAAGAGACGCTTTTCATTTTTCGAACCTCGAAACTATTATATGAACGTTCATTCATATTTTCAAGTAAAAAGAAAAAAATGTCTCATGAAAGATGTGTTGGTTAAAAACCAACAACCAAACACGTCACATAGCCAAGTGCAACTGCCAATACAAAGCAAAAACCGATAATATAGAAAATTTGCTTAACATTTTTATATTCTTTGATTAGTACCATAGCGCCCAATCCTGTGTTAACCAATAAGCCAGCAAATAAAGCGCCGAATGAAAGTGAGTTGGCTAAATATAGTTCAGTGATGAACACACTTGAAGCACAGTTTGGAATTAGACCGATAATCGATGTAAATAAAGGTGCTAAGTATTTGTTAGATAGCATAAACGCGTTGAAATTTTCTTGGCCAACAAAGCCAATCAACACACCCAAACCTAGGTTAATAACAAATACGTATATAAGGATTTTAAGCGCATGAAACAAAGGGTGAACAAAGTGTTCGTGCACGGGAGTTTTTTCGTGATGATGTTCAATACAAACTGGCTTTTCTTCAACATGGTCAGCCTGTTTTATTGATTGTTTGCGAATAAAAGAATCGACTAGTAGACCAACTGAAGCACCAACGAGTAATTTCAAACCAACTAATGGTAAGATTGCTAAAGTTTTTTCGTTCCAAGCTGTTAAAAGCATCAACAAGGCTTCATCACTACAAGCAAGGAAAACAGCCACCAATGTGCCAATTGTAATATATTTTCTTGTATATAAATCAGCAGCAACGACACTTGTTCCACACTGTGGAATTAAACCAAACATCGCCCCAAATAATGGCGCAGTTCTTTTTTTTCTCACTAAGAAATTAGCCACCGCTGTTTCTATAAATGAAAGAATAAAATGAAAGATAAATACGAAAACAAAGACAAGCAAGCTGTCTTTGATTGAGTCTTGTAATATGTCTAAGAAAAGATCTAAAGTCATAAAGGTTTGGCCTAAGGCCACGTATATATTACCACAAAAACTTTGTTAATATATATAAACGCTTTTTATTATTGAAAACTCTTTTTCTTATGAATTTTTCATCACCGCTTCATCGATTCCTTGTGCGATTACTTCGATGACATCGCAGCAAGATTCCAATGACCTGATGATTGTTTCTGCAACATAAAGGTCTTTTAAGTCGCCGCCGTTTTGATAAAGTTCGCGCATTGAAGCTAAGAACAATTTATCGCCTTCTTCTTCAATGGATATTACTTCCATTATTTTGTCTTTTAATACTTTTGATCTCTTGAAGTTTGGGAATTCATCAAGCACTATGGCTAAGGCTTCACATTCTCTTTTGATTATATCAATAAATTTAAGGGTGCAACTTGGAAGTTTTTTTGCATTGTAAATGTACATATTAATAAGTACATCTTCAATATTGTCTGTTGCATCATCAATACTGCGAACAATTGATAATATATCTTCACTTTCAATAGGTGTAATAAATTCTTTGGACAGTTTTTCTAAAGCATCACGCAAATATAAATCTGCAGCATGCTCTATAACGTGCATTTTTGTTTTTTGTTCTTCGGTGATACCATCTTTGAAATTGACCAACACTTCTTCAAGATAATTGATGGCTTGAATTGCAAAATCAAATGATTCAGCGAATGATCTGAAATAATAATTAACTTCTTTTTTGTTCATTTTTGTATCCTCCTAAAAAATAAATAAGAACAATTTCGCGACTAAAAAGCCGCACAAACCACAACCCGGGAAGGTTAAAACCCAAGTCAACACCATGTCTTTGACTACAGTCCAATCTACTGATTTAAAACGTTTAGCTGAACCGGCACCCATGATTGATGTGGTTTTCATATGTGTGGTCGAAACCGGAATACCAACCAGCGAAGAGAAAAATAAACATGTAGCAGCAGTGATGTCCGACACAAAGCCTTGAGATTGATTTAACCTGACCATGTCCATACCCACTGTCTTAATGATCTTATAGCCACCGATTGAAGTACCTAAGCCCATCATTAAAGAACAATAAATCATTAACCAAATCGGGATAACGAAAGTACCGTCGGCGCCAATAACACTAGGTTCAATAAAACTAGTAGCCAACAAAAAAACGCCCATGAATTTTAATCCATCTTGAGCGCCGTGCATAAAAGCCATTGAAGCACCACCGAAAATTTGCGCTTTTGCAAAGAAACGGTTTGCCTTATTGCGATTGACTTTTTTAAAGATTACTTGAATGAGTTTGGTTACACCAAAAGATAAACCAAAACCGATGACCGAAGAAATGGCAATGCCATATAACACACTAAGCCAAGCTGGGCCTGTGCCATTGAAACCCGCCAAGCCGTTTAATGCTACTGCAGAACCAGCAATACCGGCAATAAGCGCATGGCTTTCACTAGTTGGAATACCAAACATCCATGCTGCCGTTGCCCAAATGACGATACCAACCATTCCAGCACATATAGCGATGAGCTGTTGATTAGGGTCGCCGTTAAAGTTTCCCATATTCGAAATGGTCGCGGTCACACTACTACTAATTAGTGACATGGCTAAAACACCCAAAAAATTAAAAATGACTGCCATAATAATTGCAGCTCTAGGTGACATAGCTCTTGTAGAGACGACTGTAGCAATTGCGTTAGGGGCATCGGTCCAACCATTAACCAAAACTACAAACGAAACCAATATTACTACGACGAGCAGGATTGGTTTATCCACTACTAAGCTGAAAAAATCAAATAATTCCATTAGTTTTTTTATTCACTCCTTTTTGAAATCACGAAGTATTAAATAAATTATTTAATACATTGGGTTTAAGTTAAAATTTTGCTTTCTTTCAACTTACCCTTTCGCCTTTGGTGGTGAGATGGGCGACAACATGAAGCTGTCTAATCCACCATCCTTATTCATATGGTCTCAATTAGAGTTAATCAATAGATTTAATGATACGCATCGAAGTCTTTCGCTCAATGATTCTTCGAGATAATAGCCTCATCGCTTGGTTCAGTTATTCTTTCGGTTGAACCAACCGATGAAAACACTATCCTTCCTTTAAGAGCGATTTGATCTTACGACCGTTGTCATTTTTCTAAAGTCTCAACCTCTTTGAAATCATAAGTAAGTTTCCACTAGGGCAAGGCTTCTTTGGTGGCAAATTTTTGTCTTGATAACTATATAAGTTCAATACCTTATGCGTTTCTCAGACACAATGGCAATTAAACCACCAACATTAGTTAAGCATATTTTACATTAATACAGCAATATTTTTCTTCATCTAAAAAAAGCTTCACCAAAAAAACGGCCGTTTGGCCGCTTGGTTATTTAATATTTGAAATCATGGCTTGATAGTTCTTAATGCCAAAAATGTCGGAATATTTAAATCTTGTAGTAAAGTTTCTCCATCGGTGTCTTCAAATAAATGCGTTAACATTAGGCCGGCTTCAAGTTGCCCGCCGATTTGTTCTTCAAGGGTGTGAGAGAACTGCACACCACTATCTTCTTTTTGCAGAAATTCCATTTGTTCAGGATTCACTAGTGGATTAAATGGTAATTTATTAACAAAACGTTCATATTTTTCATCTAGTACGTAATTAATAACTAAATCAATTCCAGAAACAAGTACTCCACCATGTTTTAAAACTCGATAACATTCTTTCCAAATTGGTTTAACATCTTGAACGTAACAATTTGAAACAGGGTGGAAAATAAAATCAAATTCTTCATCTTCAAAAGGAAGTTTTTCAGTCATATCACCGCGGATAATTCTAATCTGATAATTTTCTCTTTCGGCGACTAATTGCTCGCTTTTTAACTGTTCTGGCGAGTAATCTAAAACTGTGCAAATTGCGCCAAGTGCAGCAAATATTGGCATTTGTTGGCCACCGCCAGAAGCTAAACCAAGCACCTTTTTACCTTTTAAATTTCCAAACCATTCATGAGGAACGGGTTTGGTGGGCGTTAAGACCACATCCCAAATGCCTTTTTTGGCATTTTCGAAAACATCATGAGTAATTGGTTGTCCCCATTTCCAACCGCTTTTTACCCAACGATCGATAGTCTCAGCGTTAATATCTTGATATTTCATAATCTTTTTCTCCAATTTATTAAAATCCTAGCTCCAATGCATCATCACCAGTTAGCACAGACAACAACGAATAATAGATAAACGATACCTTTATTTCACAAGTTAAGTGATGTTTATTACTTAAAAAGTTAAAAAATTATATGGTATATAATCTTTATTGGTAGTACTTTTATTTTGCCTTTGAAGGAGCTCTTTTGCGTCTTACGACTGGTTTTATAGATGGTTGTTCAATTTCTGACTTAAGAGGAACTTGAATCGCTCTAGATTTAATTGCAATTTTCCACACATTCTTCTCTTCGATTAAATCATAATAATCCGCAAGTTGCTTTTGGAAAAAAGGCAAAATTCTTTTATTTGGTGCTCCGTAGTTTTTCGGATTAAATTCTTTATTTTTAACTTCTAATAAAATAGATAGTCTTGATAGATACATGTAACCGTCGCTATCTTTATTTTGATCGATAATGCCGTTCACCAAAGCAACTAATTCGTTCAAACGTTGGTCAATGCCTTTATTAATTTCTTCAAGTTCTTTTTTGTTAGAAACCACTTTTTTCACTTCTTGAGATTTCTTTGCGTTATAAATTTGTTCGACATTAATGAATTGATCGCAAGCACTCTTGAAGTGTTTGCTAACATTGTCTCTCCCAGCACCAATAACAAAGCGATTGTTCTCTTTTAGTTTTTTTACTAAAGGGGTGAAGTCAGCATCGTGGGTAGCTAAACAGAAAGCGTCAATATAATCTTTGCTTAATAACTCAATAGCCTCGATTGACATTCTAATATCAACAGCGTTTTTGCCAGTTGAGAATCTAAGCTGATAAATTGGATCCAACTCCAATTTTCTAAATTTATCAGCAAGTTTTTTGCCTTCTTCATTAGAAAAATAAACTCTTCCGATAATCACATCTCCGATTTCGTCGAGTTCATCAAACAAGATATCAAAATAATGGTCTTCATTGAAATTGTCATAGTCGACCAGCAAAGCGATTCTTTTCATTTCAGTATT
>CAZSEU010000003.1:0-13012 GCA_964606005.1 uncultured Staphylococcaceae bacterium
GCTGGTATTGGTACAGGCGGCACGATTTCTGGAGCAGGTAAATACTTAAAAGAAAGAATGCCAAACGTTAAAATCGTTGGTGTTGAACCAACCGCTTCTCCAGTTCTAACCAAGGGCACTCCTGGACCACATAAAATCCAAGGTATCGGCGCAGGCTTTATTCCACAAACTTTAGATACCGGCATCTATGATGAAATTATTGCCGTTGACCATGAAGATGCTTACGAAGTTAGTCGTACATTAGCCAAAAAAGAAGGCATCTTAGTTGGCGTTTCTAGTGGCGCTGCTGTTAAAGCGGCAGAAATCTTAGCTCTTCGTCCAGAAAATGCAAACAAAACAATTGTTGTGATCTTACCAGATACTGGTGAAAGATATTTATCCACCCCAATGTTTGATACTCCAAACACCAATGGTGGACTTTAATCCCTAAACTAAATAACACCCCTGAAGGAATCGCTATATCAAGCGATTCTTTCTTTATATTTTTCTTAAAATACATACATTTAGTCGCTATAATTAAAACGCTATGTTTATGATCGAAACTAAAAACTTGTATAAACGCTATGGTAAGGTTTTTGTGCTTGATGATGTCAATATGCACATCCCTGAAGGCAGTATCTACGGCTTTATTGGAGAAAACGGTTCTGGTAAAACAACTTTAATGCGTGTTTTAACGGGTTTAGCCAATCCGACAAAGGGCAATTACTATATTCAAAATGTTTCAAATTTAGAAAAAGAAATTTATACGGTTAGACAAAAGACTTCAGCCATCGTGGAAGCAACTTCTTTAATTCCGACAATGACCGCTCGAGATAACCTAAAGTATGCTTGTTTATATTTAGGTATTCCTTATATTGATGAAAAGATGGATGCCTTATTGCATTTGGTAAAATTAGGCGATGTTGGTAACAAAAAAGTTAAAAACTTTTCTTTAGGGATGAAACAAAGATTAGGTATTGCTTTAGCTTTGATTAATGACCCGATGATCTTATTCCTTGACGAACCGCTTAACGGCTTAGATCCTCAAGGAATTGCCGAACTTAGAAACTTATTATTAGAACTTAATAAAGAAAAAGGTATCACTATGCTTATTTCTTCTCATATTCTTTCCGAGCTTGAAAAAATAGCTACACATTATGGCTTTATAACTCACGGAAAATTAATCGAAGAAATTAGTGCTATAGATTTATTTAAAAAAGGCCAAAAATCTACAACGATAAAAGTCGATGACGTTACTACTGCCACAACAACATTAGAAGAAATGAAGCTTCGTTTTGTTATCAAAGAAGCTGGCGAAATTAGTATTTATGATAACGTTAACATCTCTAAACTAATCGGAAAATTAAGTCAAAACAATGTCAATGTATTAGCCGTTAATTCCAATGAAGAGTCAATTGAAGAATACTATTTCTCACTGATTGGAGGCGTAAAAAATGATTAAGTTATTTAACGCCTTCATGTTTAAGTTAACACGTGATTTAACTTTTAGAATCATGCTGATTATCGGTGCTTCTTTAGCGGTACTAACTGCGACTGTCTTTTTCATATTAGATCAAACTGGTGCTTCAGCCAGTATGGGTTTTGGACAAGACTTCAAAGTGGCGACTGGCCAAAGTATGCTCGTTTTTTCTATGTCTCCTGCGCAAAACTTCGGGATAGCTATTCCGATTAATTTGGCGGTTTTTATTGTTTTAGAATTCACTCAAGGAACAATAAGAAATAAAGTTATTGTTGGCAATAGTAAGTTTAAAATATACGCTTCCACATATTTATGTGGTTTGGTGTTTGCGATTTCCATTATGCTTGTTTATGTCGGAGTTTGTTTTGCTTTAGGTTCTTTAAGTGGAGGCTTTAATCCTAATGGCATGGCTTTTGCTTCTTCGGGAGCGGGCATAGTTAGTGCACAGTTCCTCTTTAGACTAGTTATTGTTACGGTAATGACTTATTTTACGACTGTCGCATTTACTACCTTTGCAGCTACCTTATTTAGAAATGTTGGGCCATGTATTCCATTAGTAGTTGTTCCAATTACGATGCTTGCTATGTTAAGTCTAATTACTACGATGACTTTAGCAGGAGTTGATACTGGCATAGCCAATAATGCTTTTATTGAAAATTTAGCCAATATATCAAAATATCTTAATCCTCTTCACGCAGCATGCGGCTATGAAATGAACATTTTAACCGATGTGCCTATCGATCAAGCAATTCATTTTGTGATGAGAGATGATACTTTCGTTGCTGCAATTCTTAACAACTTAATTTATACAGCTTTATTCTTTGTTTTAGGCGCGTTTATCTTTACTAAGCGCGATATAAAATAATTAAATAAAGATAACAAAAAATAATTATTAGCAAGCTCGACATTTTTTGACATAATAGTTCATATACTAGATTGGACTCGCCACTATTCGCGGGAGAGTATTACTTATGAAAATTAAATCAATCAAGATTAAAAAAGAAACTTTGTTCAAATATCTAAAAATTGCTGGTCTACTAGCGATTATAGCCGCCATTAGTGTCGGTTTATTTCTTATATTGGACGCTCTTGGTTTAACCGATGTTGTTTTATTAAAGCAATGGTTACAAAGGGTTGGTCCTTGGGCAATTGTGGCATATATCGTTTTAAGAGTGCTTTGCACAATCTTCTTATCATTCATGCCGGCGACTAGTATGATTTTCGATTTATTATCAATCGCTGCTTTTGATTATTTGCCTTCTTTTTTAATTTTCCTTATCTGTTTAACAAGTATCGTGATTACGTCAGTTATTATGGACTTAATTGGCCGTTTTGGTGGTAACCAACTTGTTATTAAGATTATCGGTCAAAAAGACTACGATGAAGCAAGCGAATTAATTCAACAAAAAGGGATGGTTTATGTGCCATTTATGTACTTATTCCCAATTTTCCCAGATGATGCTATTTGTATGATTAGTGGTGCCACGAAGATGAATTTCTTCGTTCACTTGATAGAGATTGTACTTTGTAGAGGAATTGCTGTTGCAACTATTATCTTTGGTGTATCCATTATTCCACCAGAAATATCTTCTTTCACCAGCACTAATCCTTTAGATTACATTCGCGTGGCTACGATAATCGGTGCTTACTTATTCTTATTTTTCCGTCTTGCTAGAACGATCGATAAGTATTTAACTAAGAAGCTACAAGATAGAAAACAAAAGAGATTACAAGAACAACTTGGCAAATAAGCCAAGTTTTTTATAATCATAATTATATAAGGCATGTTAAATTTTAAATTGAAATAAGGCCAATAATTTGATTATTCTCACAAAATAAAATATAATTTGTGAATTAAATAAAAGTATAAGCAAATATGAAGTATTTCGATTATTCCAAGCTCAAAGATAAAAAGTGGCCGAAAGAAATTGTGAATTATATTGGTTTAATTCACGAGTATAAAGGTAAGCACGATCTTTACTTTACTTTAAATACTAGAGATGGCTTGAAAGACATGGTGGAATTGGCCAAAAAACAATCCGTAGAGGGCAGTAGTTACATCGAGAATATTAAGACCTCAGAATCCCGGTTAAGACAGCTGATGGCCAATAAAAGCAAACCAACAAATTATGATGAACAACAGCTACTTGGTTATCGTAATGCACTCAATATGATTCATGATTCTTATGGTTATATTCCTTTAACTCCTAACTTCATTCTCAAGTTCCACAAAGTTTTGAACCAATATAGCGAAACCACTGGTGGTAAATATAAAGAAAAACCAAATGAAATTACTAACACACATTCAAAAGTGGCTAAGAAATTTATCTTACAAACCCTTGATCCATTTGAAACTCCATATGCAATCGAGAGTTTGTGTGACCAATATCACAGAGCCATTAAGCAATATGACATCGATTCTTTGTTGCTTATTCCGGTTTTCATTAACGACTTTTTATGCATCCATCCTTTTGAAAAAGGAAACGGAAGGATATCTAGAGTCTTAACTTCGCTGCTTCTATTTAAATCCGGCTACATGATTGGTAAGTATATTTCCATTGAAAAGAAATTACAAAAAAGTATGGACGAATATTTTGATGCGTTAGGTGAAAGCTCAAGAGGTTGGCACGAAAATAAACAAGATGAAACTGAATTCATCAAATATTTCCTAGCGATTATTCTTTCGGCTTATCGTGACTTTGACGAAAGAGTCTCAATGGTTCCAAAAAAAATGTCAGCTAAAGAAATCGTGACTGATGCAGTAAGTAAACAACTATATAAATTTACCAAAAGAGAGATTATGGAATTTTGTCCAGAAATAAAAAGTAGTTCGGTCGAAATTTCCCTAAAACAACTATGTGAAGAAGGTCTTCTTGAGAAGCATGGAGGCGGCAGATCAACCTATTATTTATGGCGAAAATAAATCTCACAAACCAAATTAATATTTGTGAGATTGTTTTTAATAAGCGGTTGACAATTTGCTTATAATTTGTCGTATTTGTTCGACTTTCCTTTTGATTTTTCTACAGGATATTTCGCTTCATTTTTTTCCATTTTAAAATTTATGATTTCGTCGATATCAAGGCCTAGTGAATCAAGCATGTTGTAACAATAAACGAGCACATCGGCGAGTTCTTCTTTAACGTCATCAAAATTGTAGTTTTTTTCTTCCCATTGAAAACATTCAAGAAGTTCGCTCGCCTCAATAGCGATTGATTTAGCTAAGTTTGCCGGAGTATGGAATTGGCCCCAGTCTCTCTCTTGTGAAAAATTTCTTATTCTATCTAAAGTTGCTTGTTTCATATTGCTTACCACCTATTAATTTCATAATTGCATTATATCATTAGTGCTATATTTCCTGTTTTAATAAATGTCATGTAGGTTATTTTATTAACTATTAATAATTAGCATCTGCACCTTTTTTGGTGTTGCAATAGTGGCAAAGAGTTTGCAAGTTTTCTAGATTAGATTTCCCACCCCTTGAAATAGGAAAGATGTGATCGATTTCTAGATTTGTTTTTCTACCACATTTAACGCAGCGGTTATTATCTCTTTGATAAACTTTAAAGCGGAGTTTATTACTAACTCTTCCCCTTTCTACTCTACATAACGCTTCCCATATTCCGCGATCAAGGTAGAAGCTGCCATCTTTACGATTAATTCTGCTTATTAGTTCTTTAATGTTGTTTTCACTAAAAATCTTATCCTTATAGCTTAGTGTTGTTCCGTTTATATTAGTAAGATACAGCGTTACATATACTTTAAAATCGGTTACAGGGGCCGTGAGTTGTTTTTTGGACATTAACTTATCAAAAACAAGTTTAAGTTTTTTCATATTTCGTGGCGATTTAATTCCACCATAATTATCAGGCAAACAGTCCCTCTTTATTTCCTCTTTATATAACTTATATCTTTCCTTATTAACGCTGACATCCTTCATTGTTTGATATAAATCGTTTTTCATTTTTGGAATAACTGAAATCAGATAATCCTCACATGATATATCATTAAAGAAGTTCCTATTATCATATGACTTAGAAATATTAGGTGCCTTAATTTTAATAAAACTATATCTATTATTTATTTCCCTAAGATTTTTTAGAGCAACGCTGTTTGATTCAACGAAACACTCGTAATAAGCATTATAAAATAAATAGATTAGGAGAAGAACCACTATTAAACTTGCGATAATAAATAAAATTTCCACGTGATTACCCTTAAATTCTAATTCAATACACTGGTTATTTTTTTCCTATTTAAATAAAATAAATTTTCTTTTTTCAATAAATATAAATAACAGCAAATTGTGGGAATTAAGTCTATAGCCATTCCAACACCGAACATTAGTGAAATACTCGTCAAAGTGGGAATAAACGCACCCGTAAGCCATAAAATGAACATTATTAGGTAATATATGCCGTTCGTAAATAGGCTTTGAATTAGCATGTATTTAGTTTTTCCTCTACCATAAATCGTGCCATCAAAAATACAATTAAAAATATACAAAATATAAAATAATGATTGAATTAAAACAACATAATAGATGGTTTCGACTTCGTTACTGCCAAGAATATATTTTATGAATGGTTTCCATAAAGGAATCGAAGCAAACCAAAAAATGACAAGGAACGTGGATATAATTACATATCCAAGTGTTTTGTCTGTTATATGGTGCACGTCCTCCGCGGTTTCTTTTTTGATCACATCGTATAAAGCAGTCGCTGGAAGCAATAACCAAGTCCATATAAAATTGTTTGCAACCCAATAGGTGCCTTGTTCTGAGATGACATTTACTAGTCTAGAGACCATAAGTATAAAAGCTATATTTCTCACTACTGATTCTAAACCTGAATACAATCCAATTTTTCCATAAGCCTTAAGCCAATTAAAGTTTAGTTTTTTCTTTTTTAAAATGTGAACGTCTTCTTTATTTAAAAATAAGATGGCTAACAAAACAAGAATAATAGAAACGAAAATGTTCGAAAGCGCAATGCCATTAACTCCAAGATCTAACGATACCGGTAATTTTGAAATGAAAAATGTATCAAGCAACATCGTAAGAACAGTTTGAATAGCTAAAAGGATATACATATATTTATCCTTGCCCATCGTAACATGTAATATCGCAATAAACTTAGATAGTATTCTAATGGTTGAGGCAATACTTTCAAGACGAATATAAGTAACCGTCTCTTCAATAGTCAAAGGATCACTGGCCATCAAGTTACAAAGCGGGCGAGCAAAGGTAATAATAAGAATCGATAAAAACAAGTATACGCCACCGCTAATTAATAGTCCTGTACGTGTCTTATTTTCCAGTTCTTCTTTAGAGTTTATAGATAGTCCTAATAGAAAGAACAATGGCAAAATAAATGCCTCTTCAATTATCTCGTATAATAGGTTAACCCAGGCTAATTGAGAAGCGATGTTAATCCCCCAATCATCAGGCAAATTTCCGAGAAAGTAAATTCTTAAGGTTTGGTATAAAGCAGGCACAAATAAAGTGGCTAATAGTACCAACCACAAGCGCCAATTAAAAGTTTTCAGTGATCTAATAATTGCTGTCATTATAAGTTTTCTTTTCCTATAGAAATCATTTTATAATTTATGACTTATTTTTATATTTACTATAATAGTTTTTGCCCATTTTTGAAACACAAAAAAAATGCTCGACGAGCGAGCATTGTTTGTTAATGTATTACTTGATCAACATGTACTCTGCAACTTTGGTAAATTCAACTTTCTTATCGGCCGGGTCAACGAACAAAGCGCGCTTGAAATTGTATCCTTTTTCTTGAAGAGCAAGTTCTAAAAAACAGAGGAAGATTCCAACATCAATCCGATTAAAACGGAAGGCGAGCAAGGTCGACATTTTGAAAAAACTATTCATATTTTTGTGGCGATATACCATGAGCAAGCCATCTTGATTTTCCACAAACCAAGGTTGGGAATTACAAGCACTTGGGGCGAGTCTAGCGACTTCAGCCAGTCCTAATGTGTCACCCTTCCAAATGTTTTCTATAGGGAGACGTTTGAACTCAGAAATGTCTTTTCTAAAAGCATCTGGTCCTTCAGTTTTAGCAATAGCAATCATAGTGACAAACTCTAAATCTTGATATGTTTTCATTTTGGTGCTACCGAATCCAAACCATAAAGTGGCAATATTTTTACCAACCAAATATAAATCGAGTTGCTCGCCTAAATAACCTAAATTAACTAAATAATTATCTTTCTTCTCGCTATAAAGTAAAATGCAATATTCAGCATCTTGCTTTAGGCCAGGTCCTTGAGCAGGAACAATTTGAATTGCGACTTTAATATCTTTATAAAGTGGCTCTAGCGTTAAAAATGCTGCTTCTATATCTTTTAGTTGTTCAGGAGTGATGCTTGCTTCTTCACTTAATTTGAAAGAATGAAAAGATTTTCTTTTAAAAATGGCTGGATATAGATCTTTGTTCACGAATGTTATCCTCCTTATTATCTTTATTAAGTATTGAGATATAAATTAATAAAAAATTATGGCAGTGCGGAAAGTCATGCTTTACAACTAAAATACACCGAGCGCGAGGCTGGTGTATTTTCATGAAACAGTTTTGTTTATTGTTCGGCTAAGAATTCTTCAACCGCTTCTAACATGCCGTAATAAGCTGGCTTCTTGGCGTAGTTATTATCAAACAATAACGGGTTTTGATTTCTCTTCCATGAGGTGTTATCGGTGATACCCCACATGATGATTGCATCAACATTGGTGGTCCCTTCAGCATTGGAATCTAAGATTTTCCTCGTCATATTTTTATAGGCGACTTTTTGCTGTTCTAGTTGGGCAGTACTAGTTCCATTAGTGGTGATATCTAATTCAGTGATTTGACAGTCTAAACCTTTTTCATAAATGATTTCCGCATCGCGAACAATGTTGTCCATATTCGCCCCGCTATCGAGGTGACCTTGAATACCGACTCCATCAACAATGCCTTCGGCAATTGCTTGTTTTAATAATGTATCAACAGCGAATTGTGCTTTGGCAGGTTGATAGTCAAATGAAAAGTCGTTGTAATAAAGTTTTTGGCCTTCTTCACGATACATCGCAGCATATTTAAAGGATTGATAAACAAAATCTTCACCAACAGTAGAGTACCAGTTGTTATTGGTGTTTCTAATGCTAACACTACCTTCGCTAATCGCTTCGTTTGCAACGTCAATTGCATAGACCAAACCCGGCCAACGATTATTAACAGCTTCTAAACTATTCTTAATGTAATTTTCCATTCTATTAAGCATTAAGTCTCTGCCTGCTTTTGGACCGTTAGCAGTGTAGTCAGTAGTAAAGAACCAAGCTGGAGTTTGAGAATACCATACAAATGTATGGTGTCTAACGCCCATATGGTGCGCTTCAGCAAAATCGTAAATCTTTTCAAATGGTGTGATTTTGATTGCAACGCCGTCGTCTTGTCCAGCTCTTTGCAAAGCTTGGCAACCCGCTTGATCTAAGACTTGTTCTGGTTTAGCTTCATTTTCCGCGGTAATAGAATTAAAGTTTTCAATCGCGATTTGTCTATGTTTGGTGTTGTTTAAGGTCATGTTAGAAAAACAAGTACCAATTTTCATTAAGCCATCGAATGATTCGTATAAACTTTCACCATTTGAAATATAACTGGTTTGCACCGTTTCTTCACCTAAGACAATGTTTATATCATCAACATAGAAACTAAGTGGTTCGTTTATATCAACAGCTTTATATAATAAGCGCATCGCTCCAAATGTTTCTAAGGTGTCAAAAGTAACAGTTGTTCTAATCCAAGTATCGACATTTTCATCAGTGATTAAAACGACATCTCCATTAATTGGGTTATTCATTGAACTTGTGTACGCGACCAATTGTAAAGAATAAACATTACTATCCGCAGGTACATAAAAATACAAAGAAAGAATGTCGCCATTTTTTGCATCTTCTTCTAAGAAATAAGGAGTGGAAATAACATCTGTTCCAATATAACCTTCTTGGTTAGAACCAACAGTAACATTAAATAGTAACGATGTTTTGTCTTGGCGACCATAATCAGTGATTATTTCGCCACTTCCATCACCTAAAGCTGTGCTTTTGGCAACATCCATCGGAAGAGAATCTAAATCTCCTCGATAAGTCCATTCTTTAACAATATCGCCAATTTCTAAAGGACGAGGTGGTACGCTAGAAGAACTAATTTGTCCAATATTGCCACACGCAACAAGAGTAGCCGTCATCAAAAGTGATGAAACGACAAATAAAAAACGTTTTTTATCTTTCATATAAAAATTCCTCTGATACTTGTATTCTATATGATAAAAGAAACAAAAGAAATATACCCGTCGGTTCTTTTTTATTATTAGCAAGATAGTAACGGCAGAAATAATAAAATCAGTAACTAATTATTACATTTATCTTAACAGAGTGGTTCTTACGATTATTCGGTGTACAATCAAGAAGATTTTAATATCAAAATAGCGAAAAATACTTGTGTTGATGCCACTGTTTTTAGATATTTTCTACTCGCCAAATTTTCTCATTATGTAAAAAGTCATTATTTTTTTGGTAAATAATTGTTTTCTATTGTTATTTTATGTATTATCATGTATTATATTGTTGAAAGGAGATTAACAAATGATAAAATGGTTCAATGTTAAAGAAAGAGTTGGTACTATATCTTTGTACCAAAACTACCTCACCCTAAACACTACCGCAATGTATCCATTTGAAGCTGCTTATAAAGTGCAGGTAGGAGTGGATGAAAATCAGCAAATACTCATCAAGCCAGTGACAAAAGAAACGGTAGAGTCTGGCGTCCTTGATGAATATTCACTCATAAAAATCGAAATGCACAAGAGTTTCGCACGCATCTCTTCGGTTGCATTATTAAAATCTATAAGTGAGGAGTTAAAACTCCCGCTTGGAAAAACCCCAATTCAATTTGAAACAAAATGGGACGAAAAAGAAAACGTGCTTATCGCCGCAACGAAGAAAGGAAAAAAGTAATATGATAGAAACATATATGTGGATTATTTGGTTAGTCCTATTTGTAATCATGATTGTTATTGAATTTGCAAGTCCAGAATTAGTATCAATCTGGTTCGCTGCTGGCGCATTAGTTTCACTTATTGTCTCATTCATTCCAGGAACAGCTTGGTGGATAGAAGTCATTATCTTCGTAGTTATTTCCATTGCTGCAGTTCTTTGCCTTAGACCGACGGTCAAACGCTTTTTAAGAAGCGGCGAGATCATAAAAACAAATGTTGATAGTCTAATTGGTAAAAAAGGCTATGTTATTGAAAACATTACCTATTTAAGACCAGGTGCAGTGAAAATTAATGATGTAAGTTGGACTGCCCTTCCATTAAATCAAAACGAAACAATTATAGAAAACTGCGTCATTGAAGTGGTCGCAGTCAGTGGTAACAAATTAGTTGTTAAGAAAGTTGAGGAAAAATAAACATGCCCGGATTAATTATTGCCTTATCTGTTGTCGGTGCTCTAGCGATTATCATTATTATTTCTAATATCAAAATCGTCAAACAAACCGAAAAAATCATTGTCGAAAGACTCGGTGCCTATCACACCACTTGGAATGTCGGTATTCATATGTTAGTACCTTTCATTGATCGTATTGCCTTAAGAGTGTCAATGAAAGAACAAGTGAAAGACTTCGAACCACAATCCGTCATTACCAAAGATAACGTCACCATGCAAATTGACACCGTCATCTTCTTTTATGTCACCGATGCGAAGTTATTCGCTTATGGTGTTGATAACCCAATGGGTGCTATTAATTACTTAAGTGCCACCACATTAAGAAACATCATTGGTGAATTAGCCTTAGACGAATGCTTAACTTCAAGAGAAATCATTAATGAAAAAATGAGAGTCATTCTTGATGAAGCAACAGACCCATGGGGTATTAAAGTCAATAGAGTCGAAGTGAAAAACATTCTCCCTCCAAAAGACATTAGAGAAGCCATGGAAAAACAAATGAGAGCCGAAAGAGAAAAAAGAGAAAAAATCTTACTCTCTGAAGGTATAAAAGCTGCCGCTATTCTTGTTGCTGAAGGTGAAAAGCAATCTGCTATCTTAAAGGCCGAAGGTGAAAAACAAATGGCTATTCTTAGAGCAGAAGGTGATGCTGAGAGTTTAAGAAAAGTAAAACAAGCTGAAGCTGACTCTGTCAGAATGATTAAAGAAGCTGAAGCCCAAGGCTTAAAGATGATCAACGAAGCCGCTCCTACAGAGGAAGCCTTAAAGCTCCGTTACTTCGAAGCTTTAGGCAACATTGCTGACGGCCAAGCCACAAAAATCTTCTTGCCATCCGACATGGCGAACATTGCTTCTGCCTCGGCGGTATTCAAAGAAGTTACTGATAAAAAATAATCAGAAAAAAGACAAACAAAAACCCCAAATTCTACGGAAAATGGGGTTTTTAATATATATCGCCTAATATTATATTATTCTACAGCCTTTTGTGTATAACTACATTCTGGGCAACCTAAGAACATATCATATCTGCCTTTCATGAGTACTAGTGTGCCTCCACATTCAGGACATATTATAGTTTCTCTTTCTTGCCTAGCTTCTTTTATGTTTTGCACATGTTCTTTATTGCTCATATTACTAGCCCTGCTTGTTAATTTATCGTAAATCTCATCCATTTCTATTTGAGATAAGGTGACACCTCTACTAAAATTTTTAATATACTTGGCTAAATCAACAACATTGATAACATTTGGATGTCTAATTTTTTCTGAATTATTTTGGACCATCACAATGAGTGAATTAACGAAATACTGTCTATCGAGCATTTCACTAATCTGATAGCAATGTTTTTGGTTTTGTATTAAAGGATTAAAAAACTCATGCTTTTCATTCATAGAAATCATTTGTACCCAAAAATCACTATCACCAGTACCAAAAATCAAGCCTGTAAAGTTTTTTGTTTCTATACAAAAGATGCCGTTTTCTCTTATGAGCACATGATCAATTTGATGGCTTCTACCGTTTTTAGCATCCACTAAGATTAAGTTAGCAATATAACGCCGATCCATTTTCGTGGATAACTGGCGTTTGATAATTTGGGCGACAACATTCTCGCCAGCTTTGCCGCGAGCACTTGCCTTAGTGCCTTTTTCAAAAACTTTAGTAATAAATCTAAATAGTCCCATTGTTGATAAAGCATCCTTTCGTGGATTTATATGATGTAAAAAAATAATTAATCTTACTAAAAATGAGAATAAATCACTGGTCAAAAATAAACAACCCAAAATTGATTTTTATTTGTTTTATCTCCTATCAATAAATAGATATTGATAGAATTTAACACGAACTAATCTAAACAATTGCAATATATTGCTGATGTAAAATAATCTTTAATTTAATTTAAAAAAGATATTATATTAAATATATATAAAAGGGACTTTGTTTTAAATTAGCTATATTTTTTTGCTTTTTAAACTATTGTCCCAAACAAAAGAAAGGAGTTCCCGGATGAAAAAGCAAAAGCTCATCATTACTCTTGCTGTTTTTGGTATGCT
>CAZSEU010000003.1:13112-19153 GCA_964606005.1 uncultured Staphylococcaceae bacterium
CAGCCACACTGCATTTTGAAGATGCAGATCATTATTCCGCCGATGGACGGTGGGAAGCTTCTGGTCGTGGACCTGGTGCCACACCAATTTATGAAAAAACCACAGCCTCTGATGGTACTTGTGTCGCTTATTTCGGCGCAGGTGATTCAGAAACCTTAAAGTTTTCTTCTAGCGCTGCTGTTAAAGCTGAATTAGTTGTTACCATGGGTAATAATAGTTCCTTCGCTGACTTATCAACAGTTGAAGTAGTAAAATTCAACGATGTCGCTATTTCAATGGAAGGTGTTGCTTATACTTCTGATAGCGATGGCGCGGGCGGTTATTCGTTTACCGATGTACCTTTAGGTGAAGTTGACTTAGTCAACGGTGAGAACACATTGAAATTCGAATTCTTAGCTTCTGCACCATATATTGATGACTTAAAGATTTATGCTCAAGGAGCAACTACAATCACTTTAATTGAAGCCCCAATTAGAGATTCCGTTCAAGTAGAACAAACTACTCTTTCTGTTGAACAAGGTAAGACGGTACAAATTAATTCTGTTACAGAGGGCGTTACTTATACTTCTTCAAACGTAGAAGTTGCGACCGTTGATGAAAATGGTTTAGTAACAGGCGTTGCTAAGGGCACAACCACGATCGTGGTGGCAAAGGAAGATTTTTTGCCTGCCAGTGTAACTATTAACGTTACCGATCCAATCCTTGCTGGCGAAATTAAAGTCGAAGCAGAAACTGGAAGTGGCGAAGGCGTTACCTTTAGAACCCCTAGTACTAGCGGTGCTAGTGGTCAAGTAACTGAAGCTTTCCCAGTAGACGCAATTTTAACCATTACATTTGAAGCTCCTTCCGCAGCCTTAATGGCCATGGAAATAGTGTCTAGAGGTAATAAAAGCGCAAGCTTCGGTGATGTTAACTTAGAAACAGACATTGAAATCAAACTTAACGATGTTAAAGTTAACGCTACTGGTATTATTACTGGTCAAAACTTCAATACTTATCCATTGGGCGATGTTAACGTTATAGCTGGCGTTAATACTATTACAGTAAAAGTAATTTCCGCCGCTCCAGGCATTGACTTCTTTAGATTCTTGCCAAAATAATTAACATTCATTAATTGAGTTTAACTCATGAATAAATACCTCGCTCTTATCTAGTGGGCGAGGTATTTTAATTGTTCTTTCAGTTGATAATGAAATATTGCCTTGAAATCATTTTTCTCAATAAAAAAGACCAGAAATATCTCTGGTCTAGTTTGTTATTATAAAGACTTTATTCAGCTTTCATTTCGACGACTTTCACTTTGTCTAAAGCAACATCCGCGCTTAAAATAGCAGAATCGGAAATGGCTTTTATAATGTCATCATCTTTAACACCGAGCTTATCGCATCCTTCTTCTTTATTAATGAAAAGATTGGAGGTTTGTAAGACTTTAAACTTAATCATATTTAAACCAGAATCAACACCTCTTTTTTTGAATTCTTTCATTTGTTGCATGCCACCTAAGACATATAAGAAAGATGGAATCGTTTTAATTTTGATTTCTTTACCGATGGCTTTAGCAAAAATTGGAAGTAGCTCTGTCCATGTCATATTGAAATAACCGATTGGGTAAGCATTAAAGCCTTTATTTAGTTCAAGCGCTCCGACGATCGCTTCTCCCACTTGTTTAACAGTGACCATGGTGGTACCACCCTTTGTGTACATTAAGGAATCATTTTTAGCTTTTAAAATCATATCGGCGAGAAATACCCAAACAGGTTTTCTGCCGGGTTGAGTGCCGAAGATATATGGTAGTTCAAGAACTGCAACATCCATTTGATTAGCAAATGATTGAGCAGCTTTTTCTTGGTCGATTCTTGATCTAATATATGGGTGATTTTCGATTAGTTTCCATTCAGGATGTTTCTTAGCAAAATAGGAGAAGTAAGAACCAAGGATAACAGCCTTTTTGATACCGATCTTTTGACCAATACCTAAGAAACGATAAATTGGATCAATATTATATTTCTTATATAAATCGTAAATAGGGGCTGGGCCTTCCACTCTTTCGTCAACACCTGCTGCAAAGATAAAGGCATCACAGCCTTGCATTTTTTGTTCTAGTTGTTCATCACTCATGTCTACAAAGTTGCCGAGTTCAACTTCCATTTTCTTATTGAGTTTGGCACCCTTTGGAATTGGTGGTAATGATAGTGTTTTGACTTCGTGTCCTCTTTTGATTAATTCATCAGCGGCTTGGCTACCTAATAAGCCTGTTCCACCAATCATAAATACTTTCATAATTTTTCCTCCTTTTTCATCTTTTCAATGGTTCAATTGTTCATTTTCAAAAATTCAGCTTTGTTCATTAAAATCATTTATCACAAATAGTTGAATGATTGCCATTTAATAAGTCTACTTTTAGTATAAGGTGAAAAGCGGATGACCGCAAATTAGAAGCCTAGTTTTCTATAAGTAAAAAACAATTATCCACCAGTAAAGTTACTAGAAAAAGATATTGTTATTATAATTCGGCTTTATCTTAGACGTTTACGTTGATGTTTTTCCTATAACTCCATCAAGTAATTTAATAAGTAGCTATGTGGTAAAAAGATTATTTTATTTTCTGCTAATTATATTTATATTATATCTCTAAATAATTACCATATCTTTTTTATATAGGTTTTATTATTGTATTGATATTTTTATTTTGTGTTTTTTATATATAAACTCTGCTTGTCAGTATGATTTATCGTTAAAACATTGAAATAATTGCTCTTATTAGAAATATTTATATCTCTATAAGAATAATTTGACTGACCAAAGGCAGGAAATAAGCTTATGAGTAATTGCGCAATAGTAGGTGTTAACTGGGGAGATGAAGGTAAAGGCAGAATGGTCGATCTCATCACTGAGAATTATGACATTGTGATTAGATATCAAGGTGGTGGTAATGCTGGCCACACCGTTATTAATGAATACGGAAAATTCGCTCTTCATTTATTACCTTCAGGCATCTTTAGAAAAAATGTCGTTAATATCTTGGGTCCGGGGGTCGCTTTAGATCCAGAAAACTTATTAATCGAAATCAAAAGAATTGTAGAAGCAGGAATCAGTATAACTTCAGACAACTTAAAGATTTCTGATCGTTGTTCAATTTTATTCCCTTGGCATAGAAAATTAGACGAACTAGAAGAAAATAGATTAAAAGATAAAAAGTATGGTTCCACCAAACAAGGCATAGCCCCTTTTTATAGTGATAAATATGCAAAAAAGAGCATTATGTTAGGAGAACTTTTTGATGAACAATTTCCTGAAAGATTAAAAGACTTACTAGAATTTAAAAATCTTCACATTTTAAACTTCTATAAAGCCGAACCATATTCTTATGAAGAAATAATAAAATGGGTCAAAGAGTTTTGTGAACCGATTAAACCATTTATCGTCGATGTTGGTGCTTACTTAGATAAGGCTGTTAACGAAGAGCAAAAAAGCGTTATTTTTGAAGCGCAGTTAGGTTCGTTAAGAGATTTAGATTATGGTATTTATCCATATACTACTTCTTCAAACACATTATCGAGTTTTGCTCCAGTAGGTTCTGGGGCACCTTTTATTAAGCTCGATCAAGTTATCGGTGTCGCTAAAGCATATTCCACTTGCGTTGGCGAAGGCCCTTTTGTGAGCGAATTTTTTGGAAAAGAAGCGGAACAATTAAGAGAATTTGGTTTAGAATATGGAGCAAAAACTGGACGTCCTAGAAGAGTAGGAGCATTTGATGTCGTTGCAACTAGATATGGGGTTAAAGTGCAAAACACTACCGACATTGCCTTAACCAAATTAGACGTATTAAGTTATTTAAATACTATACCTGTTTGTGTTGCTTACAAGTCAAAAGATGGTCTAGTTCATCATTTTCCTTTTCCTTCAAAACTAAAAGATATGAAACCGGTAATTGAATATTTGCCAGGTTGGAAAGTAGATATTACTAGTATCAGAAAATTTATAGACTTACCAAAAGCAGCACAAGATTACGTTTTATTCATTGAACAACAAATTGGTGCACATATTACTTATGTGTCTGTCGGTCCTGAAAGAGATCAAATCATTATTAGAAAGAAGTAAGACATATGCAAACTTATGAAAATCCTTTAATTACTCGCTATGCTTCTAAACAAATGGGACAACTATTTTCCGCTTATAACCGCGCCTTAACTTTTAGAAAGCTATGGTTGGCCTTAGCTAAAGCGGAGAAACAATTAGGTTTAGAAATTACGGATGAACAAATTAAAGATTTAGAAGCAAATTTAACCAACATCGACTTTGCAATCATCGAACAAAGAGAAAACGAAGTAAAACACGATGTCATGGCTCATATTCATGCCTATGGGGAAGTAGCAAAACTAGCTAAAGCCATTATTCATTTAGGGGCCACTAGTTGTTATGTAACAGATAACGCTGACTTAGTGATTTATAAAGATGCCTTACAAAACATCAAACAACTAGTAGTGTACTTATTAAAAGTAATGGGTGAATTTGCGAACAAATATAAAAGTCAACCAATCTTAGGTTATACCCATTATCAAGCAGCCCAACTAACGACAGTCGGCAAAAGAATGACCTTATATATGCAAGAAATGATATCTAACTTAAATGAAATCGATTTTGCTTTATCAAACATTAAATTTTTAGGTTGCCGTGGGGCAACTGGTACTGAAGCTTCATTTATGGAGTTATTTAATGGCGATGAAAGAAAAATAGATTTAATGAATAAAACCATTGCCAACGAATTTGGTTTTGAAGAGCTATTTGATGTTTCAGGACAAACATATCCTCGAAATGTTGATGTGAGAATCTTAAATGTTCTATCTTCAATTGCGCAAACTTCTTTTCGCTTCGCTACAGATATCAGGCTACTGGAACACGATCACTTTATTGAAGAAGCATTTGGTGAAAAACAAGTTGGTTCAAGTGCGATGGCATATAAAAGAAATCCAATTTATTCAGAAAGAGTCTGCTCTTTATCTAGATACTTGATTGTCAATGCCCTTAATGGCGCATTAACGTACTCAGGACAATGGTTTGAAAGAACTTTGGATGATTCTGCAATTAGAAGAATTTCGCTTCCTGAAGCCTTCTTGGGCGCAGATGCGGTATTAAGGTTGTTAATTAAAGTTGTTTCGTCCTTACAAGTGAATAAAGCTATCATCGATAAGGCAGTTAAAAATTATCTTCCATTTATTGCTACTGAAAATATCATGATGGCGGCAGTTAAAAAGGGTGGAGATAGACAACAATTACATGAAATCATTCGTCAGTGTTCATTTAAAGCAAGCGAAAATATTCAAAAAGGTAAGAAAGGTGATTTGATTAATATTTTACTTTCTCATCCACAATTAAAGTTAGATAAAAAAGAGTTATCTATAATTCTTAATCCAAATAAATATGTAGGAAGAGCGGTTTCACAAACGAAAAATTTCTTAAGAAAATATCGTCGACTTTATCACAATGCAACACCAGTAATGGTGGATATTAATAATTAGTTTTTTTAATATTCGGCATCACAATAGTGCTTATTGAGAAACCATATATAAAGAACGGAAATAACCATTGTTTTGCATGAGTTCATCGAATGTGCCTTGTTCAATTAAACCACCATTTTGCATGACGAAAATCTTATCATATCTTTTGAGAATACATTCTTCTAAACGATGAGTCACTATCACTTTCGTAAGGTTATTAATATCTAAAATTGAGTTAGTAATAGCGAC
The DNA here is from genome assembly GCA_964606005.1 of uncultured Staphylococcaceae bacterium. Classification (GTDB taxonomy): domain Bacteria; phylum Bacillota_I; class Bacilli_A; order RFN20; family CAG-826; genus RUG14515. Next base: position 18,860 of record CAZSEU010000003.1, read on the forward strand.
AGCAGTTTCTACATCAAGCGCAGCAGTTGCTTCATCAACAAGCATAACGGAACTACCCTTTAATAAACATCTAGCAATAGAAATGCGTTGTCTTTCTCCGCCCGATAAACCATTACCATTTTCTCCACAGGCATAGTCCATACCCTTTTGTTCTATCATCGCAGCTAAGCCAGCTTGTTTAATCGCACATTGAATTTTTTGTTCATCAAAATCTTTAAACATCGTGATGTTGTTTTTGATGTTGCTATCAAAAACGAAGACATTTTGTTGAATAATCGACATTAGGTCATATAA
>CAZSEU010000003.1:19253-54086 GCA_964606005.1 uncultured Staphylococcaceae bacterium
CACACCCTTTTGTTCGACTTGTTCGGTTAAGGCTAAAGCGAGTTTATCAATAAGCGCTAAAGCAGATTTTCTATTAGCCCAAAGTTGAGGGAAATCACTGATAGGACTAAGCACAAAGTTCATTAATTGCACAAAGACAATAACTACACCGGCAGTAATTTCTCCTGTATTTAAAGCAAGATAAGCACCGAATAAGAAGACACCAAATTGCGCCACAATGCCTGCGAACCCTGAAATCATGTTGATAATTATTGTCACTTTTCTTCGACGTTTTTTTGAAGCTTCCACTTCTTCGTTGCTCGTCTTAAAAAGCTTAATCATTTCTCTTTCCGCCTTAAAACTTTTTACAACCGAAAAACCTGTTAACATATCTTTCAACATACCCATAAAACCTTCGTTTTTTTCAGAAACGACTTTTTCAATTTTAGGTAATTTATTACCGGTAATCATTGAGCCAATAATTGGAAACAAAGATAGACCAACCGCCACAAGCGTTAAAATCGGACTATAAAAAACCATCATTGAAAATGCGCCAATGAAAAAAGCAATATTCATGATTAGTGGAAATATATTACCTACATAATTATTTTCAACACTCGCAGCGTCGTTTGATAAAGCAGATAAATAAGTGGAAGTATTTTCTACGGCAAACGAACTGATGCTCTTTCTAGAAATTTCGGCAAATGCCATGTCTTTATATTGTGACATGGCTTTTTCAATAAACCTTGGTTGGGTTGCTTGGTTCAAAATTGAAATGAAGATGGTCGAAGTAGCTAGAGATATTGTCAGAATTAAAAGCGTTAATAAATCCATCGCTTCAGCACTACCATTTGCAGCATCAATGATTTCTTGAAGTAACCACGAAATCACTAAGTTAACAGTTGTAAATAATAACGTTGCCGTTAAACCGCCAATAAAGTTCCAGCGATTACCACGAAAAAACTGAGCTTTAAGTCGACGGCTCATCGCTCTTACTTCAGGGGCTTGGGCGGTATATTTTGGTTTTCTAATTTTCTTGCTCATATCAAGACTCCTTACTTGCTATTAATGATGTTATTCCATGCATTTTTTAAATAATCGGCATTATTTTCATACATCGAGATAATTCTTTCGACACTAGCCATCGCGGTTTCGCCAGCATCATCACCAAAAATTTGTTTGTCTCCTTGGTAGAACTTAATGTTTTGTGCATTATAATCTGGCGAGACATCAAATATTTTTGCTAATTCATAAGCTTTTAGCAAGCAACTATTGGCTTCTGTAAACCGCTGGTTGCTAATGTGGGCTTCTGCCATGCCCACAAGAAGGATCGCCTGCATCTTATCGATATAGGAAACTTGATTATCTTTTCTTAAGTGATTAGTTAATTCATAAACCATGTGTAAGAAGTCATAAGCATTTTGATATTGTTTCTTTTCAACATAGGCATTAGTAAAAGCAACACAGCAGCTCATCGCTTCACCCACAATATTTAATAAGCTTTCTGACAAATAAGGAAAAGCATCATCAATTTTGTTTTCTTGGATTAATAAGAGACCGATTTTGGTGTTATTAATACCACAATAATTGTATTTTTTAAGATGATCTAAAGCTTCCTTGGTTTTTCCTAAATAGAGCAACGTTTCACCTATATTGATTTGGATTGACAGTTCGCTTATAGATTGATCTCTATTTTGTCCAATTAATGGGCAACTTTGTTTATATAAATCCAAAGCCTTTTCTAATGCTTTACTATCTCTTCTTTCGATGCCTTGAAGCATAAACATAGTCGCGGATTGATAAATTATATCGAAGTTATTCGGATATCGACGGATGGCTTCTGTGGCTATCTCAGCACCTTTATCGTATTGTTTGTCATAACGGTAATTTCTAATTGATTTAGCATAATCATTAGCACTTTCATCCGTTAATTGAAATTCGAATAGTACATCCAATGAAACACCAAATAGCTTGGCTAACTTTGGCAACAATGTAATATCTGGATTAGATAAACCTAATTCCCATTTAGAAACCGCACCTACAGTCACATTCATCGTGTCTGCTAATTGCTCTTGTGTCATCTTCAGTTGTTTTCTAAATGCTTTAATTTTTTCGCCCAGCATAGTAATCACCTCTTATATCTGATCTTAATTTTAACAAATCAAGGTTAAATAAAAAGAGAGTATTTCTACTATTGGTAATAATTTAATTATACTTCTGGTATATTTTGATTATTCGTTAACTAGTTGCCTATGTATCAATTTAATATTAAGAGGTTTTTATTTTTTCTTATTATCAACTTTGGTCTTAGACTTTTTATTAGGGGAAGTGGGTGTTACTTCCTTAGCCTTAGATTTTTCTTTTCCTGATTTCTTGATGTCTTCTTTTGTTGCTTTGTTTGGCTTCTTAAATAAATCCATTTCTTGCATTTTCTTTTCAAGAATTAAAAGCTCTTTACTCTTTTCTGGTGGGGGCGGTATTTCTTGCCCTTTAATTCTTTTAAAGAAATTATCAAATTTAGTTTTTGGCATCATGATGTCTTCGATGTCTTTTTTCCACCCTGCTAGAATGAGATCATATTTATCTTCAATCACCGCAATAACAATTTCCATGAACACTTGTAATACCCAAAGAATAATCATCAGTGTAGCAAGAATCGTAGAAATAGCATTCACATTGGTCGCGGCATTATAAATACCATATATCATCGCTCCTAATGAGACTAGTTTTAGCAATATACTAATCCAACCATAGCTACGTTTGATGATTTTTCTTGCTCTTTTGATGCGGCGCATTCTTTCCGTAATCAAATCAAAAATTGTGTATAGAAAAAACAAAGAAGCTAAAGCAACATTGATATAAAAGATGCCTGTTTCTGACCATATCGCGTATGTAAAGTAAGCACTAGTAAACACAAGCGAGCAATATTTAAAGATGCGTGCGTACTTTCGCAAACTTTGAATAGTGATTTTTATTGATGCTCTTGTGTAATCAAACATGGTTTTTCTAGTGAAGACTAATAGTAATAGTTTCCACTTTATTTAATTATAACAAAACAAAATAGAGGGTCACATTTAATTTGCATGTGAAAAAGCACTAAAATTAATCTTCCAAATTAAAATAAAAAGCGAACGGAAACTCCGTTCACTTAAGCAAATTATATTTGATTCGAAAAAATAATTATTCTATCGTTTCTAACAAAAAACTAACTGGTCTAAAACCATCATTACAAGCTATCATCGCTGACTGAGGATTTTTCATCCAGCCATCATAAAAATTGCCGCCTCCATTAGCGAGTTGTTCGACAAATGAAAACATACTATGCCAGGCGCTTCCACAAAAACCTTCTGGCTTTTGCCCATTTTCGGAAATGAAAGTATCACCTAATTTCATATCGCAGGCATGAGAAATGGGATTCTCGTATTTATCAATTAAGTCTTGATGGCGGACTATCTTCATGACAGTAATTTTTACTTTAAACATGCTAGCTCCTTATTTCACAAATATCTTATCACTTTATTTAGTAATTACTTCCCAGGCTTTCACAAGTTGCTCAAAAGACCAAGCAGCATTTGCAGGACTAGTAGAAGGCAATTTAATTGGGGTTATTTGACAAATTGGAAATAAATATTTCATAAACAATCGATAAGAAGTGCCGCCGTTACAATAAATGGTTTTGATGTTTGCAGCATTAATTATTCTCATAATATCGATAGGAACAACATTCTTAATACTTGAATCACTTGAAGCAATGATATCGCATTGTTCAATCGTATCCCAAAGGGCAATTCCCTTTTTAAGAAGTAGCGCTTTTCTTCCTTCAATATCTATTGGTATAGGAGTGGATATAATACTTTCAAGTAAAGGCCAGAAACGATTTTGAGGGTGACCATAATAAAAGGATACTTCTCTAGATTTAGTGGAAGGAAAACTACCTAAAATCAATATCTTAGAATGGCGATCAAAAACTGGTCCGAAGTTGCGTTTAAGCTGTTGGTAGTCTGACATGATTAAAGATTTTCTAATTCCTTTAGCCAAGTAGAAGCAGAAGCGTCACTTGGCATTCTTAAATCTCCGCGTGGAGAAATAGCAATCGAACCGACCTTAGGTCCATCAGGTAAACAGCTTCTTTTAAATTGTTGTGAGAAAAATCTTTTATAAAAAACTTTTTCCCATTTTAAGATAGTCAACTCATCATATGTACCTTTAAATGCGATTTTAGCGAGACGATATATCTTACTGGGCGAGCTACCATAACGAAGCATATTGAAAATAAAGAAATCGTGTAGTTCGTATGGACCAACAATGTCTTCGGTTTTTTGAACAATATCTTTTCCATTGGTCGGTAATAATTCTGGAGAAATTGGGGTAGCAAGTATATCGTTTAAGCAATTTGAAATAACTTTATCTGCTACAATATCGGCAAAATACTTAACTAAATATTTCACCAAAGTTTTGGGAATCGAAACATTGACAGCATACATCGACATATGGTCGCCATTATATGTGGCCCAACCTAAAGCGAGTTCAGATAGGTCGCCAGTTCCTATAACAATGCCGTTATATTTATTCGCTAAGTCCATCAATATTTGCGTTCTTTCTCTAGCTTGTGAGTTTTCATAAGTAACGTCAAACACACCTTGATCATGACCAATATCTTTAAAGTGAACGTTAACAGCTTCAACAATCGATATTTCTTTAAAAGTAGCACCGATGGCATTAATTAATTTAACGGCATTTTCGTAAGTTCTCGTGGTAGTGCCAAATCCTGGCATAGTTACGGCAATAATTCCTTTACGGTCTAAACCCATTAAATCAAACGCTTTAACAATTACCATAAGCGCAAGCGTGGAATCTAAGCCACCCGAGACACCGATAAGTGCAGTTTTTGCGTTGATGTGTTCGAGCCGCTTTTTCAGGCCATAAGCTTGAATATTAATAATATCTTCGCATCTGGTTTTGCGTTCTTTATTGTCTTTAGGCACAAATGGATGTGGATCAATAAATCTAGTTAATTTAGTTTGTTCTTCTTTTAAACTAAAACTAATTTTTTTATAGTTAGCTTCTTCAACACTTTCAAACGTTGTCCATCTTCTTCTTTCGGCATCAAGTCTTTTCATATCTAGTTCTGCACTGATGATTCCTTCAAAGAAAAGTTTAGACTCAGCGAGGACGCGTCCATTTTCTGCGATTAAATTATGTCCAGAATAAACAACATCTTGCGTGGATTCACTTGGTCCAGAGCAAGCATAAATATAGCCAGAAATTATTTTCGCGGAATGATTAGACACCAATTGTTTGCGATAATTGCTTTTTCCAACAATTTCATTTGAGGCAGATAAATTAACAATTAAATTAGCCCCATTTAAAGCATGGTAAATACTTGGAGAATTACTTACCCAAACATCTTCACATATTTCCGCAGCAATTCTTAACGAACTCATTTCATTACACGTGAACACTATTTTTTCGCTAACAGGAACGATTTGTCTTCCAATATTAAGGGACGTATTAAGGTTTTTACCACTACAAAATTGTCTAGCTTCATAAAATTCGTTGTAGTTAGGTAAATAATGTTTAGGAATTAAACCCAGTATTTTTCCTTTATTTATTGCCGCGGCAACATTATACAATTTGCCTTCAATTTCAATAGGTAAACCAACAAATAAAATACAGTCGTAATTTGTACTATACTCAGCGAGTTTGATTAAGGCGTTTTTACATTCATCCAAAAGTCTATCTTGTAAGAAAAGGTCGTGGCACGTATATCCACTTAAACTAAGTTCAGGAAATACTATAACCTTACTTTTTTCTTTAATAGCTTTGTCTAATAATGCCACGATAGCGTTATAGTTATAATCGACATCCGCCACCCTGATATTTGGGGTTACGGCCGACACTTTAATAAATCCATCACGCATAAGATATACCTCTTTAATGATATAATCATATCTTAAAAACTTGTTTTATTAGTAATTATATAAATAACATTTTTAAACAAAATACAAAAAATCGATTGTTTGTGCCTCCGACAAATTTTTTATTTATTGACCTAACAATTAATTATCATCACCTAAAATATATTCCATGTGTGATGATTTTGGTTTAAAACCCATCGCTTCATAAAACTTTTTCGCGGCAACATTATCTTCCCAAACATTTAAAACTATCTCATAACAATCAAATCTTTTCGCTTCGCCTTTAACAAATTCGAATAAGCTACTACCAATATGCTGACCGCGATATGTTTCATCAACGCACAAATCATCGATAAATAATGTTTTTATTGGCGTCATAAAATTAAGATGACGCGGATGCTTTAGTTCACAAAAAACATAAGCGATAACAAAATCTATTTCATCAGTGCAAACATAAATAAAGTAATCTTCTTGTCCTAATAGTTTTTTTAGTTCTACTTCATTATATTTAGTTGCTCCTGATACAAAAATGTCTGGCCTTATTTGCGCATGCACTTCTAAAACTTGAGACAATAAATCTAATAATCTAGGAATATCTTTTTGTTCTGCTTTTCTAATCGTCATATCTTATTCCTTAACGGCCCTAGTTAAAATAAAAGTAGGGACGTTATAATCAAAAAACGGACCTTCGTCGTTAAGATCTTCTAATAATTCTTTTATAATTAAGCCAGCCTTAAGTTGACCACCGAGTTGCTCTTCTAATGTATGAGAAAATATATAAGCCATATCTTCTTCTAGTAATGCCTTTTTAATGTTTTCGTCTTCTAAAGGATTAAAAGGTAAGCGATACGCTAGTTGATTGGTGTCTTCATCAAACGCCCAATATAAACCATTGTCTAGTCCTGCAAGAAAAGTTCCACCCTTTTTTAAGACACGAGCCACTTCAACAAAAACTGGTTCAACTTTTTCGATATAGTGGTTAGATACGGGATTAATAACCATATCAAAAGTTTCATCATCAAAAGGAAGCTTTTCAGTCATATCGCCTTTAATAATCGTGATTGAATATCCTTCTCTTTCGCTGACTAAGCGGTCAGACTCTATTTGTTCATCCGAAATATCAAGCAAAGTGCATTCAGCCCCTAAAGCCGTTAAAATAGCCATTTGTTGGCCACCTCCTGAGGCTAAGCCAAGCACCTTCTTGCCTTTACAATTTCCATACCAAGAAAACGGTACTTTTCTTAATGGTGTTAAAGTTAAAAGTTCTTCCCCCTTACCCGCTTTCACAAAATCTTCGTGAGAAATCGGTTTCATCCAGGGAAGATTATATTTTTCTTTCCACGCATTAAATATTTGTCCGTTTACTTTGGTATATTTCATTTCTTTATTCCTTGCTAGCAAGATTTTAAGTTTTTTATCACTCAGTCGTTTAGTCGCCTGAATAGATAATAAAATCTATACTTTGTATATTATAGTTCAAAAAACCAATTATTATTTAATAAGATTGCACTCAAAAGCAATTTTGGTCAGTTAGTTAAGTGGATTATTAGCATAATCTTGACTGCAATACTTTAATAAAATGAGTCTTCTAAGTAGATACTTGCCTTACTAAAGTAGAACAGTTATAAAACAAAAAGAGGGCGTGTGGGAAACACCCTCTTCGAAAGGAAATTAGATTAGATTGATATCTGATTTCTAATTTTTATTTCATTGCCTGCATCCATTCAAAGAGTGAAACAACGTTATCGTTAGCATCTTTGACTGGTTCAGTTGATGGAGCAGCAACGTTATTTGGATCGGCTTGGTCTAAAGCGACTTCATCACGGAAGAAATAGATCCAAGAATAGTGACCCATATAATTGTTGCCGCTAGGATTGCCGTCTGTACCACGAACATTTGTGAAATAAGAGAAATGCAAGTCTTCAGCACCGGCGGCGAATAGTCTTTGATAAGTTGGAATAACAAAATTATTCGCGTTGACAGTGGTATCGTTAGCAGCATGAACAAACCAAATTGGGAAATCTTTTAATTTTTCGATATCTTGTTCAGTAACGAATGAATCTGCATAAGCTTCACAAATTGGGTAGAACGCTCTAAAGAAATCACCATAAGTAATCGCCATTTCCATGGTCATATAACCACCATTAGAGCAGCCACCAAGGAAAATGCGGTCAGTATCGATATCTCCATTATCGGCGATGAATTTATCAATAGTTGCTTTTAAGGTTGGGGTGTAAATAGAGTGTCCGGTGCCACCATTGTTTTGGCCACTGCCACTATTCATCCACATAGTTGGTGTTTGAACAGCGAGGACATAAGCACCTTTTTGTTTGTCTTCAACGAAGTGGTTTTGAATTTTTGGTTCACCTAGAGCAGTAACATCATTACCTAATAAAGCGATATCAGGATCTGTACCACCTTCGCCCATGCCGTGTAACCAAATGACTAATGGATTTAATACACCATCTTCACGCATAGCATCAGTTTCATAACCTTTATAAGTTAATGTGTAATCAGAGGCGGTGTGAGATTTGGCTTCTCCCCAATCTTTAGTGGAGAGAATAATTCTTGATTTAATAAAGTTGAAGATGAATGCATCAGTATATGTATCTTCACCAACTTGTAAGGTGTTGCCGGCTGCTAAGGAAGCTTCGACAGTAATATTAGCAGTCCAATTATTTACGTTATTAGCGTAAGTAAAGACAGCAGCGCCCCCGGTTGGGCCCCAGTCATTAGACTGAGTAACCAATGATATACGAACGTAATTCGATTCATCTGCATCAATGAATTGACCTTCTACATCACACAAGCCAATGGTTTCAACTGTGCGATTTGTTTTGTTTGTTTTGACAACGAATTGTTTACCTTCTAAATCAGCTTTTTTAACTTTTTCTGGGAAGTTTAATTTGACACCAACAAGAGCTGGGCCATATTCAAATCCTTCGACAAGGTAGTCAATTGTGTCATATTCTTCAACGAAGAGTTTCAATACGCGATCAAAGTAATCTTCTTTGCTAACCGTAATATAAGTCATACCTGGTTCATCAGTTTTGATGTTACCTTGACTATCAACTGTTGCGACATCTTCATTACTACTGCGATATGTTAAACCTTGGATGTTAGAAACAACACTTGTTCTTCCACCAGCCTCAACGATATCTTTTTGTAAAGATGCCACTAAGATTTTTCTCGCTGTTTCAACAATTGGTCCATCCGAGTTTTGACTTCCGCTTGAGTTAGTGACATTATTACATGCACCAAGAGCTAATAAGGAAGCAAAAACCATTGGGATTAATAATTTTTTCTTCATTTTTTGATATAAGAGGGCTTGATTGACCAAACCCTCCATCCTTTCTTTTAATTATTGGAATATTGATAAAGGATAATTAGAATACTATTTCGCAACTAATTTGAGGCAATCAACGTTTGGACCTTGGCCAGAGAATTCTAATAAGAATGTATTTTCGCCAGCGGTTAGAGTGACATCACCAAGAGCGACTTCAACCCAAACACCGAAAGCGCCACCAGGAACGACTTTGCCTTCTAAGGAAATAGGTGTGCCGTTGAGTTTAAGAGTCATAACTGCACCGATATCTTGGTCACCAGCAGTGACGTTTGGATATTGACTCCAGTCAAGATCAGCGGTAGAGGCAGCGACTAATGTGAGTGCAAAAGTGCCGGCGTTTTCTGGAGTATATTTAATAGTTACAGAAGCGTCAGCAGTTAAATAACCAACGTGAGAACCGCCACTTGATTGAGGATTGTTTGTTTCGATTTGAGCTGCGCCAGCTAAGGTGCCTGCTTCAGCTTCAAGAACGATTTGGCCTTCAACTGGTTTTGCACTAACTGTCACGGCAACTGTTGCATCTCTCATACCTTCTTTAGAGACGGTAATGGTGGTTGCACCAACTGCAACACCAGTCACTAAACCGGTAGCAGAAACAGTAGCGACATCTACGTTAGCGGAAACATAGCTTAAACCTGTAGTTTCAGATTCGATTTGAGCAGTTTCTTCAACTTTAATTTTAAGATCAGCGTTTGTGACTTGAATTCTTGGAGCAACAACAGCTGGAATCACAGCAATATCGATATCTTCTTCTGTGTAAATAAGCACTTTGTCCATGTTTGGACCTTGGGCAAGCATTTCGATTTCTAAAACGTTAGTGCCGTTAATTAAATTAACTTTGCCTAAAGAAATTGCGTGGAATTCATAATAGTTGTCTGCAACTTCTGGAGCAACGGTTTCTAAACCGCTAGTAGAAACGGCTACGTCATTGAATTTAATTGACAAAGCAGTACCTAAATTCATCACAGTGTTATAAGCCATAACGATACCGATTTCAACTTGGACAGCTTTGTTAGAAGTAAATCTTAATGTTTCTTTGCAACCCGCTGTTAACCAACCTAATGAGGTGCCATCTTCAGTAGCACCAGAGTTATCTTCGACTGGAGTTTCGCCTGGACCCATCCAGCCCATGCCCCATTGAGAAGCATCCATGCCCCACATACCATTTGGGTTATAGTGTTCGGCTTCTTCTAAGTCAAGAGCGTATTTTGCTGCTTTTTCAGGAGCTTTGGCAACTGTAATTGTGATGCTGCCATTGATGTAGCCATCTTTTTTCGCTGTTATTCTTGCAACACCAGCTTTAAGACCTGTTACTAAACCTGTTTCACTAACGGAAACGATGTCATCATTTCTTGTTGACCATTCGACTCCTTCGGCGTTAGCGGATAATTGAACGGTTTCATCAACCTGAATTTCTTTTTTGTCACCTGCTGCGGTAACTTCAATTTCTTGTTCTTCGACGAGGGAACTATCTACTTGGCTACTAGATCCTGGAGTAATTGTGGTACCACAAGCAGCAAGACCTAATGAAAAAATGACAGCACTCATGAGAACAGGAAGCAATGCCTTTTTGTTTTTCATTTTTTGTTTTCCTTTCTTTAAACAACGATTAATTTTTACTAGGGTGGTAAAAAGGCTCCCTCTTAGCAAACTTACGTTGTTTGTGAAATACTCAGTAAAAAGGATAAGCGGTGCTCGTACGGCAAAGCAGATCCAAAATTAATAAAGTATTTCAAACTTCGCCTACATTCTAAAGAACCGCAAAATAAAAATAATAAAAGTTGCGTAACCTTATGACATTTATGCGTAATCTTTCGTTTTTTAAGTAATAAATCGTGCGATTTTGGTTATATATTAGATGACAATCATCAGCTTAAAGATATTATCTTTAGTGTCGATTTGTATTTTACCATCATATTTTTTAACAATATAGGCAATGGATTTAGTGCCATAACCGTGATATTTCTTGTCTTCTTTGGTTGTTTTTATTGATCCATCGGGATTAAAAATAATTTGTCCTTTGTAGTAATTTGATTGTTTGATAACTAAGACTCCTTGCTTTTTAGAAGCTGTTAAAGTAATGACGCGTTTTTCTTTTTCTTCAATACTTTCTGTTGCTTCAATTGCGTTATCAATGACATTGGTTAAAAGGAAATAAACGTCGCTTGAAGAGATGTCTTTAAAAGCTTCTCCATCCACCAAAGAGGTGAATTCAATGCCGACTGAATTACAGTAAATGAGTTTGTCTTGAATCAAAGCATCAATATTGACGTTACCAGTTTTAACACTGCTATCGTAGAAATTAATTGATTCTTCCAGCAAGGCAAAATCTTCATCAGTTAAAGCGCTATTTTTATCTTTTAATCTTCTTAATTCTTTTCTTAAGTCATGGCTCTTCATATTAATGAAGTTGATGTTTTTTTCCATCATTTCCTGTTGTCTAATTTTGGAATTTAATGTTGTCTTGATAATGATGTTTTCTTCGGTTCTTTCAACCATTCTAAAACCGCTAGTGACTAATACATCAAATAACAAACAGAAAATAATAAGCGTAACACCTAAAATACCACGCAATGTGGTATCGTACCAAACACGATGGACTACATATGCATTAACAACATTAATAATTAAGTAAATGAGAGTCACCAAAATAACAATGTATTGGGTTTTGATAATGTATTTTGAATATTTTGTGTATGGGCGAGCGATAAAGAAAAAACACAAAACAAAGACAATAACCTTGGTAGAGTAGGTAACTAAATTGGATATCAAAGGATAAACTTTAGCAAACTCTTCTTGGCCCAATTCTATGTACAAAGTTCTTGATAAACCAGTGTCTAAGATTAAAGTCGATACTTGATAGGCCAAATGTTGGAAAGTATACGCGACAAACAAAGTTAATAAAAGTTGCGCGGGCTTAAGCTTATAAGAAAACCAAAAAGCGAAGAAGACGCCGGCAAAAGGAATGGTGTAAGCCGAAATATTGACCAATTCAGTCCAATCTTCAGGCTTAATAAATAAGTACAAGCCAAAAATCACTATAAAGGCACTTCCGAAGGCAATTAACAATCCAACAGGAATACTAATTTGTGGTTTAAAACGGAAATTAAGTCTATTTTTAATTAGCATTACTCCCGCGATAATAATCTCGGAAGTAAAGGTGATAAACATTGTAATTAATGTATTAAGATCCATACTACTTCCCTTCTTCAATAACGTACTTTTTGAAACTTTCCATAAAAGATTTTCTTTTTGGATGTGATATTGCAATTATTTCATTATTCACCAAGTGAATGTCAAGTTTTTCCACTCGTTTAATTTTGTGAGCATTGACTAAATAACACGAATTACACCTAATAAACCATTTTTTCCTTAATTGTTCTTCGTACTTTTTTAAAGTACCTGAGGTTATGATGTTATTACCATTTGTTAAATGGAAAATGATGTCGTGGGAAATAACTTCGATATAAAGAATATCGTTCAAACTAACCTTGTTAAATCCGCCACCGAAAGTCACGATAATTGAGGAATCATCTTTTTTGTTTATTCTATTCATCACGCGATCTAGTTTCAAATAGAAGGAAGCGTATGATAGTGGTTTTAAGACAAAATCGATGGCATCCACTTCGTAGCCGTTTGTAGCGTATTTAGCCAAATTAGTCGCAAACATAATGATGACATCTTCATCTTTTGTTCTGATGTTTTTAGCGACATCTATGCCGTTCATAGCTAGCAAGTTTATATCTAATATAATGAAGTCAAATTGGCTCTTAAATCGTAACAAGAAAGCATCTCCACTGGAGAATGTTTGGATATCAAAATTGATATGCTTCTCTTTGCTATAAAGATTCAATAGTAAAAGACAGTTGTTTAAGTCTTCAATCGAATCTTCAACGATTGCAATTCTTATTATTTGTTCAATCATATAAGGGTCTTCATTATAAACGAGATGTGTTATTAACACAACAACGTAACCCTAAACCAATCGATTGCGTTGCTGTAAAAAATGCTGATAGTTTTTTTATCTGGATTATAATAATCCAATTAGTAGTTTATTAACAGAGAAAACCCCCGCCTCCATTTAGGAATTGGGGGTTTGTTTATAGGGTTGTTAATTAACTATTTGTTTTAACAACTTCTTCGATACCAACTGCTTGATAATCTTCAAGAGTCCAAACGTTATTGGAGTGAGCGCAAGCATAAAGGATATTCTTAGCAGCTCTTCTCATGAGAATAGTCGCATCGTGTGGAGTAGCGTTGTAAGTGCTGGCAGCTGGATAGCTAGCTCTATTGAGCCATAAGTCGTTACCAGCTCTTAAACCGATATTTGTGGCCATGTAGTCAGGACCAGCGTAGTCAGTCACGACAACACCGTGGAAGCCCCATTCTTCTCTTAATAAAGTTGTTAATAAGGCTTTGCTAGCACCTGCCCACCAAGAACCAATACAGTTGAAGGAGGACATGATACCCAAACCACCTAAATCAACATAGAGTTCGAAGCCACGACCATAAATTTCTCTAATTGATTGTTCATTTGCCCAGACAAATACGCCTGCACGGGCATATTCTTGTTCGTTGAGCATAAAGTGTTTAGCATAAGCATAGACACCATATTTCATCGCGCCTTGAGAGGTATAACCACCCATTAAACCAGCGATAAGTGGATCTTCAGAATAGTATTCAAAGTTTCTACCACCGAATGGTGAACGGTGCATATTGATACCAGGAGCATACCAGCCAGTTAAACCGCGGGATGCGCCTTCTCTACCGATAGATTCGCCCATTAATCTGGCGACTTCAATATCCCAAGAAGCAGCGACAACGACTTCACTTGGGTGACCTGTTCCAGAGTGGAAAGCAGCGCCAGGACCATCATAGTCAACTGTTCCGGCTTTTTGAATGCTAGCAATACTAGCTGTTTTGAATGAACCTTGGTCAACGAGAGTTTGTAAATCGTTAATTGTTAATTGGTCTAATAAGTCTTCCCAACGTGGGTCATCCCAAGCTGCGTTTTTGAAGTCAGCAAACACGAGACCATTGTCTTTGCCTTGTTCTCTTAATTCTTCATCAATTTGGTTGTCTTCAAAGGTGAAGTTTCTACCCGCAGTGGTGTTAGTTGTGCCACCAGGGAACTTGTCAGCAACAGCGACTCTACTGATGTCAGCGGCATTTTTCCAAGTGCCTTCAAAGTCATTTCTAGATAAGTATTCAATTGGTTCTGCGCCGGCACCATGTTCAACATCTTGGAAGATGTTTTCATAGTTTTTGCCAGTTTGGTAAGCTTGTTTAAATTCGATAGTAGTGGCGAGATTGAAAGATTTAACGTTTTCTCTACCACTAACAGCAGTTGTGGCTAAGTCCCAAACGTTTTCTCTTAAGGATACTTCATAATCGCCATTATCTAATACATAGTAACCTTTAGTAGTATCCCAAGAAGCGATTTCACGGAAGGTGAATTCTAATTGGTAGTTTTTGCTTTCACCTGGTTCAATGATATTGGTTTTTTGGAAAGCTGATAATGCATACCAGGATTTTTCAATACCACCTGGGGTATATGGAGCGTGAGTATAAAGCTGAATGACGTCTTTACCAGCAACAGTGCCAGTATTTTTGACTTCAACGATAACACTTACTTTTTGATTTTCTTTATCGACATCGAAATCTATGATTGACTTATCGAAAGATGTATAAGATAAGCCGTGACCAAATGAGTATTGGACTTCATCTTCATAATCGTAGGCAGAGTCAACCATGCCACGTGTGACGTAATAACGGTAACCGACATAAATACCTTCTTGGTAGTTTGTGAATCTGCCAGTAGAACCACCGGTATGTGTTAAGGTAGTGTCATTACCAAAGTTTTGGTAAGATGGTGCGCTTCTAACATCATATGGCCATGTATCAACTAAGTGACCAGATGGGTTGACTTTGCCAGCGAGAATTTCAGCGATGGCTTTGGTACCAGTTAAACCTGGGTGACCCATCCAAATGGCAGCGTCGATTTCAGAATCATCTAAGAATTCCGATTCCATGACTGTTGGAATATTTAATAAGATAATAACTTTTTCAAAACTATCTTCGAGCATGGAAATAGCTGCGATTTCATTTGATTTAAGAGTTAAATCTCTATAGTTCATATCTTCGTCTTCAGAACCACGTCTGGTAATAACAAAGATAGCGGTATCAGAGAATTCTAAAGCGTCTTCTAAAAGTGTTTTGCCTCCTAATGCATCAAAAGGAGTTTCATAAGCACTGACTGGAGGCTCAAAATCATAAGGAGCCTTACTGTTAACGATTTCAGGATAGTTGTATTTGTTGAAACCGCATTGGATGTCATAATCTGATTCCGCAACAGAAACAGTTTTGTTTGCGTAATAGTTTTTGATCATGTTGAAGAGGTTATTGTTAATTTCAAAACCTTCATCTTGCATCGCTTGTTCTAGTTTTAAAGCGACTCTAGGGAAAGAGGTAACACGACCGTCAGTTTGGAAAGAACCTGAACCACCATTACCATAGAACAAACCATAAGCAGCAGAACCGAAAAGGTTCACTTTATTGTTTGTCTCTAAGTTAAGTGGAAGCGCATTGTTTCTATTTTTAAGAAGAACTGTTCCTTCTTGTTGAATGGAAACGACGTTCTTTTCCGCTTGAGCAGCAGCTTCGCGGGAAGCTGGTGTGTCAATGATTGTCACTGAACTACCGCCCAATGTGATGAGGAGGTTTTCAAAAGCTGTGGATGGTAAGAAAGAGACAGCCGCAGAAACAATTAAAGCGGTCACGGCGGTAGTTGGGATGAGCCAACTTCTCATACCGAGCCATGTAAAAACTTTTTTAGCGGCGCCAGAACTTTGACGAGCGATTTCTTTTTTCTCTTTGCGTGGAGCATTAGAGTATCTTTCTAAAGCTGCTTTGTCTTCGTCTTTGAATTTCATCTTGCCGAAGTACCACACTAAAGCGAAATAAGTTCCGCCCAATGCTAGTGCTGCCACAATTAAAACGATTACACCAATCCACCAATATTCAAAAATAGAGCGGAGTGAGTAACCGGCAATAATTGGGACATCTAGGAAAGAATCTAAGATTGGTAACTTAAACATAAATAATCCCCTTTTTTTAATTACCTTGTGTTGAGACACGAAAAAGGCAGGTTAGTCCTTGGTGCTGTGTTCAACGATTGCGGTTCAAATATAACAAGCGTAAAAATTACTCGCAAAACAAATTGCGTAACATTGCAATAAAGAAACATAACCTTATAAAAAAACAAATGATTGTCTACTGCAATTTTTTACACTTATCTATGATGAATTACTTTTATTATCTCACGCGAAACTAATTAAGGCTATATGTGTATACGTAAAAAGAGCGTGTTTATTATCAATATCGGGTGGTTAAATACTATTTAGATTGATCCAGGCTTTTACTACACTGCATTTTCAAATAGACGAAAACATCTCTTCTTTTGACAATTCCAATAAACATGTTTCTATCATCTACTATTGGAATAAAGTTTTGTGTTAAAGAAAGAGCAT
Organism: uncultured Staphylococcaceae bacterium; assembly: GCA_964606005.1. GTDB lineage: Bacteria > Bacillota_I > Bacilli_A > RFN20 > CAG-826 > RUG14515. The sequence continues at coordinate 36,026 of CAZSEU010000003.1, forward strand.
ATAGTTCATCAAAAGTGGCATCAATCCCAATGGCGAGGTAGGGACGATACTTTTCAATATCTTCAACAGGTGTAACTTCCGATAAGCTGATATCAAAATTATTTACACTAGCGATGTATCTTAAAACATCGCCTTCCGAAATCGACGTTAAATATTCTCCGTTATCTTTGATGATGGGAATGGCTGAAAATTTATGAAAAGCAAATTTTTCAATTGCTTGACGGATGGTTGAGCCTTCTTTTATATAAAACGTTGATACTTTTGGAGTCAAAACTTGAAATAAATTAAATTCATTTTTCATATAATTAGTATACTATTGATTTTACGTTATTTTGAACATTTGAAAATAAATATGATTATTAAAATCATTTTCTTATTGTTTGGGCTTATTAACATTTGTGGGCACGACACCAAATAAAAAATGCGGAATAAATCCACACAATGTTATTTAGATTTAATTTTACCTTTATTTTTACCTTTGGAGTTATGCACCAACAAAGCGCCGTCTTGGTTTTCTGCCATGACCTTAGAATACTCAACTGCTTCTTTTTGAGTATCAAATAGTTTGATGGCTTTTTCTCCTCCAGCAAACTTTACTTCCCACTTTCCGTCACTTCTTTTAACTACATGATAAACACGGGTGGCTTTCTTTTTTGTTTCTGGAGCTGGCGTTATTGTTTCTTTTGCGCTTTTTTCTTCTGGATTAGTTTTTTTCTTGCAGCACGGCATAAATATATCTCCTCCTTTTTAAATATATCATTAATTATCGATTACAATTAAACCATATGTTTTTTTGGTTATTTCGAAAAAATTTCTTTACTTGTCCGGTCTTATTTCAAAGATGTTTTATTCCGGCACTTAGGAAGCAAAAAAAGTTTATTTTATTAGTCGAATTAAAACATTCCTAAGTGGATTATATAGTAGGAGCGTGGATAAAAAACTCGATCCTACGAGCAAAGCTTCATAAGGTAAGTCTGCTATTAGGTAGGCAAGAAATGGGGTTTCGTAAATAATGCAAGAAGGGAAAATCATTATCCAACTATATAGAAGTGAAAATAAAATTGCTATAAAAGCTAAGGCAATATTATTATCAACTTTTTTAAATGCTGTACACATTAGTATCGGAATAAATAACCAGCCAGCCAGTTGAAAAGAGATATAAAGAGGGTTTAAAGAACCAGTGACAATACAATCTAATAAGAAATATATAACCACTATAATTGCCGTTCGTTTAAATCCTAGTAACTTCGAAAATAAAATGATTAAGAAAAATGTTAGTTGTATATTTGGTAGAAAAGACAAAACCTGTTCTTGCACGAACAAAATGACCGCAAATAGCGCAATTAAACAAATATTTTTCACATCAAAAAGTTTATTTTCCATTAATAACTATTCACAGTGTTTACAAAAGACACTATATCTCCATCCTGAAATTCAATATCGTTAATGCCGAAATTACTCATGACATCGTTTTGATAAATACATATATAAGTTGACCAATCAATAGGAGTAGTAATGGATTCAATGGACATGATCATACCATTATCAATAACGACATTGGAAAAATTTGCCTTCACTAATTGAGTTAAAGTATCGCCTTCGTAAAAAGTAATATCTTTTTCTTTAACAAGGGCATCTTCTAATTCAATAACTTTGATTGTGATTGCGCCATCGCCTTTTGCAGTGTTAGCTTCATTAATAAAGTAAGTTCCAATAGCAATAAAAACTAAGCCAAATACTGCTAAAGCAGCAGTTAAAATTGTATTTCTTTTCATGAAAAGTTTGCATTCATTATTAATTTGTCGTCTTCCAGCAACTACTTAATAAAAATACAATTGCCTCCTTTGGTTGTCGGTAAGTCTCCTGGCTAGTTTCATCCTACTCACGCCTTCTCAGTTTCCTAATGGCCTTGTTTTCGTCTTCGTTACAGTTTCTGGTAAAGCTCAAGACTTGCACTTGATTCCTTGTTATGTTTGTCGCCAAACACCGACAAAAAGTTTGTAATTAAAATATATTAGGCGCTACCTTTCTTTTAATGTTAGAACGATAGACCATATTAACCCCGAAGAAAAATAGTGTTCTCAGTGGGTGTTTTAACATTCTTTTATTAAAAAGCGTTCTTCTTAAAATCGCGCCAATTGTATAAAGTTTTTTGTAAACTCGCCAATATTGTTCGGTTACTTCATCCGCAGTAAAGTGCGGTGTATTTAAAACACTTTTTGAAGGGCGATATTCTAAGACGTTTTGATCAACAATACGACTTTCTTCATTCATCTCTTTGTTTAAGATGGTGCCTGGAATTGGTGTTAGGCAATAAAACTTAGGAGCAATAATGTTGCTCTTTTTCACAAACTCAATTGTGGCATCAAGACTTTCCACTGTATCGCTATCTAAACCGACAATCATTTCACTAGCCACTTCAATGCCGGCATCATTAACTTTCTTAATGACTCGAAGATAATCGTTTGGATCGGCCCAATCTTTATTGATGCCTTTCATCGCTTCTTTTTGAATGCTTTCTAAACCAAAACTAAGCACATAACATCCGCTTTCCGCTACAGCTTTAAGTAATTGATCATAATCAGCTATTTGAATCGCACATTGGCTCATCCAACGCATTTTTAAAGGTTTAATTCTATTGACTAACTCAAGCATATACTCTGGATCAGACACAATGTTATCATCCACCAGTAAAAATTGTTTAAACCCTAACTTTTTGATGTATTCAATATCGCGCATTACTTCGTCGATTTTTCGACGGACATATCTACCTTTGAAGATGCAAGAAATCGTGCAAAACTTACAAGTGTTTGGACAACCTCTGCCCGCTTGAACAGGTAAAAAGTTGCCAATTTTTTTGCCTAAAAGCAACTCGTATTTTGGGGTAGGAAACGTCAGATTAGTAACAGGTTTTTCATAAAATGGCTTTAAAGCATCATTTTCTATGTCATGACATAGTTCAGCAATGGTTAGTTCTGAGTCACCAATCATCACACTATCACAATATTGTTTAGCTAACTCAGGGACTAAGCTCACCATCGGTCCACCCATGAAGACAATTTTGCCACGCTTTTTAAATTGTATTGCGATATCTTTTGCTCTTCTTGCAGCATGACCAACGCCACCAATGCCAATGACATCAGCATCTGTATTCCAAGGTATTTCTTCGATGACTTCTAAGCACAATTCGCTTGTCCAACCTTCAGGAAGAAGGGCAGATAAAAGTGGGTGCGCTAAACCAACAAAATATAACTTGTGTTTCTTGACGAGTTTATCTTTATCATCATAAATGGTCGGCTGAATAAACAATATTTTCTTATTCATACTTGCTCAGCTCCTTATCTTGGATTAATCATCAGCGCTAAATATTGGAAAAATATCTTTCTTGCGCCTTTTTTTATGCGTTTATAAACTTTCATGCCATATGTTTCACGGATAAACTTTCTTTGGGTTTTGTTGGCGCTTGTTTTTAAATAGGCTCTTACGATGTGGTAGTAATATTTCCTTCTACTCATCTTTAATGGTTCAAATGCTAAATGCGCCATATCCCAACGCCCATATCTTTCTCTATCCAATATTATTGGATATTTATAAGTAGTAAATAGAGGGGTGCCTGGCATAGGAGTAATGGGCTGAATATTAACGAGTGGATGCTTAAACGAATTTAAGTATTTAATTAAAGTATCGAAATCTTCTTTAACCCAATCTTCAGCGACGATTAAACCGCTATAACATTGGAGTCCATTGTTTTCTAAAATATTGATGGCTTTAATGTTTTGTTCAACACTTGATTGCTTAGCAAAATCGCTTAATTCTGTTGACTTAAACGACTCAATGCCTACAAAGAAAGCATCAAAACCATACTTGTGCAAAAGGATGACAACATCTTCGTTCTCGGCGATAAAATCTGCTCTACCAAAAGCGATATAATGCTTTTTGATATGTCTTTCTTCTAAACCTTTACAAAAAGCGATTAGTCTATCACGGCAAACCAAAAAATTATCATCAACAATGAAAACATTGTCTTCTTTAATTTCCTCTAATTCATCTAATACATCATCAATATCTCTAGTAGAGTAATTAGTAATTTGAGTACAGAAACAAAAATTACATTTATAAGGACAACCAAAAGACGTCTTAATCGTCGCACAATTATTATGATAAATGTAATTATAATTAGCGCGATATTTCTCGGTTATTTGTCGATCGGGATGTAATAAATTACCTTCGATTAGTTTTGGTTTTTTTCTACCTTCTTGATAAATGCCTTCTAGCTTCTCTATTTCAATATTTGGATATTGCTTGACCATTTCCACTAGGGTAGCTATACCATTTGCCCAAAGGATATAGTCGATATTTTTATCGACAAAATCTACCGGTACAACCTCGCAGTGAACTCCACCCACAACCGTGATGATATTCTTGTTAATAGATTTAACCTTCTTTGCGTATTTCTTAACCACTCCAACACAAGTGATATAACTAGTAAAACAAACCATGTCATAAGCTTTCTTTTTTAAAAAGTATTCGATGCTTTTGGTTTCTAAAAGCATATCAATTAAATCCACTTCTGCTCCAGCTTGTTTTAAGTTACTGGCAGCATATTCAAGTTCAAGTGGTTCACAAATCATGAAGCTTTGTAAATTGATTGATTCTTTTGGGGTATTGGGTCTTACTAACAAAATTTTCATCATCTTCCCCTTGCTAATCTTTAAATACATTATAGTCGATATCAATTGGCCGATATTCAATTTTATGGGCGATCTTCTTATCAATGGCGTTAATTAACTTATTAGAATGGTGCAAATACGCGTATAAATACGTATATTTACATCCAAGTTTTAACTTGGATTCGTCCGCTGTTTGACCAAAATCGATCGTTTTAAAGCCGTTATCAATGCCATATCTAGTAATTTCTAATAAAATCCGATGGTAGGTGTCAAATTGGTTGTTATATTCATAATTCACACCGACAAATTCGAAAATTAGCTCGTTGCCGTTTTCCAACATTTGACCAAACCCCATTACTTGTCCTTCGTGCTCCAAGACAAAAATTTTAAAGAAATCTCCTCTAAAAAAGTCGATAGAAAGTTTTTCTACCCTAATTCTAGATTTGTTATAAACATTTAAATAACATTGATACATTTCTTCACTAAACAGCTTATTATCACTTAAATAATAAAGTTTTAAGGCTTTGGATTTTTCAAAAGCTTTCAAATATCTACGACGATAATGACTTCTTAAAGAAGACATATAATCATCAAAAGATTTAAAGTTATTGTACAAAATACACTTGGGGCAAGTTAAACCTACAGCGTAACTATTATCTAAGTCTTTTTCTTCAAGGTTTAAGACCATTTTTGGTCCCTTCATTTTGGATATATAGTTAAGGGCAAATTTCAATGTTTCTAGATTGTTATATGCGATACCTGGTCTAGTAACAGATAAGGGTACATACATCATCTTTATGTTCATCATTAATTTAAATTTGGTAAACATTGTTAGATTATATTTCGCTCGGCGATACATCATAAATACTCCGTCGAGTTTCTCGTTATTATAAATCATGTAATACTCTTGCTTACATTGATCGACCTTCTCCATAAAAGCCACAAATTTTTTCGTTAAATAAATGTTGTCTTTAACAAGGTCATCCCACTCATCGCCGACACTTAAAATACTATGATATTTTTTTATTTCAAACTCACTCATAAATTAATTTCAAAAACCTCATATTCTCGATTCACATTTTTCAAGATGTGCTTGGTTAGAAGCATTGAACTTTTATTTTCTTCCCAAATAAAACTGCTTTCGAACGTTTTTACATTTTTGTAGTAATCTTGGGAAAGATATTTTTTAATTTCTTTTACTAGTAAGGTAGTGGCAATTCGGCGATATTCTTCTAAAACACCAATCGAATTTAACGTTACTCTCGTTATTCTTTTCTTTTTGAAAGTGTAGTGAAATGCTATTTCTAATAGGCTTAGTTTCTTTCCTTTTGGTAAGACCTCGTTATAATCAGGATTCCAAAAGACAAAACCAACTGGTGTATCTTTATCATAGACGAACAAGATATTTTCCTTTCTTAAAAAGAAAGTCATGTCTTTCATGAGCTCATAAAAGTGTTCACTATTAGTTTTTGAATAAAGAAAAGTTGTGCCTAGTGTTTGATCGCAAAGATAACCAAAAACTTCCATTTCTTTCTTAAAATTTTTCATGTTGATGGGTCTAACCGTCAAATCGGTGCTAAATTTTTCATTATCTTTAAAAGAGCGCAGTGCGAAATCTAAAGAATTGGAAAACGAATATAACTTATGAGTATTATATTTTTTGAAATAGTCACGATAATACGTTTTGGTATATGATGCGCCAAACGTATTTGGTTGCTCCATATTTTTTGATAAGCCAACCGCATAGCTTAAGTGTCCGTCTATTCCGATGATGATTTTTTTAACTTTTTGCTCTTTGGCAAACTTTTTTGCTTCTTCAATAACTAAATTTGCACCTTCTTGATTGTTGGGCACACATTCAAAAAATGCTACTTGTACAAAGTCGTCTTGTGGGTTATGGATTAATAGTGTTTGCGCAACTATTTTCTTGTTTTCTTTGATGAGCAAAGACTTAATAAGACAACTTTTAGCAAACGAGGTTTGTTTAAATAAAAGCATTTCAAAAATAAAACTGTCTGTGTAACAGTAGAATGGATCTTTTTTATATAAGTTATACCTAAACGAAGCATAATCCTGCAAATCACGTTTAGTTAAACAATAATAAACATTCATAACCGTCCTTACCTTTTTATACATTATAAAGACAATTAGTTATGGCCGATACATTATTTAACAACGTCTAGTTAACAATTATAAAATAAACACTATATGATTAGTTTTTTTGTTTTGCTTTTTTAAGTTTATATATTTCTTCAGCTGCTAATCTAGTTTTCGCGACATTAATTTCTTTGTTTCTCGGAAAGCAGTAATATAATGCTTCTTTATCGCCAATACCAATCACATCACCGATTTCATACCAAAAATAATCGACATTTAATCCGTAAGAAAAAGTAGATGATTGACGATAATTTAGTTTTCCATCGCATCCCGATAAGACAAAGCCATCGATATCATGGTGTAAATGACCATTACCAACCTTATAAAGAGCTTTAGTATCTTTTAAGATATAAATATCAACTTCAGTATCTAAGGCGTAGGAACCGGCTAATATTTCTTTTTTTACTTCTTCTCTTTCCCAATTAAACCAATCGGGGATGTGTTTATATTTCGCATTTTCATTGACTAGATAACCTTGTTCGTCTAATTCATATCTAACGCCACACGAAGAACAAGATATTTCTATCCCTTTACCAACCATTTGTCCTTCTTCTAAGCAATGTGGGCACTTATATAAGACGCGGTTAAGTCCATCAGCGCGGAACGTTTCAGACACAACAACTTTGTTATTTTGTTGTAAAAGAAAGTTATCAAAAGCAAATTGCTCATCGATAAGAGCGCTAATTTCTTCTTTAGATTTGGTCTCTATGTCTTCTTTAGATAATAGGTATTTTACTACCGCTTTTACATTGACCTTTCTTAACTGCAAATTGTTATATAAAGGATCTCTTAAATAAGCACCTTCCGTTTTAATCATCACAACCGGAACTTTCAAAAGCTTAATAAGTCTAGGAATTGAATCTGGCAAGGTTGTTTTTAAGCCATCAAAAGAATAACCAGCTTCTGGATATAATAGCACCGAACTTTTTAGTTTATGCAAAGCATATTCCATATCTTTAACAAGACTTATATCGGTTACATACTTATTAGTGGGTATACATCCTAAATTACGCATTAGCCATTCTCTGCCTATTAAAGCGTCAGCAGTACAAACGATATTAAATGGTTCAGGATAAATTATTGTCCCTGCAATTTTTAAATCAATAAAACTAGAATGATTCATCAAATATAAAACTGGTTCATTTTTTTTCTTATTTTCCATACCAATTTTTTCGTATTTAAAATTAGTAGCCTTTAAGTCACTTTTAGAAACATATTTAAGTAAAAACCTAAATATCCTTTTAGGTCTGATTGGTTTTTTATGTTTTGCGTTAGGTAAGGCCATTACCTTTTCATAACTAAGTTCTTTAATTTTAATTTTCATTAAATTACTTTCGCTTTCTTTTTAGTATTCTACTAATACAAAAATTATTAACATTTTGCCGTTTTTTTTAAGAGAAAATCCTTCACAAAATAATGTTTTGCATGACGCTATATTGTTTAGTTTTGTTTATTAATTATATATTTATTTTTTTATTTTAAGGAACAACAAACCTTCTTTTTACTTCTAATCATCTTGATTAAGGTTTGTTTTGGTCATTTTTATAAAATATATGGTGAGAGATAATCAGGCGAAATTTGGAAAAGGGGGTATTTTTTGATACACTATAAAGGCTTTTATAGAAAAAGGAGGAACCGAATGAAATTTATAATCGGATTTATTAAACCCAATTACCCTGGGGAAAAAAGGGTAGCTATCTTACCACAAGATATAAAAGATTTAGAAAATGATATCGCAGTTGAAAGTGGCTTTGGCTATGAAATGGGAATTAGCGATCAAGAGTACCTTAATAAAGGTGCCCAAGTCATGACTCGAAGCGATATTTTTGGCAAATGTGATTTCATATTTTCACTTAAATTACTCCAACCATCTGACTATCAGTACTTAAGAAAAGGGCAGACAATTATTGGTTGGACTCATCCATATGGTTCTGGAAGAAAGTTTTATGAACAACAATGTATTCCAAGAGATATTAAAGTTGTTGACTTAGACAATATTACGCCACGACTATTTCATCAACATCATGTTTATGATCTTGACTACATCCCTCGTAACTTCGTTTACCAAAATAGTGTAATCGCGGGATTTAGTTCGACTTATCATGCTTTAATGGCCAACGGAGAAATGCCAACCCACGAAACCAAAGTGGCAATCTTATCTTCTGGAAACGTTTCACAAGGCGCATTTAAAGCTATCGCCGCTTTTAATCCAACCATCCGCATGTTTTATCGTAAAACAATGAATGAATTTTACGATACTATTTCTGATTACGATATTATTATTAATGGCATCCAAGTTGATGAACCCGGAATTAATATAATAAGTAAAGAACAACTTTCCAAACTCAAAAAGAATTGTTTTATCATTGATGCTGCTGCCCATCAAGGTCGCGCAATATATGGCACAAAATTCACATATAACGAAGCACCTATCGCTCAAACAGAGGGGGTTTCTTATTATTGTTTAAGTAATTCGCCTTCGCTTTTTTATAAAACAGCAAGCAAGGAAATATCAAAAGCATTTACTAAATACGTCTATCAACCATCTGTTTCAAAGATAATTGATTATTTAAGTAAAAAGCCAAGCTTTATGTATGAATAAAAAGATTAATCGTTTTTATAAATGATGTGCTCTGGGTGAAATAGAAGTAGCATCTCAGTATTGTATAAACTATTGTTCTGAGCAAAATATGTTAGAGGATATTCTTTAGAGGTCAAGTAAAACTTGGCCTTTTTTGGTACATAACGATCAATTTTTACTAGCAAAGAGTTCATTGAAATAGCACCGACAACAGGATAAAGATGGTTATCGCAATAAAGCATACTGCCGCTATAGTTTCTCACAAAACCAACTGCGTACCCGATTGGTAGTTCAGCCAACAAGCACGATTCTGTAGCGGTAAAGCCAGGATAATAACCAAACGTCTCCCCTTTGTGGGCGTGAATAATTCTTGAAGCATAAGTATATAATTCAATTGCTTGTTCGAAAGCAGCGTCTAAACCATCACCATATAAATTCGATCCAATACGAACAGCATTGCCAATATCAAGTAAATACGTTTCAGATGAGCATAAGTGCTTATATTTAAGGTCATAAAGTGGAAATAGTTGTTCTATTTCACTTGATGCAATTTGGTCGCTACTAACACGTAGATGTCCATAAAGACCATCAACTTGAATGTCGTTTTGTTGACACAGTAATAATGCTTCATCAAGCTTTTCTTTGGTGCGAATATTACTACGACTATGGCCAAGATCATATTGAATGTGGACACGTTTATTTTTTAAGTGCGCAATTGTTTTAATTTCTTTAATGCTATTTAGCGAATAAACAATGTTAGGATGGTCGACAAGTTTTTCGCGAGGTGTTTCAAATACGAGAACATCACATCCTGTTTTCAGACGCAAGAACGCTCGTGCCTCATTAAGAGAAGAAACACAAAAAAGCGGAATTTCATATTTCGCAATAAGAGTATGAACAACTTCTTTTAAACCGCAACCATAGGCATCGGACTTAACAACGGGAAATACTAGTTTTTTTGAATTATCTAATAATTTTTGGTAGTTGCGTTCAATGGCAGATAAGTTGATTGTTTTATAAAGCATGTTGGTGGTCCTTTTCTAATAGAAATACATAACGGTCATAGTTGTTATATAGTTTTTTCTTTTCGTAAATATAAAAGCCGTTTCGTTGGAATGTTTTTTGAGAAGGGAAGTTATCAATCGCAACACTTGCGTATATATAAGGAATCTTATCCAATCTTTCCAAAGCAGCCTTCATTAAGTATTGAGCGATGCCTTGCCCACGAAACTGAGGTTCTAAAAATATCGAATCAACAATCGCGCACTTGGCATAGTCGTGATTTGAAAGGTAGTGATTTTTTTCATCTGGATACAAAACAATGACTCCGCCCGCTAATTGATCTTGAATCTTTGCAAGAAGAACAAAACCATGCTTATTAACAATGATATGTTCTAGTTCTTCCACTGTTGAAGGAACAAAAAAATGACTAGGAAATTCTTTGTTAAGCCTTTCCATGGCTTCTAAGACATCTTGAATATCAGCGGCTTTTGCCTCAATTAAATGGGTGTTGGTAATTTCTTGCATGGGTGTATTATATCATAAAATGACCCTCAAAATAACCGCCAAAAATTAGCCACCATTTTCTATGAGATTGGATTAATAATAACCTTAAAAATGTGGCTACCATTTGTTACATTTCCATATTTTCAATAAACGAGGTGAACCAATTGTTGAATCTATCAATCAACGCATCCATTTCGGTGTTAAATTCGGTTTCTTTATTTAACTTAAAAATATAATCAGTAGTATCGAACTTTGGAACGTATTGTTCTTGATAAGTGTAGTCCTTATCTTGCAAAGCTTTTACTCCTTCATTAGCAAGTGTTTCCCCGTCTCTAATAATTTCAATCAGGCCTGCTAATTTGTCCTCGCTCAAGTTTTTACATTTATTTACTAATAAATCAAAGTAGTCACTTTTATAACCGTAATTATATTGTGCACCATCATTCATGATAAATTTAACCGCATCACCTGCATATAAATAGAAGCCAGGAATAGTGTTTCCATCAATATCTACATAACTATTAACAAAATATGTGGGCCATTTAACTGTGAAATTAATGTATTCAAGCATACTATACACATCGTTGATGATATTCGAGTTCGCCATTTGATTCCAAAACGTTACTTCACCAGACAACTCTGATTCATCGATAATGGTATATTCTGCTTCGGTGATTTTGAAGTTAAATTCATATCCGTATTTGTCTATAAAAAATTGATCCACACTATCAGCTACTATGAGGGTTCCAACAACTTTTATTGCCGATTCAGTATAAGAGAAAATTCGACCTTTTTTTGGATAAGCCTCGATGGTGTTGGAAAGAGTTGACGTGTTTGGTTTACAAAACGGACAGCTTTGATATGGCAGATTGACCAAAAAAATAAACGACCCGTCTACAGGAGAAGAAGTAGCCATATAGCCATTAATTTTGACTTTTTGGCGATCAATTGATTTTAAGTAATCAAAACTGAGTGCTTCTTTAAATGAAATTGCAGTTGCTTCGTCTTCATCAATTAATTGGCTTTGTTTATTTGATGTTGACATGGTGTTGGAACTTTGATTATTGCTACAAGAAACTAGTCCTAAAAGTAACAAAGGAAATAAAAGTAATAATCTAGATTTCATATATCTGCATCTCCTTACTATTTAATTCCATTTTTTTTCGACATGACAAATGTTGAAATGATGGTTGGCAAGATAGTAATTAAGAACACGAGGACCAATATAACAACCTCAAAAGGATACACTTTCGACAAATTCAGAACCGCACCTGTTGTTCTAACGTAGTCACTCATGAACGATAATGCAATTCTCGAAACAAAAAACGAAGTGGTGGTGGAAACCAACCCAATAAAACAGTTTTGTATTAAATATAAAAGATTAATTTTAGGCATCGAAATACCTATCAATCTCATCAAAGAAATTTCTTCAACCGTGTGGTACATATTGAGCATAGTAATGACAACAATAATCATGATGTTCATCACTAAAATAACACCACACAAGATAAAGACTAGATTTTTGGTTGTATTAACATCGTTTAAAACAGATCTAACAACTGCCATTGGTTCAACAGCTTGTAAGGAATAGGCATCGCTATTATGATCTGTAAATATTGAATTGTTATATTCATTAGCTAAGACCGTGGCGGTCGTAGGATTTGTGGTATTAACAATAATGGCACAAACCATGTTGTTTAGCTCGTGTTCATGATCATGTTCTTCTTCGTGTTCATGATTGTCGTGAACATACCAAATGCTTTTTAGGTGTGTATAAATGACTGTATCTTTAGCGGTATTGGTCTCTTTTAATATTCCTTTTACTAAAAAAGGAGTGTGGTGCTCTTGACCAACTGAGTGAGAAGTATAAAAGATATCACCAATTTTTAAGCCTGTTGTAGAAGCGACCTTATATCCTAAAACAACATCATGTTGCTCGGTTTCATTGTTTGGAATAGAAAACATTTCGCCGTTTTTCATGTCTATATTACTAATTAAGTCTTTTGTAGTACCGATGAGATTATATCCCTTATAAGAATCTGCCATAGCAAAAGGAATAGCGCTCTTAACGCGATTGTCTTGTTGCAAATTAGACACCAGTTCATAAGGAATCGTCCCAACTGGTTTATCGATGTAATAGATTGTATTCATCACCAGCTGTGTGTTTGAACCACTTGGCCCTATAATCAAAGAATAATAAGCAGCAGAGCTAGTGATGCCCTCAGAAATTTGGTTAGATGTATTAAAAGATAGAACCGCCACTCCACAAGACAAAACAATTGAAATAAAGATTAGTATTGATTGAAACAATTTGGTTAATAAATTCTTAAATGCAAACTTAAACATACTAATACTCACCTTCTTTCAAAAGAAGATCGTCCATTCTCAAAGCGACATCGAAGTATTTGGTTAATCTTTCGTCGTGGCTAACCGCGATTAATGTTTTCCCTTTTGTTACTTCCATGAGGCATTTAATAACTTCTTCGCCTATTTCAAAATTAAGGTTTCCCGTTGGTTCATCTGCCAAAATAATATTGGGGCTTTTTACTAAAGCTCGAACAATAGCAACTCTTTGTTTTTCTCCACCAGAAAGGTTTTTAATTTTTTTGTTCTTTTTGTCTAATATGCCTAATTTATCCAAATAATAGTTAGTTTTCGAGACATCGACATTTTCAATGCTGAGAACATCAATATTGTCTTTAACACTCATATTGTTGAGCAGCTTAAAATCTTGGAAAATATAGCCAATATTTTTAATTCTATAATTATCTTTAGCTTCTTGAGATAAAGATGAAATTTCTTGATTATCGATAGTGATTGATCCTTTATCAACGTATAAAAGACCGCATATCATATTTAATAACGTGGATTTACCACATCCAGACGCTCCGAGAATAATATAACTTTTGTAATCTTCAAAAGTATAATCCCGATAAGCTATTTTCTTTTCGTTTTTATATTTTTTAACTAATGATTTTATTGATATCATAGTTCCCTCCAAATTTAAGAAATAATTGTAATAACACAATTACATCGCAATTTGGAGTTTCATTTTTAGTGTGATTAAAGATATATTTTGATAACAATCATTTGATTCATAAATAGGTTTTGTTAATTCTAAATCTTGTTTTTGATGATTCCAATATGGTTGGCTTAATAATAGTTTTATATAAATAATTAGCGATAACGAAGATGTTAAGAACAAAGTAAAAGAAACTAGAAAAATGACTGAAAAGATATTACAAACATCACACTCTTCTCCCGAACAGGCGTGGTTATTTTCAACAGCAATACTAATAACCAATCCAAGCAAAGAGAAGACAATTAATGCTTTAACTATATCCAAGAACTTAACTTTTTTCATATCCCTATTTTATGACTATTAACTTAATATGTTAAATGTAAATGATTTTAGCAAGCCGCCGAACGATTAGTAATTTCTTTTTTGTCTCGCAAAAGATTTAATCTGTGTCGTTATTGTTAAATCTACAGGTTTTTTCTTTTTTATTTTGTTATTAGAGACTTTATGCGCTGTCAAACAAACTCATTTGAGCATAGGCTTCATCAATGTCTTTTAGGTCTTTAACTACGAATTCAAACAAACTGATAATAGATTCGTAATCCTTAACCGCACTATTGGGAATACGTATTAGTTTGACGCCATATTGTTTGCACACTTCTTCTTTTTGTCTATCCATAGCGGCTGCTTTTTTGCTTCCGATATGTTCTCCACCATCAATCTCGAAAGCGACAATTGTGCGATAGTATTTGTTAAAAAAACCACCGCTTACTTGAACAATTACGTCAAATTCTTTCTTGCCTATAAGTTTCATATCTTCAGAATGTATTGACTTGATTGCATCTTTAACTGGTATATTTCTTTCAATTCTAAATTTGGAGCCTCGTTTGTTGAAATATGGCTGGATTGTATCAAAGAAATCTTTTTCGTTTTTTGAATCATTCGAGAAATCATAAGAAATAACAGCGTCACTCTTCGGGACAACAATATCTCCATTCTTATAAACATAATCAGAAAGCACTTTGATATCATTTGCTTCTTCGCCGCTTAACTTATCAATCGCCTCTTTGTCGCCAACAAAAATGAATTTGTCTTTTGCTCTAGTTACGCCAACATTGATTAATTCATGATTATTCTTTATCCAATCCATTGTTTTTTTGCCTGTTTTAGCCGACAGCGCGGCAGACATAATGATTACAGATTTTTCCGATCCTTGGAGAGTATGGATTGTGCCCGCTTTAACATCGTTAACACCAAGGCGAGCTAAATATTCATTGATGAGTGCAGCTTGATTTACAAACGGAGTAATAATTCCAACATCTTTGAACTTATTGTCTTTAATTATTTTGGCAATTTGGGAAGCCTCGTCTCGATAGGAGTTTCTCGCGTTTGGATTATATGCATTTTGAACGTTGTAATATATTAAATCCCCGGAATTAGTATTTAATAATTTTAGTTGTTGTTCGTAAAATCTTTGGTTGACGAAATTAGCTATTTTATTGCCACAGCGATAATGATATCTAAGAAGAATTTGTTTCGAGTTATTATCTTTTCTTAGCATTGTCGAAAGAATTGAGTTGTGAACATAGTCATATTCTTCACTAATTCCATATCGTTCAATCAAATTTTCATTAACGTTTTGTTCAATGACGGTAACTGGCTGTAGTTGGTTTGTGTCTCCTACTAGGAGTAAGCCGTTTCCCCTTACAATAGGAATCAATGATGAAGCTATATTGCACTGCCCTGATTCGTCCATAATGACTAAATCAAAATGAGGTTTAGGGCTGCCTAATTTTTCACAAGAAAGATTGGTGCAAATAATTACAGGAAAGACAGCTAATAAACGCCGCAAATTGGTGTCGTTTTTTAGCCATTTATTAAATTCTTTGACGCCTTCTTCTATATTTTCTTTTTCGATAATGTCTCTTAGTTCTCGATAGCTCTCTTTTGAAAGCTTTTTGAAATTCGATAGCGAAGAATAATAAACATAATTTTTAAAGCTTTTATCTTCAGATGCCGATATTGTGTATTTCATTATATCTTCGTCTTTAATGCTGCGGGAGCCTCTTAGTTTTGATTGATATAGACCAATTTGATCATCTAGTTTTCCGCTAATTTGGTCAATCACCACCATTTTTCTTATTTTGGTGAGCGTTGCGATTCTTTCCTGCAAATCAATCTGCTCTTCATATTCCATTAAGAGATTTCTAAGTTCTCCAAATCCCGATAAAGACTTATTTTTACTGGCCTCGGTTAATTCTTCTTTTACCCGTGAATTCTCATTTTTTGAAACAAAATTCAATATTTCTCTTAGGTTAATAATTGCCTCTTGCATTTCAAAATTATTACCCAACCGAAGCATAGGAAAAATGATTTTTTCTTTTTCTTTCGAAAATGGTTTTTTAATTTCCAAGAATCCATCCATTTTTTTGAAAATATCAGATACGGGGTGATTGTTATTTGAACAAACAAGTGCCGTTTTATTGTTTGCATAAGCGGATAAGAGTGCGTTAAATATTGTTTCAGTTTTGCCAGTACCGGGAGGCCCCTTGACATAGGTGACGTGGTTGACCATTGAGTTATAAACCACTCTCATTTGATCAATATTTGTTTTATTTCTATCAAAAACAACAATATTTACTTCTTTTGATATGTTGCTTTTGCTTTTGTTTCGTCCGAAAAAAGATTTTAGTGGTGTTGACAATTTTCCTTCTTTATCCATTTGATTGATCGATTCAAATGCCTCATCCACGCCTTTAAGTATGTTTCTAGAAAGAAAAAAGATAGTTGGTCTGGTATTTACTTTTTCTCCATTGCGGAAGTTTTGTCGCATCATTTCGATAAATTCTGATTCGTTTGCATCAAAATTAGCGCAAAAATCATCCGTGTTCATATCTAAATACGTTCCAATAGTAACTTTTTTCTCTTCGGTAACTAAGAAGGATTTATTTATAGATGACTTATCAGAAACTTTAAGAGTTTTGTTTTTAAAATTGAGTGTCAGTGTTCTGTATGCAACAACATATTGCTTGTCGTTAAAATCAATTGAAAACTTATTAATAGCTAAAGTTTGAAACCTGTTGATTGCTTCGGCTTCATATTTTGGTCTCTTAAAAATCTTATCAAGAATAGCGCAAAATTGCTTGTCATCTAATTGGTATTTTCCTTGCTCTGTTAGAGTGTGAACATCAATTCCGTCAATCATTATCACTTCTTTTAGAAATGGGTCGTTGTCTAATCTATAACAATCAGACAAGTAGCGAAGGATGTTGTTATCAAAGTTGATGACCTCTAAAAATTCACTGATTAGTGGATCGCTTTCAACTTTTGATAAAAGTTCTTCTGGCGTTTCATAATAACTTTGTTCGAGAATCAATGCGTTTTGAATTCCGTTTATATAAATAAAAGTTTCTTTCTTGCCATCACCCAATATTCCATCGCTTCTAAAGGGATTAAAAATTTCACAAAAAATTACACCCTTTAGAGCATCTATATCTTTAATACCAATATAATAATTGGTTGCTTCGTTTTTCTTATTTAAATAAGAAATATCCAACCATTTTCTGTCAATAATTGCTTGATAAATCGAATTATTAATTGAGAGTTTCATTTTTTTATTCTGATTGCAATGTTGGAAATAGGCATAATTCGAATATGACTTTACCATTAACAATCTACATTATTAGATATTATCATAATAAATTCAGTTCTTACATGAATAAGTATGCATTGATTAGCCTTGGGAATTCTAAATTTCTGCCAAAAAAGTGACTTACTCAGCCACTCTAATTCTTACTCTATATGTCAATTGGAAGAGATAATTGTTTTTGCTATTTATTTATTAAGTTCAAGAGCAACAATCGTCTCTACATGCGCAGTCATCGGAAACATATCAACTGGTTGCACAAAAGTGACATCATAATACTCTGATAAGTATGCCACGTCTCTAGCTAATGTTTCAGGATTACAAGATACGTATATAATCTTTTTGATTTTTTTATTAATTAACGCTGATAAGAATTTTTTATCGCTTCCGCTTCTTGGTGGATCCATGATGACGACATCTAACTCTTCGTCGCAATTAGCGATATATTCACCTGCATCATCACAAATAAATTCAATGTTGGT
>CAZSEU010000004.1:0-51377 GCA_964606005.1 uncultured Staphylococcaceae bacterium
TTTTTTATTAATAATTTAATAATTGGTGTGTTAAAATGACTTTGATTTGGGCTTTTTATAGAAAATAAGCTCGTGTCGATTATGGAGGTAAGAAATTATGTCAACAAAAGCGTTTTATCCGATTAACGAAATTGGAAAAGGGAAACCCGGTTTTTCCAAAACAAGAAGCATCATCGAAGCTGCTTTTTATGGAAATAACGTCGTTAAAATTAACTCACTCAAAGAAGCTTATCTATTAGCAAAAAATTCTCCAGGCACAGTCGTCACTGATATGCCAGTATTCGGAGCAGAAAAACTCGGTCTCGATAGAGACACTAAAGTTTTGCTCTTTAATGATGGTGCTATTACTGGTCGTTATGCCGCGGCGAGAAGAATTCAAGGCCAACCTGGTGTTAATGCCGATGAATTAGACAAGTTATTAATGGAAGCGATTTACTTTACTCGCTTCAAAAAGTTATATCACGCTGAAGCATACATCGGTTTAGATCCAGAATTTATGATCAAAGCCCACTTGTTAATACCAGAAGGCTTCGAAATGGTTGCCTATAACTGGTTGCTAAACTTCCAATATATTAATGATGAATATTTAAAGATGTACCAAAAGAGTAAGCCAATCGGTAACGAACCAGATATCTATATCCTCTCCGACCCATCTTGGACTGGTACTGATAGAACCGATATTTGTGAAGGCAAAACTTTGGCGTACTTCTCTACTGAAACAAACTGCGCTGCTATCTTGGGTATGAGATATTTCGGCGAACACAAGAAGGGTACTTTAACCATTGCTTGGGCAATTGCCAATAGAAATGGTTATGCTTCTTGCCATGGTGGCCAAAAAGAATTCATCCTTAAAGATGATAAGAAATTCGTCGCCTCTGTTTATGGTTTATCAGGCAGTGGCAAATCAACCATTACCCACGCTAAGCATGATGGCAAATATCCTGGCATCAAGGTTTTACACGACGACGCATTCATTATCAACGATGAAACATGTTCGTCAATTGCTTTAGAGCCAACTTATTTTGATAAAACTCAAGACTATCCAACCGATAGCCCAGATAATAAATTTTTAGTGACTGTTCAAAACTGCTCTGCAACTAGAGATAGCGAAGGCAGAGTTGTATTAGTTACAGACGACATCAGAAACGGCAATGGTCGTGCGATTAAATCCAAACTTTGGAGCCCAAACCGCGTCGATAAAATCGAAGCACCAGTTAACGCCATTTTCTGGATAATGAAAGATCCAACCATTCCTCCAATCGTCAAATTAAAAGGTGCGTCTTTAGCCGCCGTCATGGGTGCAACTTTAGCCACCAAACGTAGTTCTGCTGAAAGATTAGCACCTGGCGTCGACCCTAACGCTTTAGTCGTCGAACCATATGCTAACCCATTTAGAACTTATCCTTTAACCAATGACTACTTAAAGTTCAAAAAGTTAGTGGCTGAAAAGAATGTCGATTGCTACATCATCAATACTGGTGATTTCATGGGTAAAAAGATTAAAAAAGAAGACACTCTCGGCGTTATTGAAGCCGTTGTTGATGGCACTGCAAAATTCGAAAAATGGGGTCCTTTCTCTGATATCGAAATCTTACCTTGGGATGGTTTTGTACCAAACTTACAGGACAAAGAATACGTCGGCCAACTTAAAGCACGTATGCTTGATAGAGCCAACTTTGTCAAATCTAGAGAAACGGAGAGAGGCGGTTACGACAAGTTACCAGCTGATGCACTTGAAGCTATTGAAAAAGTCGTTAAAGAAGCCCACATCTTAGAATAATATGGGAGTCAAAGTAGTAGAAACGGGCCTAAGAGATGGCCATCAATCCTTATTCGCGACCAGAATGAACACCGAAGAAGTGCTCAGCGCGTTAAAGGAATTAGACCAAGTTGGGTATCACGCTCTTGAAATATGGGGCGGTGCAACTTTTGACGCATGCTTACGTTTCTTAAACGAAGACCCTTGGGACAGATTACGTCAAGCAAGAAAAGTTTGTAAGAAAACAAAATTACAAATGTTATTACGTGGACAAAATCTTCTCGGCTATCGTCACTATGCTGATGATGTGGTTGAAAAGTTCGTCCAAAAATCTATTAAAAACGGTATTGATATTGTCCGTTTATTTGATGCGCTTAACGATTTACGCAACTTAGAAGCTGCCGTTAAAGCAGTTAAAAAATATCGCGGTGAATGCCAAATCGCATTGAGTTATACAACTTCTCCAGTCCACACAATCGAATACTATGTTGATTTAGCAAAACAAATCGAAAAAATGGGCGCGGACAGTATTTGTATCAAAGATATGGCCGGCGTTTTACTTCCAATGGCTGCTTTTGAATTAGTTAGCGCTTTGAAGAAAAACACGAAATTACCGATTGAAGTCCATAGTCATTGTACCGGTGGTCTTTGTGAAATGACTTATTTAAAAGCCATTGAAGCAGGCGCCGATATCGTCGACTGTGCGATTTCTCCTTTAAGTGGTGGCACTTCACAATCATGTACTGAATCATTGAACTTTGCCCTTCAAGGCACGCAATATGATCCAAAATTAAACGTGGAAATGTTAGATGCTGCTGCTGAAAAATTAGAAAAAGTTAAAGCAAAATATGTCGCCAATGGTTTATTGAGTCCTAAAGTCATGGGTGTCAATCCAAACATTGTGAAATATCAAGTACCTGGAGGGATGCTATCTAACTTAATCAGTCAATTAAAACAACAAGATGCGTCTGATCGCTTGAACGAAGTTTTATCGGAAGTACCAAATGTCCGTAAGGATTTAGGTTATCCTCCACTCGTTACCCCGATGTCACAAATCGTCGGCACACAAGCGGTTTTGAATGTCCTCTCAGGTGAGAGATATAAAATTGTTCCTAAAGAAATCAACGAGTATCTCCATGGAAAATATGGCGCTTCACCAGCGCCAGTTAATGAAGAAGTGCGCGCAAAAATTATTGGCAACGATCCAGTTATTACCCATCGTCCAGCCGATGATTTAAAACCTGAATTTGATGGCTTGAAAAAACAATATCAAGATATCGCTAAGAGCGATGAAGATGTTTTATCAATCGCTTTATTTGGCGATGTTGCGATTAAGTTTATTAAGCAAAGAAACGAGGACGCGATTCCGGAAGTTGTTAAGGTCGAGGCGTAATTATGGTTTTAGCAATCTGGAAAAACTGGGAAGCAATGACAGTTGGCGAGGCTCTATTAGTAGCGCTCATCGCCATGATCATTGTTTTCTCCTCCTTGTTAATTATCATTTTTATCACTTGGGTAATGCAAAAGGGCATGGAAAAAATTGATGCTTCAACCAACATTTTACCTCGTGAAGAAAACAAGATTTTAAGTGAAGATGAAAAAGCAGTGGTGGCATCAATTGTGGCTACACTCGAATTACATCGCGAAACCGGAAAAGACGTACGCATTGTCTCAATTAAGAGAATAGAGGACTAAAATATGAAAATTTATAAAATTAAAGTTAATGGCAAATCCTACCGCGTGGAGCTTGAAACAATCGAACAAATTTCCACTGCACCAGTAGAAGAAAAGAAAAAAGAAGAATCTAAAAAAATCGTGAGCAACGAGGGTGGCAAACAAGTCGTTTCTCCAATTCAAGGTCAAGTCGTAAACATTAAAGTCAAAGTTGGTAATAAGGTGAAAAAAGGCGATGTACTTCTCATCGTTGAAGCAATGAAACTCGAAAACGAAATCGTCTCCACTTTTGACGGAGAGGTTACACAAATTTTGGTTACAAAAGGCCAAAATGTTAAAGCTAACGAACCTGTCGTCGTTATTGATTAACGGACGTATTTATGGGTAAATTTTGGGAAATAATTGTCGCTTTTATGCAGGATTCGGGCATCGCCGGTTTTTTTGCCGACGGTGGTTGGCGCAACCTCATCATGATTTTGATTGCCCTCGTCCTCTTATTCCTCGCGATTAAAAAAGACTTTGAACCTTATCTACTTTTGCCAATCGCTTTCGGGATGTTGCTCGTCAACCTCCCATTCGTAGCTAGTGAAGTGTTCATCAAAGGCTCAACCGCTTATAATTCCATTACTTTAGCGGCTAATGCCGGAATTACTTCTTCGCAAAGCGATTTCATTTTTGAACAATTCGCGGTATTTGCTGGTCAACTCGGATTCACTATCACCGATGGTCAAGCAACCACCGCACAACTACACCAACTCGTCATGTTGCCTGATTTCCAAACCGCCATGCAAAATCAGCTTGGCCTTAATGCGGATATGACCAAGGCTATCGTGAGCGAAGTTGAACATTTATACAATTACGATTATTCAGGCATTTTTGGTTACTTATATTACGGAGTTAAATGGGGTATTTATCCTTGTTTAATTTTCTTATGTATCGGTGCGACTACTGACTTTGGACCATTAATCGCTAATAAGAAAACAATGTTGCTCGGCGCTGCTGCCCAACTCGGTATTTTTATTACTTTTGTTGGTGCAATCGCTATAGGAACTAACGGTTTGGGTTGGACACAATTCGACGCTAGAATCGCTTCTTCTATTGGCATCATCGGTGGCGCTGACGGGCCAACTGCTATCTTGGTTACTTCTAAGCTAGCTCCTGAATACTTATCATCTATCGCCGTTGTTGCTTACTCATATATGGCGTTAGTACCAGTTATTCAGCCACCAATCATTAGAGCGTTAACCACAAAAAAAGAACGTCTTATTAAGATGGAAACTCTTCGTGAAGTTTCTAAAACTGAAAAGATTATGTTCCCAATTGCGGTGACCATTATTACTGTTTTAATCGTTCCTAGTGCAGGCGCCTTAATCGGTTGCTTAATGCTTGGTAACTTAGTTAAAGAAAGTGGCGTCGTACCAAAAATTACCGAAACACTTTCCAATTCGTTGCTCTATATTGTCACTATTTTATTAGGCGTTTGTGTTGGTTGTACCGCTGATGCGGCCACCTTCTTGACACTCGATACTATTATTATCTTTGTTCTTGGCATTCTTGCCTTCTCAGTAGCGACTGCGGGAGGTGTCTTGAGTGGCAAACTCATGTGCTATTTAACAAAGGGCAAAGTCAATCCAATGATTGGTGCGGCTGGCGTTTCCGCTGTTCCAATGGCAGCACGTGTTGTCCACAAAGAAGGCGTCAGAGAAGATCCAACAAACTTCTTGCTCATGCACGCAATGGGTCCTAACGTTGCTGGTGTTATCGGCTCCGCCATAGCTGCCGGCGTGTTATTGCTCTTATTCCTTTAATATTTATTAACAATAATAAAAGACGGGTTTGCTTATATGCGCCCGTCTTTTTATAATGTGGTATGTACTATAGTTGCTTACATTTTCCCGAGATTGATTCGACCAACAATTATTTGAAAAATAGTTATACCTTATTAGATAATTTCACCTTTGTTTCTACTGATTACCAAAGCAAAGGCAAAGGTAGAGAAGCACGTTCTTGGATTAGTAATATGGGAGAAAATCTCATGTTTTCGCTTTTAATTAAAGAAGAGAAATTATTAGCAAAAGCCCCCTTCTTTTCTTTTTATATGGCAGTAGAAATAGCCAACTTTTTAATAAAAAGTGATATTAATAATGTCAGTATAAAATGGCCGAATGACATTTATGTAAACAATAAAAAAATATGCGGCATTCTTTTAGAAAGTCAATTACCTAATTATTTAGTTGTGGGTGTAGGAATAAATGTTAATCAAAAAGAGTTTCCTACGGATTTAAGAAAGCCCGCTACTTCAATGTCGTTAGAAAAAAGGAAAACGTTCGACTTAGATATATTAAAAAATCAACTCTATGAACAAATAATAAAAAACTTCCTAGATATAAATCACGATCGTTATCTTGAGTTTGTAAAGCAACATAACTACTTATTAAATAAAAAAGTAAAAACAAATTTTGCCGGCCAAGACTATATTGGCGAAGTGGTAGGAATAGATGAAAACTTCTCTCTTCAAGTGAGAATTGAAAATCTCTTATTGCATATAGAAAGTGGGGAAATAACCATTTATGAAAATACTAAATAAAGACATTCGCGCGGTCATTTTTGATATGGATGGCACCCTGATAGATTCAACCGGTATTTGGCACGCAATTGATGAAGCGTTTTTTGCAAGAAGAAACATGACCATTCCGGACGACTACGCACAAAAAATTGTTCACTTAGGTTTAAAACAAGCCGCAATTTATACCAAAGAAACGTACGGCATTAAAGATGAACCAGACCAAATCATGGCGGAATGGCACGATATGTCGCGACAAATGTATCACCATCAAGTCCCTTTAAAAGACGATGCTTTAACTTTGTTGAATTTATTAAAAAGTCGCGGTGTAAAAATGGGTATTGCGACGGCTAATGATGAGCATCTTTATCTTCCTTGTTTGAAAAGATTAGGTATTGAAGACTACTTTGACTTTGTCGCTGATGTAAATTTAGTTAAAGAAGGCAAGCAAAGTGGAAAGATATACCTATTTCTCGCGGATAAACTCGGTTTTAAGCCCGAAAACATTATGGTGCTTGAAGATATGCCTACTTGCATCAAAACAGCCCATGAACACGGTTTTTTAACAATTGCCGTTGCTGATAATGCTTCCAAAGCTTTTGATGACGAAAAAAGATCCAATTCGGATCTTTATATCGATGGCTTCGAACAGTTATTAGCAATTTTAAAGTAAGAATACGTTCGCCTCTTTGAAGGCTTCAATATCTTCTTTAGACCAATATGAAGCTTGAACCTCACCGATGTGAATCTTTTTGAGTAAGTACATACATAAGCGAGATTGACCAATTCCCCCACCGATTGAAAGAGGCAATTCATCATTTAAAATAGCTTGGTGATATGGAAGTTCTAATTTATACTCTTCGCCCCGAGCCTTAAGTTGATTGATTAAGGATTGTTTGTTAACTCTAATGCCCATTGAAGAAAGTTCAAAAGCAATTTGAAGTGGTGCGTACCACAAAATAATATCACCGTTTAACTCCCAATCATCGTAGTCAGCCGCGCGTCCATCGTGCGCTAAACCATCACCGAGAGGACCGCCGATTTTCATTAAGAAAACAGCGCCACATTTTTTTGCGATAAGATTTTCTCTTTCTTTGCGATCAACGTCAGGATATAAAGCTTCTAATTCATTCGTGGTAATAAACGTAATTTTTTTTGGAAAACCATTTTTCAATATTGGATATTCCTTAATCAGTAATTCATATGTTTGTATAAAAACTCGATAAATAGCTTCAACGATGCTTTTTAAAGTGGCAACAGTTCTTTCTTGAGGTTTTAAACTTTTTTCCCAGTCCCATTGATCAACATACAAAGAATGTAAATTATCTAATTCTTCAAAACGTCTGACCGCGTTCATATCGGTATATAAACCAGTAATTTGGTATTTTGCTAATGCATAGCGTTTCCATTTTGCTAAAGATTGAACAATTTCCAATTCTTTTTGGTTCTCATTCACAACAAAAGAGACGGCTTTTTCATAGCCATTTAAATTATCGTTTAATCCGGTGCTTGGTTCGACAAAAAGTGGAGCGGATACGCGAGTTAAATTAAGCTCTTTTGCTAATAAGTCTTCAAATGTGTCTTTAATTAACTTAATTGCTTTTTGCGTATCTAAAACGTTGAGTAAGCTCTCATATTGGGTGGGAATAATATTGTTTTTCATTAGTCAATTTCCTTTTTATTTAAGTTTTTATAAATTGTGAATTTAATTTCTAAATCTCCGTCCATTGTTGGTGCGCTTTCTTGTATTAATTTGAAGTCAGGTTGTTCGTCTAAATTAACAAAGAAAACTTCAGCTTTGCCATCAGCTTTAACCTTAGTTAAATGTACTTCATCGACATATGGTAAGGTTTGGCGATAAATCGAAGCGCCCCCGATGATAAATACCTTATCGTCTTTTTCATATTGTTTTATTTTCTTTAAAAAGTCATCGAAAGTGTGAACGTTGATAACACCTTCATAATTATGAGTGGGGTCTTGCGATAAAACGATGTGAGTGCGATTTTTTAATGGTTTTGCATTAGGAAAAGACAGCAAAGTGTTCTCACCCATACAAACAACATGACCAAGCGTGGTTTCGCGGAAATATTTCATGTCTAAAGGTAAATTGAAAAGCAAACCGTTTCTTTTACCAACTCCATATTTAATATCACAATTTAAAATCGAAATAATCATAATTAAACCGCCACGGGGATTTTCTTGTTTAATGGTTCGTATTCGTAGTCGACCAATTCAAAGTCTTCAACCCTGAAATCATAAAAGTTTTTTACATTAAGATTTACTTTAAGCTTAGGTGCTGGGTGTTGTGGTTTATCAATCACTTCTTTAACGATATCTACGTGTCTGTCGTAGATATGAGCATCAGCGATAACGTGGACTAGTTCCCCTGCTTTTAATCCAGAAACTTGTGCAAACATAATGAGTAACAAAGAATATTGAAGCACATTCCAATTGTTAGCAGTGAGCATGTCGTTGCTTCTTTGGTTTAAAATGCCATTTAGGGTATCGCCAGTCACATTAAAAGTCATTGAATAGGCACACGGATATAAACGCATTTCATTTAAATCATCAAAGTTATAAATATTAGTCATAATCCGACGAGATTGAGGATTATTTTTTAAGTCAAATAAAACGCGATCGACTTGGTCAAATTCCCCTTCTGGATATTTGGATTTTTTGCCTAATTGATAGCCATAAGCTTTTCCAATGGTGCCGTTCTCATCCGCCCATGCATCCCAGATATGGGAGTTTAAATCTTGTACGCGATTGGATTTCTTTTGCCAAATCCAAAGTAATTCATCTAAGCAACTCTTAAAAGCTGTTTTTCTAATCGTAAGAATTGGCAATTCTTCTTGTAAATTATAACGATTGACGATGCAGAATTTTTTAACAGTGTGTGCTGGAGTTCCATCTTCCCAGCGTGGTCTAACTGGTAAGTTAGTATCCCAAAAACCATTCTCTAAGATTTCTTTCATATTTGCGACAAAGATTTGATCTGCTTTTGACATAAACTCCACCTCACATTTGCACCATTATATTAGATTATAGATGGTTCTTAAACCATAAAATCACAATTAATGGCATTGAGTTGATGCGTGTAAACACAAAAATCTTTTATAATGAGTTAGGCTATGAATATGAACATATCTGAATATATTATTTACGAAGATAAAAATATCATGATTATTAATAAGTCACGCGGTTTATTAAGCGAAAGAGATGGCGATGTTTCCCATCCATCTTTAGATCAAGAAGTTGAAAAATATTTAAGCAATAAACAACCAGCGATGCCGGTTAATCGTCTCGATAAAGACACTTCTGGTTTAATAATTTTTGCAAAAACCAATATTGCTACGACTGAAATGAGCAAAATTTTAAATGAGCATAAAAATGTGGAAAAGCACTATTTAACCTTGGTGGTGGGAAATATTTGTGAATCAGGAGTAGTAGAGGCTCCTTTAAGAAAAAGTATTGAGCGCAAAAAAATGATTGTCGCACCTATAAAAAGCGGAGCGAAAACAGCAATTACTAAATATCAAGTCATAGAAAACTATCAAAACTACACACTTCTAGATGTGGAATTATTGACCGGAAGAACACACCAAATTAGAGCACACATGTCTTATATTCGCCATCACGTTGTGGGCGACAGTAAGTACGGAGACTATAAAATAAATAACGAATTTAAAAAGAATTTTGGTTTTGAAAATCAGTTTTTACATTCTTATAAACTCATTTTTAAAGAGATTAAAGGTGTGTTTTCATACCTCAATAATCGTGAATTTTACGTGCCATTACCTCTTGAAATGCAAGACATTTTAAGAAAACTAAATAATCTTATTTAGAAATAAAGATGCTCACAAAAAATAGCACTCCTATTGACACACTGCTAATTTTGCTTATAATGTAATTGTTAGCAGACGTTATCAACGAGTGCTAAAATGTAATACAGGAGGTATATAATATGAGAAATTACATTACTACATTTGATCCATTTTTCGATAATATCGACAAATTATTCCTTGAGGCAAGCAATTGCAAAGCCCCACACACCATGAAAACCGACATTAAAGAGCTTGACGACTCTTATGAATTAGAAATCGAATTACCAAAAATTAAAAAAGAGGACGTCAAGATTACTCTTAAAGAAGGCTATTTAACTATTGGCGTCACTTATAATGAAGAAAAAGAAGATAATAAGAAATACTTACATCGCGAAAGACGCTATGGTGAATTCTCTCGTTCCTATTATGTTGGCGATTATGTGAAACTCGAGGACATTAATGCCTCATTGAAAGATGGAGTTTTAACTGTCAATATCAAGAAAGTTGATGAAAAAGAAAAAGAAAAAGAATATCTTGTCACTATCGATTAGTGAGGCATCATTATGAAAGAAGTTAAACAATTTCAAACCGAATCAAAAGAATTATTAAGTCTGATGATTAACTCCATTTATAGCAATAAGGAAATCTTCTTGCGAGAGTTAATTAGTAACGCGAGTGACGCCATCGACAAGTACCGCTATAAAGCGCTAACCAGCGGTGGCGCCATTCCTTTAAATGACTTTGGGATTGAACTTAAAGCCGACAAAAAGAAACGCACAATTACTATTGTTGATAATGGTATTGGCATGAGCAAGAATGACCTAATTGAAAACTTAGGAACGATTGCAAGAAGTGGCAGTAAAGATTTTGCTAGTCGCTTAAAAGAAGCCAAAGAGAAACAAGACTTAAACATTATTGGTCAATTTGGCGTCGGCTTTTATAGCGCTTTCATGGTTTCTTCAAAAGTCGAAGTATTAACAAAAACATTAGATGACGAAGCTTATTTATTTGCTTCTGATGGCCAAGATTCTTATTCCATTGAAAGTGCTAAAAAGAATGATGTTGGTACCGAAATTACCATCTATTTAAAAAAATCTAGCAAAGAAGAAGATTACGATGGTTTCTTAGAAGAATATCGCATCAAAAATTTGGTCAAAAAATATAGCGATTATATTCGTTACCCAATCAAGATGTTGACCAAGAAAAAAGAACAAGAAAAAGACGCCGAAGGAAAGCCCATCGAAGGAAAATATATCGAAAGTGAGATTATGGAAACTTTAAACTCCATGATTCCACTTTGGAAAAAGAATAAAAACGAAGTGACAAGCGAAGAACTTGATGGTTTTTATAAAGATAAGTTCTACGATTATCAAGATCCTTTCACCTCTTTATTTGTGAGAGTGGATGGAAAAATTACTTATGACGCATTGCTTTTTATTCCAAGTCATACGCCACATAACTTATATAGTGATTCATATGAAAAGGGCTTACAGCTTTTTAGCAAAGGTATCTTTATCAAAGATAAATGCGCTGAGCTGGTACCAGACTACTTAAAGTTTGTGAAAGGCTTGGTCGATAGTGCAGACTTCTCGCTTAATATTTCGCGTGAAATGTTGCAACAATCGCCAATTTTACAGAAAATTAGTGAAAATGTTGAGAAGAAAATTCTCGATAAATTAAAAGATATTAAGAAAACTGATTTTGAAAAATACACTGGTTTTTGGAAAAACTTCGGGGAACATCTCAAGTACGGGCTATACGCCACGTATGGAAGTAAAAAGGATCTTTTGCAAGATTTATTAATCTTCCGTTCGATTAAAAACGACGATGCTTTCATTTCATTAAATGACTATAAAGAGAAAATGGCCAAAGGCCAAAAATACATCTATTATGCTTCTGGCGAAAACTTAGATGCGATTAAGTTATTACCACAAATGGAAAAATTCAAAAAAGAAGGCATTGATGTCTTGATGCTTGATCAAAAAATCGATGAATTTGCTTTAATGATGCTCCATGACTACGACAAGGTTGAATTTAAGTCCATTAGTGACGAAACCGCGACCGAATTAAGTAAAGAAGACAAAGAAAAAGTAGAACAAATTTCCACAGACAATAAGCGTTTGCTTGATACTTTGAAAGAGTCTTTGTCTGAAGAAGTGAGTGACGTTGTTATTTCTACAAAACTCGTCGATGCACCGGTTTGTTTCTCCACCAAAGATGGCTTATCGTTAGAAATGGAAAAAACTTTAAACGAACAGCCAGGTATGGAAGAAAATGTCAAAGCGCAGAAGGTTTTAGAACTAAACCCAGATCACCCATTATTTAAGGCGTTTGCCGCTATCCAAAATAGCGATGATTTAGTCAAAGCATATGCTTCAATTCTCTACGAAGAAGCTATGCTGCTTGAAGGACGAGAAATTACGAATAAGCAACGTTTCGTCGAAAAAATTAATGAGCTTCTAGTAAAAGCGCTTAATTAACCCCTAAAGTCCCCCATTGGCTTGTCGTTATCGGCAAGCCTTTTTTATTGCCTCATCAACAATTTATGTTGTTTTTTTGTCAACTTATTCATTTTGGAACACTTTATAAGTGTGTTATTGTAAGATTAGTTTAGATTCTGCCTTAATTGTTTGAAATAATTTTTATTATGTAAAAACATAGTGCAACCAAGGAGATTTTTATGCATAGAAAATATCAAGATTTAATTAATCAAATGACGCTAAAAGAAAAAGCGAGTCTTACCAGCGGTAAAGATTTTTGGCAGTCCAAAAACATCGACCGCTTATCTATCCCCAGTATATTTTTGGCCGATGGTCCTCACGGAGTGAGAAGACAAGCTGCTGCGGCCGATCACCTCGGCCTAAACGCCTCAATTCCTGCCACTTGTTACCCAACCGCCGTGACGATGGCCAATTCTTGGGATGAAGCACTTGGCGAAAAACTCGGTTATTTATTAGGACAAGAAGCCGTCGTGCAAAAGGTCAATGTTTTATTAGGACCTGGTCTTAACTTAAAAAGAAATCCACTTTGCGGTCGTAACTTTGAGTATTTTTCTGAAGATCCATATTTATCAGGCAAAATGGCTGCAAGTTATGTAAGAGGCATTCAAGAAAATGGCATTTCCGCTTGTATTAAGCACTTTGCGTGTAATAACCAAGAAGAAAACCGCATGACTCTTGACAGTATCGTTGACGAAAGAACTTATAGAGAACTATATCTCACCGGTTTTGAAATTGCTGTAAAAGAAGGGCAAGCCAAAAGTGTTATGTCTTCTTACAACTTAGTTAATGGTGCTTACACCAACGAAAACAAACACCTTTTGGTCGATATTTTAAGAGAAGAATGGGGCTTTAAGGGAATGCTTGTTACTGACTGGGGTGGCAACAATGATTCTATTGAATCTTTAAAATGTTACAACCAATTAGAAATGCCTGGCACTCCAGATCGTCCTGAAGAAATCATGAAAGCAATCGAAAAAGGCGAACTAGATGAGGAAATATTAAATGATAATGTTGATACAATGCTTGACCTTATCTTTGATACCACCGAAAACGGCGTCAATAAAGCATTCGCCAAATTCGATGAAGACGAGCACCATTTATTTGCTCGTAAGTGTGCACAAGAAAGCGCAGTTTTACTCAAAAACAATGGTGTCTTACCATTAGTTAGCACTAAGAAAACCGCTTTTATTGGTGATTTCTTATACAACCCTCGCTACCAAGGTGCAGGCAGCTCAATTGTTAATCCAACTAGACTCGATGCTACAATTGGGATTATCAATAATTACAAAATCGACTTAGTTGGGTGCGCACGTGGCTTTAATAGATTTGGCAAAAAGAATAAAAAACTTTATAAAGAAGCCATGGCTCTTGCTAAAAAAGCGGAAGTTGTCGTCTTATATCTCGGCTTAGACGAAGTTACTGAAGCCGAAGGCTTAGATAGAATAGACTTGAAATTAAAAAACAACCAACTCGAACTATTAAAAAGTATTAAGGCTTTAGATAAGCAAGTTGTTGTTGTTCTTTCGTGCGGTAGCGCGATTGAAATGCCTTTCGCGGACGATGTAGATGCGATCTTACATGGCTATTTAAGCGGTCAAGCAGGAGCAGCGGCTATGCTTGACATCTTGGTGGGCGATGTTAATCCTTCTGGTAAGTTAACCGAAACTATTTCTGTTAAATATGAAGACGTTGCTACTAGCGACAATTTCCCAAGCAAAACTAGAACCATCGAATATCGTGAAGCGTATGGTGTTGGCTATCGTTATTTTGAAAAAGCCAAAGTCCCAGTTTGTTTTCCGTTTGGGTTTGGTTTATCCTACACAACCTTTGCTTATAACAATTTGCTCATCACTGAAGAAGGCGTCACTTTTGATATTACTAATACCGGAAAAATCGTCGGTAAAGAAGTCGCTCAACTTTATGTTGGCTTAAAAAAGAGCAAAGTCATTAGACCAGTCAAAGAGTTAAAAGGCTTCGTTAAAGTTGATCTAAAACCGAACGAAACCAAAGCCGTTACCATTCCTTTTGATGATAAAACGTTTAGATATTTCAATGTTCTAACTAATAAGTGGGAAGTAGAAAAAGGCGTTTACGATATTTATGTTGGCGCTTCTAGTGCAAATATACTATTGACTGGAAAACTTGACAAAGAAGGTGTGACAGCCAGCGCTCCATACGATTTAAAACAATTGCCACATTATGTTGAAGGAAATTTAAGAAATATTCCTGCTGAACAATTTGAAATTTTATTAGGCCACAAAATTCCTGATGGATCCTTGCCATTTTATAAGAAAAATCGTTTAAAAGTGGATTACAATACTACAATTAAGGAATTAAGATACGCCCCAGGTTGGGTCGGTCGTTTACTTGGTAAAGCGTTACCATGGTTCACCAGAGTTTTGACTAAGCTTGGCAATCGTGAGTTGGCTAATACTTTAATTATGGGCGTTGTTCATCAACCAATGCGCGGCATTGCTCGCTTTAGTAGTGGCGGCACGAGAATGAGCCAATTGGATGGTTTGATCATGATATTTAATGGCCATCTGTTTAAAGGTTTAAATCACTTCCTAAAAGAAGGCAAGAAGTATAAGAAACTTGCCAAAGCTGAAAAGAAAGGCAAAGCAAAAGCTTAATAATTTGCACAATAGAAATTAACCTAAATAACAAACATAAAAAAAGTTCATCACACAAGGCGATGAACTTTTTGTTTATCTAGAAATGTTTATTTTCTAGGGTTTTTAATGTTGGCTTGAGCGGCGGCTAATCTAGCAACTGGCACACGGAATGGTGAGCAGGATACGTAGTCTAAACCGACTTTGTGATAGAATTCGATGGATTTGGCATCGCCACCAGTTTCACCACAGACACCAATGTGGAGTTCTGGGCGAGCGGAGCGACCTAAGTCAACGGCTAATTTCACTAATTTGCCAACACCGTTTTGATCCAAGGTTTTGAATGGATCTTCTTCAAAGATTTTTGTCTTGTAATAAGCTGGCAAGAATACACCGGCATCATCACGAGAGAAACCAAAGGTCATTTGTGTTAAGTCATTAGTACCGAAAGAGAAGAATTCGGCGTGTTTTGCAATTTCATCAGCCAATAAAGCAGCACGTGGGATTTCGATCATTGTACCAACTTCATATTCCATTTCTAAGCCAGCATCTTTGATGAGCTTATCAGCGGTTTCAACGATGATGTTCTTAACAAATTTGAGCTCTTTTTCTTCTAAAATTAATGGCACCATGATTTCTGGTTTGACCTTAATACCAAGTTTTTTGGAAACATTGATGGCCGCTTGAACAATCGCGGTGGTTTGCATTTTGCAAATTTCAGGATATGTGACGGCTAAACGGCAACCACGATGGCCCATCATTGGGTTAGCTTCGTGAAGCTCTTCAATGCGGTCATGAATTGCATCGGCAGTAATGCCTAAAGCTACTGCTAATTCTTCAATCGCACCTTCTTCTTGTGGTAAGAATTCGTGTAACGGTGGGTCCAATAAACGCACAGTCACGCTATAAGGAGCGGTAGTTTCATACAAAGCCTCGAAGTCGTCTTGTTGCATTGGAAGAATTTCTGCCAAGGCCTTTTCACGAGCTTCGGTTGTTTGTGCAAGAATCATTTTTCTCATAGAGAAGATTCTATCTTTTGCAAAGAACATGTGTTCAGTACGGCATAAGCCAATACCTTCGGCACCAAATTCTTTGGCTTGTTTGGCATCTCTTGGAGTGTCGGCGTTTGTTCTAACTTTTAAGGCTCTAAATTGGTCAACCCAACCCATTAAACGACCGAAGTAACCGGATGTTAAGTCTGGTTCAACTGTCTTAATAGAACCTTCATAAATCTTTCCGGTGCTACCATCTAAAGAAATGACGTCATTTTCACCATAGACTTTGCCACCAACAGTAAGGGTGCGTTCTTCTTCGTCAATAACGGCAGTGGAACAACCACAAACGCAACATTTGCCCATACCACGGGCAACGACAGCGGCATGAGAAGTCATACCACCACGAGTGGTAAGAATGCCTTGAGCGGCGACCATGCCAACGATATCTTCTGGGGAAGTTTCGGATCTGACTAAGATAACTTTTTCACCGGCTAAATGACGTTTTTCAGCTTCTTCAGCAGTAAACGCAAGTTTGCCTGTAGCAGCGCCTGGGCCAGCTGGTAAACCAACGGCAAGAGGTTCGAGTTTGGCTAATGCGTCTTTATCAAATTCTGGTAAGAGTAATTTATCGAAGCTGAATGGATCGATGCGGGAAACAGCTTCTTTTTCATTGATTAAGCCTTCATCGACTAAATCACATGCAATTTTTAATGCGGCTGCTGGAGTTCTTTTACCATTACGAGTTTGTAAGAAATATAATTTTTCGTCTTCAACGGTGAATTCCATATCTTGCATATCGCGATAGTGTTCTTCCATTAAATGGATGGTTTTGACGAATTGTTCGTAGACCTTTGGCATACGAGTATTTAATTCTTCGATATGTAGTGGAGTACGGATACCTGCGACTACGTCTTCTCCTTGAGCGTTTGGCAAATACTCAGCTGAAATGGCTCTATCACCTGTACCTGGGTCACGTGAGAATGCAACACCTGTACCTGAAGTTTCGCCTTTATTACCGAACACCATTGATTGGACGTTAACGGCGGTTCCCCATGAGTATGGGATGTTGTTCATCATACGATAAACGTTAGCTCTTTCGTTGTCCCAGCTTCTGAATACTGCGGCAACAGCTTCTAATAATTGAACTTTTGGATCAGTTGGGAATTCTTCACCAAAGACTTTTTTGTAGTAATCTTTGTAACGAGCGACTAAGTCTCTTAATTGATCGGTAGTCACTTCTGTATCTAACTTATAACCGTTGTCTTTTTTTAATTTTTCAAGCATTTTGTCCATGGCATCTCTTGGATGACCCTTGGCGATGTTGGTGAACATTAAGATAAAACGACGATAGCTGTCTAAAGCGAAACGTTCATTGCCAGTTTCGTTAGCTAGAGCATTAGCAGTGACATCATTTAAACCTAAGTTTAAGATTGTGTCCATCATACCAGGCATACTAACTCTAGCGCCAGAACGGACTGAGACTAATAATGGATTTTTATCTCCACCAAAGTTTTTGCCAGTTTGTTTTTCAATTTTATTAATATTTGCAAAAATTTGGTTAATGAGAAAATCGGGGAGTTTTTTGCCACTTTCATAATAAAGTGCGCAAGCTTCTGTTGAGATTGTGAAACCTTCTGGAACAGGAACACCTATGTGGACCATTTCTGCTAAACCAGCACCTTTTCCACCTAGTAATTCTTTACCTAGCCCATAAGCTTCATCGAAAGCATATACATATTTCTTTTCTGCCATAAAATACCTCCTTGCAGGCTTATTGTGAGACTTGCTCACAGCGTTTCAATATTAGCACACATGCGCGAAAATACAAACAATAAGCCTTCTTTTTCTACTTTTTTTAAAAAAAGTGGCGCTTAAGCGTTTTTAGTATAAACTATAGACATACATTTTCAGTATGGTGGTGGTTATTTTATGAGTCATAATCCTTTAGTACTTACTTTAGATTTCGGCACTCAATCTGTAAGAACAACTTTAATCAATAAACAAGGTGAAATCGTATATTTATCCAAAAAAATATATGAACCTTTGTATTTTTCACCCAAAAAAGGTTATGCAGAACAACATGCTGATTTTTATTGGGATAATTTAATTGCATGTATTAAAAAAATGGTCAAAGAGGCCAAAGACAAACTTAAAGATGTCGTCGCGATGGCGGTGACAACTTTTCGCGATTCGGCAGTTTTGCTTGATGATAAAAATAAACCTTTAAGACCGGTGATTTTGTGGCTCGACCAACGCTTGGCAAAAGCTAGAGAAAAGCTTCCTTTACTCCATCGCATCGCATTCAAAGTTGTCGGCATGATGGATACAATCAACATGAACCGCACTCGCACCCCAGCTCATTGGGTTAAAGAAAATGAACCTGATATTTGGGCAAAAACAGAAAAATATGTGAATATTTCTACTTATATTAATTATCGTTTAACTGGTGAGCTCGCCGATTCTCCTGGTGGTTTGACTGGTCATTTTCCAATTCACTTTAAGAAATCAAAGTGGTACAAAGAAGGAGCGATGAAGGGTCGCATTTTTGGTATTCCTAATCGTATGTTACCAAAAATTGTGGTTTCAGGTGGGGAGATAGGAGTGTTATTAGATCAGGTTGCTGATCAACTAGGTTTACCTAGAGGTTTAAAATTAATCGCTACTGGTAGTGATAAGGGTTGTGAAACCATAGGTTTGGGTTGTTTAACTCCAAATATGGCTGCCATTTCATATGGAACAGCATGTTCTATCGAAGTGAGCAATCCCGTTTATCATGAACCAGAAAAATTTTTACCAGCTTATTCTGGCGCAGTGCCTGGTTTATATAGTCTAGATGTACAAATTTATCGTGGCTACTGGATGCTAAGATGGTTTGCTAACGAATTTGCATCTGAAATAGAAAAAGAATCCAACTTAAAGAAAGTTCCAGTCGAAGCTGTTCTAAATGAATGGCTTGACGATGTTTCTCCGGGTTCAGACGGCTTGATTTTACAGCCATATTGGGGTCCTGGTTTATCACGACCTTTAGCAAAAGGCGCGATTGTTGGTTTTTCTAGCATTCACTCCCGTAAACATATTTACCGGGCAATCGTGGAAGGCATTGCTTTTGAGCTAAGAGAAGGCTTAGAAGGAATTGAGCGCTCGCAAAAGCAAAAAGTGAAAACCATGAGAATTTCTGGTGGCGGTTCAATAAGTGATAAGATTTGTCAAATTACCGCAGATATTTTCGGTAGGGAAATTTCAAGAATTCAAACTAGTGAGTCTACCTCGCTGGGCGCAGCGGTTGCCACATTTACGGCAATTAAGGAATTCGAAACTGTCCATGATGCGGTTGATAGTATGGTTAAAGTTTCAAAAACCTTTAAACCAAATATGCAAAACCATGCAAGATACAACCAAATATTTAAAGAATTATACCAAAAAGTTCATAAAAGAATTAACCCACTTAATCGAAAAATAAATAAATTATTTAAACGTTAAGAGGTGCTATTGTGAGTGATTATATGGAAGAAAATAAAAAGCGCAAACGCCCACATCAAAAGTATTATGGCGGCGAAGACATTGAAATGTTCAAGGAACGCGAACGCAATAATAAGCGAGAAGGCGATAAGAATATTTGCGATGACCATGTTGATGGTGCATAAATAATTAGTGATCGTTTTTATAAAATAATAAGTGACACTAGAAACATCTTGTCACGACAATAATTACATAAGTTCTAGTTATTAACCCGTATTTTTGCAAAAATACACCTATACGAGGTGACTTTATGGCGATATATCAAATCTTTACTGATTCAAGCTGTGATTTAAGTACAGAAATACGCAAGGCCAATAATCTGGAGTATTTTTATTGTGGCTTAGTAGTGGATGGCGTCGAATATCGCGCCGATCTTGACTGGAAAGATTATACTGCCGAGCAATTTTATGATTGGTTAGTACAAGGTAAGAAAATAAAAACCACCCAACTTTCTATGAAAGAAGTAATTGAAAAAGTTACTCCCTACTTCGAAAAAGGTATTGACATCATTTATGTTGGCTGTTCAAGCGCTTTGACAGGTTCGATGAATTTGTTCGAACTTGCCAAAAGACAACTACTTGAAGAGTACCCTGAACGCAAGATGGTTGGTGTTGATACATTAACTGCCAGTGTGGCTTTGGGTATGCTGGTGTTGGATGCTAAAAAGAAACAAGAAGAGGGTTTGACGATCGAACAATTAGAAAAGTGGGTATTAGATAATCGCTTTTTTTACAATCAATTTGCAACAGTTGATACTTTAACCTATTTACGCGCTTCTGGACGCATTAAAGGCTTGGCCGCTTTCTTGGGTAATATCATGGCAGTTAAACCAATATTTATTAGCGATAGAAAAGGCAACAATTATACAATCAACAAAGTTAAGGGTACCAAAGCTTCTTTGAATGAATTATTCGAAGGAGTAAAAAACGCTTATGTTGAAGGCGAAACCAAAGAAATATATATCGGTCATGGTCGTGCGATTGATCGCGCTGAAATGCTTAAAAAGCGCATTGAAGAAGAACTAAAAATTCCTGCACATATTCTTTGGATTGGACCAATCGTTGGTACCACTTGTGGGCCAGGTGTATTAGGTACATTTTGTCGCGGTAAAGAAGTTACTCGTTACGAAGGCGAACCAAAGAACCAATAATCAAAAAAGTTATAAACAATAAGGCATCTATTTAGGTGCCTTTTATTTTTCTCGTGTGTATAATAATAGCGCTATGAAAAAGATTCCAAATAAAAAAACTAATAAAAACAAAAATAAAGGCAATGTTAAACAAGCTCCTCTCAAAAAGAATTATCGTAATTTAAAAGAATTTAAAGTGACAGAGGAAAATGAACTTTTATTATTCCTTTTAGAACAATTTAAGAGCCAATCACGCAACTCGGTTAAGTCTCTACTTTCATCACACCGTGTATCGGTAGATGGGGCACCCGTGACACAATTTAACTTCAAATTATATCCAGGAGACACGGTAATAATTACTACTAGCGCAATCAAAAGAAAAATTAGAAGTAAATTACCAATTATTTATGAAGATGACGATTTAATTGTAATTAATAAACCAAGTGGACTTTTATCAATTGCTTCAGATAACGAAAAGAGTTCTACTGCCTATAGAATGCTCTCAGATTATGTGCAACAAAAAGACAAACACAACCGAATTTTCGTGGTCCATCGTTTGGACGAAGATACTTCTGGTGTATTAATGGTTGCAAAAAACATTGAAATACAGCAGGCGTTACAAGAAAAATGGAACGAAATCGTCACCAAACGTGGTTATTTTGCCATTGTTGAAGGTGTAATGGAAAATCAGGAAGGTACATTTAAGACTTACTTAAAGAAAAATAATCAAAACTTAATGTATTCCTCAAAAAAATCTGGAGACGGACAATTGGCCATTACACATTATAAAGAAATTAAAACTAATGGCGTTTATTCGCTATTAGACGTCAATATCGACACAGGAAGAAAAAACCAAATTCGCGTGCACTTAGGTGAAAGCGGTCACTATGTCATTGGTGATGATAAATATGGAAAACCCGCCAATCCAATTGGTCGTCTCGGACTTCACGCCTATGCTTTGGAATTTATTCACCCATTTACGGGCAAAAAAATGTCGTTCTCAACCCCAATGCCTAAAGATTTTTTGAAACTAATTGATAAAGTCGACAAAAAACAGAAGTGATAAATTAATACTTTGCGCCATGAGGTTGGAATAAACTTCGTTTTCGTGTAAAGTATTTATATGAAAAATCGTTATTTTGATGCATTATTTACATCATTATTATCAATTGGACCAATTATCCTACTGGTCTGCATTTTATCTTGGACACCTTTGCTAAATTTTAGTGGTAATGATTACGCGATGCTATTGTTTGGTGGTGTGGCTCTGATTTTAGGTTTAGCCTTATTCCAAATTGGCGCTTTAACAGGCTTGACAAAGGTCGGAGAATATATGGGTAGTTCCTTATCCCGCCAAAAGCAGCTTTTTGTTATTGTTATATTTACCTTCGCACTCGGAGTGCTTATTACTTGCGCCGAACCATCACTTCTTATTGTTTCGAAACAAGTGACAATTGTTCCAAATAACGAGGCATTAAATGCTGTCATCTTAATCGGTAGTATTGCTATCGGTGTTGGTGCATTTGTCGTCATCGGTGTATTAAGAATTATTTTGCATAAACCACTAAAAATGTGGGTCATGTTTTTCTATTTAATTACTTTTTTGCTAGTTTGCTTAGTGGCGGTTGATCCAGAAAAAGCAGAAATGTTGCCCTTTATCTTTGATAGCGGCGGAGTTACTACTGGCGCGGCAATTATACCTTTTGTATTATCGCTCGGTCTTGGTGTTGCGATTGTTCGCGGTGGAAAAACTGCTAACAGCGACAGTTTTGGACTTGCGGGCTTAGTCGCCATCGGACCAGTCATTGCTATGTCGGTTAGTATTTTAATTCAATCAAATGTTCCTGAATACATTTATGAA
Source organism: uncultured Staphylococcaceae bacterium (assembly GCA_964606005.1). Lineage (GTDB taxonomy): Bacteria > Bacillota_I > Bacilli_A > RFN20 > CAG-826 > RUG14515. The sequence continues at coordinate 22,438 of CAZSEU010000004.1, forward strand.
GCACCAGCTCCATTTGGTAATGATTTCTTAGGTCGTTTATTTAACGCTATGATTCCCCATAATGGACAATTAGGGTCAATGATAGAGGTGCTGATTGCCATTTCACCAATTCTAATTGTTTTCTTCGTTTACGAGCTGATTTTCATCAAACTACCACTTTCAAAAGTCCTGACTTTATTGGTGGGCTTTGGTTTCTGTTTTGTTGGGCTGTCATTTTTCTTGGCATCTGCAAATGCAATTATGGGACCAATGGGTGGCATGGTTGGACAATCACTTGGCGAATTTTGGCAAAGTCATCAATGGGTTGTCATCTTAGTGGCATTTACTATTGGCCTAGTAACAATTCTTTGCGAACCCGCAGTTCATGTATTGACCACACAAATCGAAAATATTTCCTCCGGACAAATCAAAAAAAGTACAGTTTTAATCGTTCTTTCTTTGGCGGTAGGTTCTGCCATTATGCTTGCAGCAATACGCACGATTTATGATTTTTCAATTTTATATTACCTAGTTCCAGGATATATAATTTCGTTAACACTGATGCTTTTTTCTCCAGATATTTTTGCGGCTATGGCCATTGACTCAGGCAGCACAGCCTCTGGTCCTATGGCAGCGTCATTTGTCATGCCTTTTGTCATTGGTATGTATTCAATTATTTCCACTGATAAACTCAATCTAGATAGTTCTTATCGTGTCAGTTTCTACGGACAAGCTTTTGGTGTTGTGGCACTGGTAACTTTGATGCCAGTTATCGCAATCCAACTCTTGGGCATTATAATCGAATTAAAACAGTATCGTCGTCTTGCTTTGGCTCGCAAGGCGATCATCGAACAGGACGATGTCCAAGTTATCCATTTTAATAAGGGGGTGTAATTATGGCTCGTGGCATTAAATCAGATCTGATAAAAAAAGAAACAAAAGTTAATAAAAAGCAATCATTTGATAAAACCCATGATATCAAACCACTTTATATTTATATTGCTGTTGTTGATTATGGTGATGGGGCAGAAGTTGTGGAAATATTCAAAAACGCAGGTTCTTCTCTTCAATTCGTGCAAATAGGCGAAGGAACTGCCTCAAGACATGTTCTTGAAATTTTGGGCATTGAAGACAGTAGAAAAGAAATCGTATTTTCTTTAATTAAAGGTGAAGATTTACAAAAAGCAACCACTGAATTAGAGGTTTATTTTACCGCTAATCATAAAAGTAGAGGAATTGGTTTCTCAATTGCACTAACCGGTTTAGCGGGTGTGAAAATGTATCAATTTCTCACACAGTTTTAGGAGGGTATTAATATGGCGAAAATGGAACTCATTATTGCAATATGCAATGTTGGATTTGCCGAAGCGGTAATGGATGTCGCAAAACTTAATGGAGCACGTGGTGGGACAATTTCCCATGCTCGTGGTTCAACCACACCAGAAATCGAAAAAAAATATGGTGTCTATGTCACTCCTGACAAAGAAATGGTTTTTATTGTTGTGCCAACAAGAATTAGAGATAAAATCTTAAACGCAATTTACGCATCAGTAGCAAAAGGCAAGCCAGGCAACTGCGTGGCATTTTCATTACCAGTCGAAAACACTTTAGGAATCCGTTATGCCGAAGAAGCAGAAACAAAAAAAGAGGCTCCGAAAGAAGCCCCTAATCCTGATAAAAAAGCTTTATAAATCACCTTTGCGCGCTCTAGAATCAAATTTCTTGCGTTCACCAGTATTTAGGATCTTTTTGCGCATTCTATAGGTGAGCGGGGTAATTTCCACCAACTCATCAGTGTTAATATAATCTAAACACGCCTCGAGAGACATTCTGCGAGGTGTTTTTAATACGACCGTATTGTCTTTACCAGCACTTCTCATGTTGGTTAAGGCTTTCTTTAATACCACATTGACCGCTAAGTCGAAATCATAACGGTTTTCACCAACAATCATGCCTTCATACACCTCGGTACCTGGTTCAATAAACATCGTACCTCTTTCTTCAACATGCTGAATAGCATAAGGTGTGGATTGGCCGCTTTCTGTAGCAACTAATACACCAACTATTCTTTCTCCTAAACCAGTATTGCTTGAAGTAGGGCGATATTCTTTATAAGTATGGGAAATAATGCCATAACCTTTCGTTAAAGTCATGAAATTGGTCATAAAACCAAGCAAACCACGAGAAGGAATTACGTAGGTAAGAATTGTTGTTGTATCTTTGGCGTCCATATTAATTAATTCCGCTGATCTAACACCCAAAGAAGTCATAATATCGCCGACGAATTCGTTAGGAACATCGATCAATAAATCTTCATATGGCTCATGTTTTACGCCATCAATTTCTTGGATGATTACTTGCGGTTTGCTGACTTCTAATTCAAAACCTTCGCGGCGCATGTTTTCAATTAATATTGATAAGTGCAATTCGCCTCTACCAGAAACAATCCAAGATTCTTTCTCTGGGATTCTTTTTACTCTTAAAGCAACGTCTTTTTGCATTTCGCGGTAAAGTCTTTCTTCAATTTTTCTTGCGGTTAAGATCTTACCCTCTTTGCCGGAAAGTGGCGAAGAGTTAGTGCCAAAAGTCATCTGTAAGGTTGGCTCATCTAACTTAATAGGAGGAAGAGGAACAACGTGCTGAGAACTACAAATAGTTTCGCCAACATTAATATCGGTCAAACCGGCAACAGCGACGATTTCGCCTGCAACAGCTTCTTCAATTTCTAAACGCTTTAAGCCTTGGTAACCAAATAATTTCATGACGTGGAAATTGACGGTGCTACCATTGTTACGTGAGACAGTGACATTATCGTTAACATGTATTTTACCTTTTTTAATGGTGCCAATGCCAATGCGACCAACAAAGTCGTTGTAATCAAGCAAAGCCACTTGCATTTGAAGTGGGGCATTTATATCGACATTTGGAGCAGGAATTTCTTTTATAATGGTGTCTAATACTGCGTCCATACCAGGCTTTTGGGTATTAACATTAGCTTGTAATGAACTGGTACCTTTTAAACCAGAAGTATAAATAACTGGGAACTCTAAAAATTGTTCTGGAGCGCCTAGTTCAATAAATAATTCTAAAACCTCATCGAGAGAGCCCTCGATATCGATGTTGTTGCGATCCACTTTATTAATAATAACAATCGGTTTGATGCCTGCTTGTAAGGCCTTTTTTAAGACAAAGCGTGTTTGAGGCATCGTGCCTTCGAAAGCGTCAACGAGTAATAAACAACCATCGACCATATTCATAATACGTTCGACTTCGCCACCAAAATCAGCGTGTCCTGGAGTATCAAGAATATTGATTTTTGTGTCTTTATAAATAATTGAAGTAGTTTTGGCGAGAATGGTAATACCTCTTTCTCTTTCGAGATCGTTACTATCCATAGCGCGAACATTGACTTCTTCGTTCACGCGAAAAGCGCCGGCAGATTTCAATAATTGATCAACTAGAGTGGTTTTGCCGTGGTCAACGTGCGCGATAATGGCGACATTACGAATATTCATAAATACGACCTCCTAAAAAACCCTTACTATCTTAGAAGAGTAAGGGTCAAAACGCAATAAAAATGAATTGTTAATTGTAATCGCGATAAATCGCATCGATATGTGGACGTTTTTTGCTTTCTACATAAAGGTAATACCCTATTAGGGAAGCGAAAAACATAGTGGTGGATACTGCAGTCACTAAATATGAAATACCAAGATAAGGCGTCTCATAATACATAGTGTAGGAAATATCGCCCACCGGTGCGACAAATGAAACAAAGCCGCCATTGCCTTTGATGACATCGATATCAACGGGTTGGCCAGTAACATTATCAAAAGCCTTTATTTTCCAACCGACATCGTAAGCTGTATGAGAAACAACCAATTTGTTACTCGTATAGTTGGTTTTGAAGGTGAATTTATCAGATTGATATTTCACATCTTCTACAGGATAAGCATTTTTTGCTGAGCGACGTGCTTCATAGTCTGCACCGTCTTCGTTATAAAGAAGTAAAGTCGAACTTCCCAAATAACTTTGATAGTATTTACCAACAACTGCAATTTTGTAAACGTCTTTGCGTGGGTAGAAACCGCGCATATAAGAAGTATTGTCTGACGTATCGTCATCGTGGGCGTCAAACATGAAAATTTTGTCATTCTCATCAAGGAAATAGAAATCATATTTCTGAGAGCCTGTAAAAGGAGCTTTGACATAGAAAGCCGAATTCGCGGTAATGAGTGGTTGATCTAAAGTTCTAGATTCCCAAAATACCCAGAAATCCATCGCTCGATTATTATCGAAAGTTGTCGGAGTAAAAATGTTAGGAATGTTAGGAATATCCTTAAACTCATAATATTTAGCCTCAGAAACTAAACTTGAAACATCATAGAAATATTGGCCGTAATCAACATTAACCGCTAATTGTTTGATTGAAGTGTTTTGTGGTTCGGCATCTAATAATGTGATATTTGGATATTGTTGAGCGATGTTTAAGCCTTCTTCTTCATCAACAAAAGCAATCTCGGACAAAGTGACAGCGTTTTTGACTACATCAACTTCGCCGCGATTATAATTAGAAATTTTGCCGTTATAGATGGTGTCATAGGCGTAACCAAAGCCATTCATTATTGGGTTTTCATAAACAAAGAATTCATCATTACCTAAGTCATTTCTTCTGACAAAATCAAACGGCACGTTCGCCGTAAATTCACCTGGATTGTTTGCTTCAATTTGTGCATAACGACTCTTTTCTGGCGCAATGACATAATATTTAATGCCTAGTAAATTATCCAAGTCTTGGTATTTGCCGCGATAAGAACCAGCAACTGATTTTCTATCGCTTCTCATACCCATCCATAGCGAAAAATCATCAATTTCAAAATTATAAAGTGAATGGAAGAAGTTTGGTGAGTTATAGCCACCAATGAAACTGTTGTTAATACTCCAAGCATCGTTTAATGATGTGAACATCCGATAAAAGGAAGGGTCATTACTTTGAATAGAACTGACCACCTGCCTTAATCTTTCATTTTTTGCATAGCCATTGTTATAAGTAGTATCCCAACCATGTCCCAATGTAACAAAGTTACCCATACAAACAGCTTCTGCTGCGATGAAAATAAACATCATGTTGTGGAAAAACTTTTTGTTATATAAAAACATGAGTAAAAAATAAACAACGGTGACATAAATTAATTCTATCGAAAAAGCGATATTGGTAAACTCGATATCACCTTCTTGGAAACGATAAATAAAATCGTTATAAGTTAAGTTTTCAGTTTTGGCTAATTTGTTGGTAAGTATCCAAGCAGTCACAATGCCCACGACCGCGAACAAAAAGCCAACGTGCATATGCCATTTAGCGACATTAGGAATCTTGTCGATATAAATGCCGACATAGGCGATTAAAGAAGTAGCGATAAATAATGTCCACCTAGCATAGGCATTAGTGAAACCCATAGTTAAGAAATACATCACAGGGGTAAATAAAGTCAGCACCAATAGAGCAAAACCGACATACGCGGACCATTTCTTTTCTTTGCCAGATTGAATTAATGCCGGCACTAAAAACATGATAAATGGTACATAAACCCATAATGAAACGGCGATATCGTCAAAGTCCCAACCATAAATTTCTAGCGTTGGCAAAGAACGGCAAGTAGTGGCTGGGAAGAAAAATTCCAAAATTGGATACAAGTGGCGCACTTTCCAAATACGACCGTGTTGATCAGGTGCGCTGCCCCAAGAGAAGAGCAACTTAAAGAATTCACCATATTTCTTATCAACCAAATAGTTCTTTAATTCGCCAATATATGAGTAATTGTCTAGTTTTGGCGAAGTAAGGGTGGCCATAAAAGCGGGTGCAAAAACAAACAAGCCCATGCACATACCAAGCGCAAAGCCTAGCACGCCCCAACCGAGCATTCTAAGATTCGTTTTGGCATTATTTAATGGGACACGTTGGAAAAAACGAAAAACGGCGTAGAAGAAGGCGCAAATGATGTAAGGAACCATCAATACGTAGTTACATATAGCTAGGAAACAAACGCCTACCGCTAATATCCATGGTTTTTCTTCTTGTAATACTTTTTCAATGCCTAGTAAAACGATTGGAAAGAACACCAAAATGTCTTGATAGTTGTTATACCATAAGTAAAAAGCACCCCAGCCAGCAAAAGCATAAGCCGCACCGCATATTTGAGCGACGTTTTCTTTTACTTTGAATGCTTGGCGCATGTATAAGGAGAAAAATAAACCCGCACAGGCTATCTTAATCATCGAGGCAATAGCTACAGATTGCGGAACCATTACGCGAGGTAAAAGTACGATAATAATATTAAACGGAGAGAACAAACCATAATAAGCGTTAGAACCAAATGAGTTTGCTCCCAAATATAGTTCGGTATCAAATAAAGTAAAATGGCCAGTTTGTATCCATTCATGATAGTAGTCCCAGATGTGATAACCCATTGGAATATATTGCGCGCTATAGTCACCACCATATGCCAAAGAGAAGCCGTTTTCGACAAGCATGATCATATAAAAGCCAATGCTGATGGCGAGCAGGATAAAAAAGTAATAAACGGTATCCGAAATTTTATAGTTTTTCACCCTCTTAAATAACTGTTTAATTTTGTCGTTAATTGAAGGTTTTTTTTGTTGATCTTTTTCAAATAATATTTCCATAAATTACCCCAATAAATGCGCTAAAATAATACTAATTTTTTGACATAATTTTTATTTAAAGAAAATTGTTCCGCAGTGACATTAATTGCGTCTTTCTTAGACAGTCCTAAGGACATTAAATAATTAACGCGTTTAATAATTTTATCGTCATCAATTATTATTTCATTTTTATTGCCTTCGATTAATAAGACAATTTCCCCCCTAATTGTTGCGTAATCTATTTCAACAATTTCTTCTAAATATCCGCGAATATACTCTTCATTAATTTTCGTTAATTCGCGAGCCAAACAAATCCGTCTATTTCCAATATTTTCGAGCAACAGTTTTAAAGTGCGGCCAATTCGGTGTGGTGCTTCGTATAAAATAACCGTATATGGTAAATTCTTGAAACTTGAAATTTCATCCACGGCCTCGCTATCTTTTGCGGACAAAAATCCGTAGAAAAAGAAATGGTCGGTGTCTAATCCGGAGGCGACAAGTGCGTTTAATAATGCTGAACTACCAGACACTGTTGAAACCGGAATATCATTAGCGATAACTTCTTTGACCAACAAACAACCAGGATCACTAATGCCGGGATATCCAGCATCAGACATATAAGCTACTTTCTTACCGTTTTTTAGAAGTTCAACAATATGTCTGCTTCCTTCTTTTTCATTATGTTCCCTTAAAGAATAGAGCTCTTTTTTAACACCGAAATGGTTAAGCAAAAAACCAGCATTACGTGTATCTTCAGCAGCTACAATATCAACTTGAGATAAAACATCTAAAGCGCGAGATGAAAATTCCTGTAAGTTACCGATTGGGGTAGCAATCAGGTATAGGAGTGGACCATCAGCACGAAAAGATTTATTTCTTGTCATTTTTCTTATCTTGGCGTTTGGTGAAATTAGTCTGTTTCATAAACTCTTCTAATGATAAGAACTTCACCGCATCATCGCTTTCGATTTTAATTGTGCGCGATAGAATATTGGTGCCGGTGACGGTGTAACTGATTTTGTCGATAAAGAAGCGCAAACCTAATTCAGGGAATGCTTTTTTCTCTTCAGTATAAGCATCGTCTTCATATTTTAAGCAACAGATTAATTTGCCGCATTGCCCACTTAATTTTGGAATATTAATGGCTAACATTTGGTTTTTCGCACGGTTGATTGAAATGCCGTCAAACTCATTTAAGAAAGTCGAACAGCAAAGTGTTAAGCCACAAACACCGAGACCACCAATCATCTTGGCTTTATCTCTTGCGCCAATTTGTCTAAGTTCAATACGTGTGTGAAGTTTGCCCGCCAAGACTTTTAGTAATTCACGGAAGTCAACACGGTCATCGGCAAGATAAGAAAATAGTACTTTTGATTTGTCTAAAGTATATTCACAGGAAATAAGGTTCATGTTCAAATTAAGTTTTTTAACCTCAGCTTGACAAATGGTCATGGCAAACGCGGCATCTTTTTGGTTAATTTCATCTAACTTGATGTCGACATCTGTTGCCTTGCGAATAATTGGTTTTAAATATAAACCAGTACTATATTTTTCAATGGTAATTGGTTCAATGGCGATAGTGCCGAGTTCCAAACCCCTAACGGTTTCAACGACGACGAATTCACCAAGTTTATAATCATCACTTTGTGTGCCAAAAAAATAGGAGCGCGGTGTGCTACTAAATTTCACGCCGACAAAGTGCGTATATTCGTTTGGAATTTGATTTGCTGTATTGTTATCTTGTATTTCAGGCATAATTAGTCCTCTTTTTTGATTGTGTAAAAGATGTGATCGATTAATAAGGCAATGTTTACATTGGTGTTAACTGCAGTCGAACATTTTAACAACTCAATCAAACTTTCATCTAAATGATAAAGTTTGTTAACGAGATGATGTAATATTGTAGCATAAGTTTGTAGAAAAGGTGGCTTATCATTTTTAATAGCTATTAAATCTTCAAATGCCACAATTAACATATTGATAAAATAACGGGCTGTTTCTTTGTTTTTAATTTGATTAGTTACTTGGCTTTGAGCAAAATAGGTCAAATCATCATTTGAACCACTAGCAATAACTTCCATCGTTGCTTCAAAACAAGCTTTCGCTGTTATGAAAGCAGAGTTTTCGTCAGGATTATCAAGAATGTCTTTGATTAGTTCACCGTCATTATAAAAACAAGCTAGTAATTCAGCATCCTTTTCGTTAACACCAAGACCAATGGCCTCGTTCATCACAATAGTGCGATCAATTTGTTTGAGATGTAAGACTTGGCAGCGGGAAATAATCGTTGTAAGAACACTGTTTTCATTATTAGTGGTCAAAAAAGCATAAATTTGTTTTCCAGGCTCTTCAAGAATTTTTAAAATGCTATTGATAGCTTCTGCTGTCATGTTTTCCACTAGGTGCAAAATGTATATACGGATGCCCTTATTTTCAAATGCTTCCTTATCGAATGCCGATTCAATCGCGGTGACGGCTTCTTTTTTAATTGTGGCTTTACTACCATCAAAAAGTAAAAAATCTGGATAGTTATCGTCTTCTACTCTTAAACAAGAGATACATTTGCCGCAAGCTAAAGGATTAGGATTATCGCAAAGAATTGATTTTCCAAAGTATTTGGCTACTTCTAATAGCGGCGCACCATTATGGCCGACAATCAAATATGCGTGATTCAAACGACTCATTGTTAAAGAATTAACAAAAGTTTGATAAATCACTGGTTGATAATTTTTTAAATAGTTTTCTACTCTCATAACCTGGTAAGTATGGCATTCAAGGTGGCTTCCGCTACTGCCTGACGGTCTTTGGAAGCGTCAATAATGACATAACGCTCAGGATAGCGTTTGGCTAAGTCCAAGAATGTGCTTCTTACCATTCTATGGAACTCTAATTTCTCTAAATCTAAACGATTGACTTCGCGATTGGCATTAGCCTGGATGCGCGCTAAACCGATTTCTGGGTCGAGATCAAACAAAAGAGTCAAGTCAGGAAAAGTGCCTTCAGTAGCAAATAAATTAACATTTAATACATTATCAATTCCAAGCTCTCTAGCGCCACCTTGATAGGCTAAAGATGAATCTAAATAACGATCACAAACAACTATTTTGCCTTCTTTTAATGCTGGCCAAATCTTTTCGACGAGATGTTGTCTTCTAGAAGCAGCATAAAGAAGTGCTTCGGTTCTTTTATCCATCGCGATATTACTCTTATCAAGGATAACATTGCGAATTTGCTCGGCTATTGGGGTACCACCAGGCTCACGAGTGCGGACAATTTGATAGTTCATTTCTAATAACTTATTAACTGCGTAATCAACAGCAGTAGTTTTGCCAGAACCTTCTGGACCTTCGATTGTTATAAACATTTTTTTGTCCTCACTTTATAATTTTCTACGTCCTTCGACGGCTTTGGATAAAGTCAATGCGTCAGTATAATCAAGATTGCCACCCATCGGTAGACCATAAGCTAAACGAGTAACCGCCTCGACTTTATCAGCAATCATTTTCGCTACATATAAAGCAGTCGTTTCGCCTTCGATGGTTGGTTGGGTGGCGATAATCACTTCTTTATAGTGGTGTGCGTCTAAACGCTTGAGCAAAGAATCAATATTTAGGTCGTTAACGCTGACACCTTTACTTAAAGAAATAACACCATTTAATACATGGTATGCACCATGATATGATTCGGCATTTTCAAAAGCGATGACATCTTTTGGAAAAGAAACAATCATTAAGGTACTTGTATCGCGTTCATGATCAGAACATATAACACATTGTTCGGTTTCAGTTAAAAATCCACAGGTTGGACATACTTTAATGGAGTTTTTTAGGTTACTAATGGCTTCAGCAAATTCATTTAAATCTTCATCATCCATGTTTAACATAGCGTAGGCCATTCTTTCGGCACTGCGCTTGCCAACGCTAGGCAATTTTGCTAGCGATTCCTCTAACCTTACTAACGCTTTAAGTTTTTCCATTAAAAGCCCAAACCTCCCGCTTTACCGGTGATGCGTTCATTAATCGCTTCTTCCTCTGCTTGAACTTGTGAAAGGGCTTCATTAATCGCTAAAGCAATTAATTCTTCAATCATCTCTTTGTTTTCAGCATCAAAAGCATCTTTATCGACACTGACTGATTTAACAGTTTTGTTACCTAAAACAGTTACAGTAACAGCGCCGCTTTTGTTGACTATAAATTCTTTTTCAGTAAGCTCGCCCAAAGCTTTCTTTAATTCTCTTTGCATCTTTTGGGCTTGTAGCATCATTTGTTGGATGTTCATGTTTACTTATTCTCCTTCGTATTCAATTTTTACATCGATTACTTTTGGTAATCTATTGACTTGAAGTCTATTCATGTAATTTTGTTGTAGTCTGACTGATTCTTTTCGCGAAACAGCGTAGACAAACATCTTATTATTAAAGATTGTTTGGATAACGTTTTGCATATCCTCTTGATTAGCAATAAGATTAGCTTTTTCAGCAATGTTTTGGAATTGATATTCTATTACCAACACCTTAGTTGAGGCCACTAATGGACGACCATCAATTAATGTAGTCGCGGCCTTGCCGAGCGTTGGGTGAGTGATAAGTTTTTTGATGTTGGACCAGTTTTCGATTAATTGGTTTTTGATTTCTTTTTTTGCAGTGACCATGACATCAATCATTAACTCATCATCTATATAAAACGAATCTCCCTTTACAGCACCTTTGAGTGATATCACGTTCTTAGATAAAACGATTTGTGATTCCTCAAGTTCGGGTTGCTCAAATAGTGAAATTGTTTCTTCCACTTTCGGTGTCTCTACTTTTCCTACCTCGGGTTTGACAACTTCCGGTTGTGGTTTGGTTGTTTCTGGAAGTGGCGCAAAGATGGGTGTAGGTTCATCATCTTCAATTGGTGTCTCTATTTGCTTAATTTCTCCGCCTTTTCTTTTAGCGACAAGTTTTAAGATGGTAACTTGAAATAATGGCACGATAGAAGGAACGACTTTGTAGTTTTTTTGTGCATCCATTATGACATCAATCATGTCCATTGTTTCATCTAAACTTAAGTTTTTAAGAAATGCTTTTGCTTCTTGTTCATTAAGTGTTTCTAAACAATTGCTCATCCTTGAAGATTGGTAGATTAATATATCTTTTAATATAATTAACAAGTCATCAGTTAGACGCTTAATGTCGGTTCCTAATGAGACATAATGATTAATTCTTTCCAAGACATTAGCAACATCTTTATTAATGATCGCATTTAATAAAGCAATTTTTTCTTCCTTAGATTCCAAAGCAAAAATGTCGAGAATATCTTTTACTTCTAAACGATTATTTGAATAGGCAAGCACTTGATCGAGCATAGATAAAGCATCGCGCATACCACCGTCTGCTAATGAAACAATAATTTTGACAGCTTCTTCGCTATAGGCGACATCTTCACGCATTAAAACTTCTTTTAATCGTCCTTGGATATCTGCATCACTTAACTTGTTAAAGTCATATCTTTGGCATCTTGATAAAATTGTTGGCAAAATTTTGTGTGGTTCGGTGGTTGCTAGTATGAAAATAACATGTTCCGGTGGTTCTTCTAATGTTTTAAGTAAAGCATTAAAAGCTCCGGTCGAAAGCATGTGGACCTCGTCTATTATATATACTTTGTATCGGCCCAAAATAGTGCCGTATTTGACTTTGTCAATTAGTTCTCTAATTTCATCTACGCCATTATTGGAAGCAGCGTCCAGTTCGAGAACATCTGGATGTGAACCATCATTGATGGCGCGGCAGTTTTTACATTCGTTACAAATGTGACCAAAGCCTTCATCGCAGTTCATTGCTTTGGCTAAAATCTTTGCCATACTGGTTTTACCAGTACCTCTTGGGCCAGCAAATAAATAAGCATGCGCCAGTTTATTAGTCGCTAAAGCATTTTTCAAAGTTTTGACGATATGTTCTTGACCGGCAACTTCGTCAAAATTGCTCGGACGATATGTTCGATATAATGCTTTATAAGCCACAAAAATCACCCTAATAAAGTATACTACAAAAGATAGAAATGGTGAAACCTTAATATTCTATTAATGCAAATATTTCTCTCTTTTTATGAAAAGTCATGTATGCTACAATACTTAAGGTTAGAGGGACTATTATGGAAGAAATCATGTATCAACGTCTTGCAATCGCAGAAAGAAGGCTCAAGGAAATCGATGATGAGTTAGCCTCTGATAATGCAGTTAAAGACATTCGTAGATTCAAAGAAATCTCAAAAGAAAGAGCGGTTCTTGAACCTCAAGTAACTGCTTTTATTAAATATAAAAACAATGAAGTCGCTATTGCGGAAGCAAAAGAATTAATTCGTGACCCTGACCCAGAACTTGTCGATATGGGGAAAGATGAATTGAAACGTTTAGAACGCGATCAAGAAAAATTAGAAGAAGAATTAAGAGAATTATTGTTGCCTCGCGATCCCAATGATGATAAAAACATCATCGTAGAAGTTAGGGGTGCTGTCGGCGGAGATGAAGCCAATATTTTCGCTGGTGATTTATTCAGGATGTACACCCGTTATGCGGAATTACAAGGATGGAAAATTCAAATTCTTGATGAGAATTACTCAGAATCTGGTGGCTTTGCCATGGTTTCATTCAAGATCAGTGGCAAAAGAGTTTATTCAAAACTTAAATTTGAAAGTGGTGCACATCGCGTGCAAAGAGTTCCTAAGACTGAAGCATCTGGTCGCATTCACACTAGTACCGCGACCGTCCTGGTCATGCCTGAAGCGGAAGAAATTGATGTGCAAATTAATCCAAATGATTTACAAGTCGATACTTACCATTCTCAAGGTGCAGGCGGTCAAAACGTTAATAAAACCGAGTCCGCGGTCCGCATTACTCACGTTCCAACTGGTACAGTTGTTGCATGCCAAACCGAAAAATCACAAATTCAAAACCGTGAAATTGCTATGCAAATGTTAAGAGCGAAAATATATGCCAATATGCTCGCAGAGCAGCAAGAAAAAATTGGCAACGAAAGAAAAATAAAAGTTGGCACTGGCGAACGCTCAGAAAAAATTAGAACTTATAATTATCCACAAAATAGAGTCACTGATCACCGCATCGGTTTTACATTACAAAAGCTCGACCGTATTATCGAAGGCGATTTAGATGATGTTATTGAAGCACTCATTCATTTCGATCAATCGCAAAAAATCGCGGGTGAATAATCATGCCCACTAATCGCGAACTATTTTTTCGCTACCAAAAAGAAGGCATTCCATCAAGCGTAATCAATTTTGCACTTCAGCACATTAATGCTTTTGATCATGCGCAATTAACCTTAAATTTTGATCAAGAAGTAAAAAATTATACCTACTTTTGCGATGTGATGGAGCGCTATCAAAATGGCGAGATGATCGAATATATTTTCGAAAAAGCACACTTTTTAGGCAGGATTTTTTATGTTAACAAAGAAGTGCTCATTCCTCGTCAAGAAACTGAACAACTGGTTCTCTTATCTTTAGGAAAAATACTAAAGAAGTTTGGTCGTGACACCTTAACTATTGCCGACATATGCACTGGCAGTGGTGTAATTGGTATAAGTATGGCGTTAGATCAACCGCAGCATAAATACTATTTGGTCGATATTGATGATAAAGCGATTGAAGTTGCTTTAGATAATATTGGACATTATGGAACTCCACAGTGTCAGACTATTGTCGGAGATATGCTTAAACCACTACTTAAGCGTTATATTAAGCTAGACATCTTGGTGTGTAATCCACCCTACATTGAAGATATTGCATCAATTGATAATAGAACATGGAAACAAGAACCACACTTAGCTTTGCTGGCTACTCCATCTACAAGATTTTACGAAATCATTTTTCAAGACATCGATAAAATTATGAATGAGCAATTCCTACTTTGCTTTGAAATAGGAGAAGACATGGAAGAAGCGCTGACAAAAATACTAAAGAAATATTGCCCGGAAGCAAAATATTCATTTGAAAAAGATATTTATGGCAAAACCAGATTTTTATTTGTTGAAAACAAAGATTAATGTCTTTTTGGTGGAAAATTACACAGATTGGGTTAAGATAAAAAAGAGGTGAACAAATATGAAAATTGCCCTTGCTAGTGATCATTTCGGTTATCCATTAAAAGAACAACTTAAACAATATTTATTCGATTTAGGTTATGAAATTGAAGATGTTGGCACATATTCTACTGAATCATGCCATTATCCTGTTTTTTCTATTAGAGCGGCTAATTTGGTAAAAGATGGCACTGCCAAATTTGGCATCATCGTCTGTACTACGGGCGAAGGTGTCGCTATGACAGCAAACAAAGTTAAAGGCATTCGCGCAGGTGTTGCTTATAATCAAACCGCGACACGTTTGATGCGCGAACATAATGACGCCAACGTTATGACAATGGGCGCAAAATTTACTACTTTTGAACAAGCCAAAAAAAGAGTTGATATCTTTTTAAAAGCTGAATTTCAAGGCGGTAGACACGCTATTCGCGTTAAGATGATGGAAGACTTAGAAAACGGCATAAAACTATAACGAAAAACGATAACCGCGAAGAAAACATAAAAATCGCGGTTTTTTAATGCAAAAATAACTTTATTTATGCCTTAATATTTTTCTAAAATATTGAAATACTGCATTTTTCATGAAACACTATTGGTGTAAATATTGTTATTTATGAAGATATATTTGAAAAGCTTACTTTTGGTTTCTTTAACTACGCTACTTGTAGCGTGTTCAAATTTAACTAACTCTTCAACACTTACTTCCTCCAATCCATTAACTTCCTCCAAACAATCTACAACCTCCTCTAAAAAACCAAGTTCTTCTAGTAAAGATTCAAGTAGTAGTGGGGGAAATGTTACTGTACAATTAGCTACTTCCTCGGGTTTAACCTTTAATTTCGATGCTAAAGGCGCTCGAATTACCACTGTTGAATGGGGTGGTAAACGAATTGGTAAAGATGGTTTCATTGCGGGAAGAGTAGCAAATAGAATTGCTAATGCCCAATTTGAATTAAATGGTCAAACATGGAACTTGGAAAAAGGTTCTTGGGAAAAACATCAATTACATGGCGGTCCTAACATGAATGGTTGGAGTAATGATAATTGGACATTAATGGATCAAACTGCCAACAAAATTATATATTCTTTGCATTCCCCTCACCTTGATAAAGGATATCCAGGAGCTGTTGATATTACTGTCACTTACACATTAAGTGATGCTGGAGAATTGACGATAGAATATGATGCTGTTACCGACCAAGACACCATCATCAACCCAATCAATCATCTCTACATGAGTTTAAATGGCAATAATTCTTCAGCCAATCATAAGCTTTGGCTAAATGCTGATTCGTATACTGAAAAAGACAGCGAGTTAATTCCAACGGGTAGCATTCTCTCTGTCGAAGGAAATAAATTTGACTTTAGTACCGAAAAAAATATTCCTCAAAATAGTTATGATGATAACTACGTACTTAATGGTGAAGGTTACCGTAAAGTTGCCACAATGACTGGAACACTTTCTGGTATTAGTGTTGATGTATATACTGATCGTCCAGGCTTACAGTTATATAACACCAATACAGATATTTGCCTGGAAACTCAAAATTTTCCAGACGCAATTAATCATGATAACTTTCCATCTCCGATATTAAGAAAAGATGAAAGATTTTATTCGAAAACAGCATACGTATTTACAAAAGCAGAATAAAGAATCGTAATTTTTTAGAAACAACACCGACAATCTCCCTATCTAGTTAATGGAGAGATTTTTTATTACTGAGTTTATTTGTTCTATATGTGGCAACACTGATTCTAGATTTATTGGACACAAAAACGGACAACCTTACTGCCGAAAGTGCATCATTTTTCGGGGACAAGAAGCCCACAATGACTATGTCATTAAAAAGAATGCTGACTATCAGTTAGCTTATGAATTATCAACTGATCAAAAACGATTGTCTGCCCAACTATTAAATAATTATTTAAATGGCGTTGATAGTCTGGTACATGCTGTTTGTGGATCAGGAAAGACAGAAATATGTCTAGAAGTGATTGCATATTGTATTAATAACAAACTAAGAGTTGGTTTCGCCGTACCGCGGAAGGATGTGGTGGTAGAACTAACTTATCGTTTTATTGATATTTTTAAGAACAACCGAATAATTGCTGTATATGGTGGCCACACAGCCGTGCTTGAAGGCGAATTGGTAGTTTTAACAACTCATCAACTATATCGTTACAAACATTATTTTGATTTATTAATTGCGGATGAGATAGATGCTTTTCCTTATAAGGGTAGTGAAATACTTGAAGCCTTTTTCAAACGCAGTATCAAGAATAACTATATTTTAATGACCGCGACTCCCACTCCCGAATTACTTGAACAATTCAAAATGCCCAATCGTGATATTGCCCAATTATATTCGCGCTTTCACCATCACCCTTTGCCTGTACCAAAAATCATTGGTGGTAACTTATTATATTTAAACTACAAACTAGTAACTGAAGTTTCGAGATTTCTGAACAAATTTAAGCAGATATTTATTTTTGTTCCGACCATTGATTTATCGAAAAAAGTATATCGCTTTTTAAGTTTGTTTTTTACCCATGGATATTACATAAATTCAAAGATTGATAATCGGGAAGAAGTTATAAAAAGGTTCAGAGCAAAAAAATATCGTTACCTTGTAACAACTGCAGTATTGGAAAGAGGAGTGACTGTATCAGATTTACAGGTCATTGTTTATTTAAGTGATCACCCTATATATGATTCCCATTCATTAATTCAAATTGCTGGTAGAGTGGGTAGAAAAAAAGATGCGCCAGAAGGAGAGGTGATTTTTCTTGCAAAACGAAAAAATAAAGAAATTGAAAGAGCAATTAACGAAATTAAATTCGCCAATAACCAACTGCAAAATATGTTGTAAAGCTATTGATGATAAAGACGTATGTCGTATTATTAACAAGAAAATTAACATTTGTTCTTTATGCCAAAAAGCAATGAATCCATTGTTTATTGCTTTTAAGGTTTTAACATATGATGCAATAGCAATCTATGAATATAACGATTTTATCCGTCAGTTAGTTTATCAATTTAAAGGTTGCTATGATTATGAACTAGCGGCTTCTTTTGTTTCAAATTTTGCCAAAGAAATCAAACTGATTTTCAAAGATTATTTGGCAATTCCTATACCCTCTTTTATTGAAGATGATGAAATAAGAGGTTTCAATCATGTGCATGAAATATTCAAAACAATCGGTTTAATAATGCACCCAATTTTAGAAAAAACCGAACAGCAAAAACAAGCAACAAGCAATGTTAAAACTAGAGAAAAGATTTATAACTTCATGCGGTTGAAAAAGACCTTTGATTTGAGCAATAAAAAAGTAATAATTGTTGATGATATTTACACTACAGGTTCAACAATGAAGGCGGCAATTAACCTCGTTGAAAAATTAAATCCAAAAACAATCAAGGTGCTAGTTGTGGCCAAAACCAGGTCGAAAAGGGCCAAATAGACCACCAATCTACTAAGATTGTATTAGACAACAATGCGGTTGATTGGTATTATAGTTAAGCGAATGTTTGACATTCTTTTACAAAGAAAGGCACACCATTTGATGTGGTCGGTATTAAATTATGGGATTTTTTGATAAAAGAGCTTTGAAAAAATATCAGCGTGAAGCTGAAAAAGTTGTTGCTTTTGAAAAAATAATGGCAGCACTTAGCGATGAAGAATTACGCGCTAAAACAGTTTATTTCAAAGAAAAATTAGCTAATGGAGCCACTCTTGAAGATATTAAATATGAAGCTTTTGCTGTTGCTAGAGAAGCTGGCAAACGGACAATCGGTGAATTTCCTTACAAAGTTCAAATTATTGGTTCTTTAGTTTTACACAATGGTGACGTTGCTGAAATGAAAACCGGTGAAGGTAAAACCTTAACCGCCACAATGGCTGTATATCTTAATGCTTTGGCGGGAAAAGGTGTACATGTCATCACTGTTAACGAATACTTGTCTGCTCGTGACGCTGAATGGATGGGCCAAATTTATCGTTTCTTGGGTTTAACGGTTGGCGTTAATGTCAGAACCAAAACCACCAGAGAAAAACAAGAAGCTTATCTATGTGATATTACATATACCACTAACTCAGAGTTGGGTTTCGACTACTTGAGAGACAACATGGCCAGCGACATGCAACATCGTGTCCTTAGAGGTCTTAATTTCTGTATCGTTGACGAAGCTGACTCCATTTTAATCGACGAAAGTAGAACTCCGTTAATTATTTCCGGTGGCGCAGCGACAAGCCCATCACAATATACTGTTGCAGATAGATTCTGCAAGACGTTGAAAAAAGAAATCGATGTTAAAATCGATGTTAAAGATAAAACTGTCAACTTAACTGAAGCTGGACAAACAAAAGCAGAACGGATGTTTGGTATCAAAAACTTATACGATCCCGAATATTCTGATTTGGTTCACCGCATTCATAATGCGTTAAAAGCCAATTTCATCATGGCTAGAGACGTCGATTATCTCGTTGATCCTGCGGGGGAAGTACAAATTATTGACCCGTTTACTGGTCGTGTTTTGCCGGGTCGTGAATGGTCTGATGGTTTGCACCAAGCAGTTCAAGCTAAAGAAAACGTCAAAATCAAACAAGAAACCGTCACTATGGCGACGATTACTTATCAAAACTTCTTCCGTTTATATATCAAGGTTGCTGGCATGACCGGCACCGCCAAAACCGAGGAAGAAGAATTCAGAAAAATATATAATATGCGCGTTGTTTGTATTCCAACGAACAGACCCGTTATTCGTATCGATGCGCTTGATTATGTTTATGCGCACAAAGGGCCTAAATTAGCCGCGCTCATCAAAGAAATAAAAGAACGTCATGAGAAAGGACAACCAATTCTAATTGGTACTGTCTCAGTTGAATCTTCCGAAGAAATCTCTGCTTTACTCACCCAGGCGGGTCTCAGACACGAGATGCTCAACGCGAAAAACCACGCTCGCGAAGCTGAAATCATCTCGCATGCCGGTGATAAAGGTTCAATTACATTAGCAACCAACATGGCCGGCCGTGGTACTGATATTAAAATTAATGACGAAATTAGAGCCTTGGGAGGCTTATGTGTTTTCGGTACCGAAAGACATGAATCTCGCCGTATTGATAACCAATTACGTGGTAGAAGTGGTCGTCAAGGCGACCCTGGTTTCTCCAGATTCTATGTTTCTTTTGAAGATACTTTGTTAGTTCGTTTTGCAGCGGATTCTATTAAAAATTATATCGAAAAGAACTTTGGCGACGAGCCATTAGAAGCCAGAATGATTACTAATGTCATCACATCTGCACAAAAGAAAATTGAAGGTCAAAACTTTGATACCCGTAAGAGTTTGCTTGAATACGATGACGTTTTAGCCAAACAAAGACAAATTGTCTACGATAAGAGAGATCGCATTATTGAAGGTAAAAATATTGATGATATTGTTGAGGATATTTTTAATACTACTGGCAACTTCTTAGCCAAAAAAGGTATCCCAACCGGCAGCAACGATCAGTTGGTGCATGGTGAACAACTCGCCAAAGCGGTCGAACCAAGATTCCTTCCGGCTGGAACAATCAAACCAAATTTATTTGATGATGCTCCGATTGAAGATATTGCTCCAGATTTAGCAATCTTGCTCAAGGAAAGATTTGCAGATCTTGAAACTTCATGGCCAATCGAACAAGAAGAAAAAGACAAAATTAAACGTTCGGTTATTTTGCGTTGCATCGACCAAAACTGGACAAAACACATCGACTCAATGGCGAGATTAAGAGAAGCAATCTTCTTGAGAAGTTATGCGAATGTTAACCCACTTCAAGACTATGTGAATGAAGGTTATGCGATGTTTAGAGAGTGTTTGGAGCTAGCTTCTGTAGATGCGGTTTTAAATTTAGTTAACATTAGACCTCAAAGAAAAGTGGTGGTGGAAGATACCGCTCCACAACAACCCCAGGATATAATAGAAAAGTAATAATAAGACTATGAAAGACATTGTTACCTTAAAACAGGAACTATGGGCAGTTGGCGAGCGAATCCGCCAACTCGGGTCTTCTCTTTGACCTCGAAGAGTTGGATAAACAAATAGCGTTTCTTACTGAAAAAAGCGAGTCTGAAAACTTTTGGGAAAATCAAAGAGAAGCTTTGGAAGTTATCAATCGCCTAAATCGCATGCGCGATATTGTTATAACATATCGTTCTCTTTTGCATGGTGTCCAAGATCTCGAGGAATTATTGTCTTTTGATGATGAATCGCTTTTGGGCGAAATGGAAAACCACCTTAGACAATTGAAAACAGGCATTAAGGAATTAGAAATGGATATTTTGTTTACTGGTGAATTTGATAGTCTGAATGCCATCGTTGAAATTCATCCTGGTGCTGGCGGCACCGAAGCACAAGATTGGGCTGATATGCTTTATCGTATGTATGTGTTATATGCAGAAGCACATCGTTTGAAAATGTCGCTTATTTCTTTTGAACCAGGTGAAGAGGCTGGCTTAAAAAGTGTCACATTACAAATTAATGGCAAATATGTTTATGGCTTACTAAAAGGTGAAAAGGGTGTTCATCGTTTAGTGAGAATTTCACCTTTTGATTCAAACAAAAGAAGGCATACATCTTTTGCGTCGGTAAATGTTATTCCTGAATTTAAAGATGATTCAATTAATATTGAATTAAATGAATCTGATTTAAAGATTGATACATATCGGAGTGGCGGTGCTGGCGGACAAAACGTAAATAAAGTAGAAACAGCAGTACGTATTACCCATTTACCCACAGGCATTGTTGTTGCTTGCCAAATTGAAAGAAGCCAATTGCTGAACAAAGAAACAGCATTAAAAATGTTAAAAAATAAATTATATTTGCTCGAATTAGAAGCGAGAAAAAATAAATTAAATACCATCGTCGGCGAAAAGAAAAATATCGAATGGGGAAGTCAAATTCGTTCATATGTTTTCTGCCCTTATACCCTTGTCAAAGACAACCGCACAAATTTTGAAGTTACCGATGTAGAAGCGGTGATGAATGGCGACTTGGATGGTCTCATTTATGCTTACTTACGTAGTGAAGCTGAGATTAACACAAAATAGAGGGGGCGTTGAGTAAATGGATACATCTCACAAATTTGAAATAATTTCAAATTTCAAGCCTACGGGCGACCAACCAAAAGCTATTGAAAAGCTGGCAAGTGGCATTTTAAGTGGAGATCGCTTTCAAGTGCTTTTAGGGGCGACTGGTACGGGCAAAACTTTCACCATGGCGAACATTATTCAAAAGATCCAGAAACCTGTATTAGTGCTCGTCCATAATAAAACTTTAGCGGGCCAATTATATTCGGAATTTAAAGAATTATTTCCTAATAATAGAGTCGAATATTTTGTCTCTAATTTCGATTTTTATCAACCAGAAGCGTATATCCCAAAAAGTGACACTTATATTGATAAAAATGCTGTTATGAACGAAGAAATAGAGATGCTTCGCACCTCAGCAATTAATTCTGTTTTGGAAAGAAGGGATACAATTGTCGTTGCCTCTGTTGCGTCAATTTATGGATTAACTGATCCTGATGAATATCGTAATTTAGTATTTAATGTTCGCGTTGGCGAAACAATAAATAGAAAAGATTTTTATCTTAAATTAATTGATGCGCAATATAAAAGAAATAATCTGGATTTAGCACCCGGCAGTTTTAGAGTAAGGGGTGACATTATTGAAATTGTTCCTCCGGCTTTTTTTGATAATGATGTGCTAAGAATTGATACTTTTGGTGACGAGGTGGAAAAAATCGTTCACATTAACGCGATAACTGGTGAAATAAAGCACACGTATCACACTTTTCCAATTTTCCCTGCTTATGATCATGCTTCCACACGCGAAAGAACCAAACAAGCTTGTGAAACTATAAAAATTGAGCTCGAAGAAAGACTTAGATTTTTAAAAGAAAATGATAAATTACTAGAAGCCGAAAGACTACAAATGCGCACCAATCAAGATATTGAAAGTTTATTAGAATTTGGCATGTGCCCCGGAATTGAAAATTACTCGAGACACATTGATAAACGTCAACCTGGAGAAAGACCATGGTGTTTATTGGATTATTTCCCCAAGAACGATTTTCTATTAATCGTTGATGAATCCCATGCTACATTTCCACAAATTAGGGGGATGTATAATGGCGATAGGGCAAGAAAAACAACTCTTGTAGAATATGGTTTTAGACTGCCTTCTGCTTTAGATAATCGCCCATTGAATTTTGCAGAATTTGAAACTGTTATGCCATATGTTTTGTGCACTAGCGCGACTCCTGGCGATTACGAACTAGGAAAAATCGGACAAGTGTCTGCCGAACAAATTATTCGACCAACCGGTCTGCTTGATCCTCAAATTGAAGTTAGAAGAACACTCGGTCAGGTTGATGATTTGGTATCAGAAATCAAAAAACGCATCGCCCGCAATGAAAAAACAATGGTCGTTACTTTGACTATTAGAATGGCGGAAGATCTCACTTCATTCTTAAAAGATAAGGGTATAAAAACTGTTTATTTGCATCATGAAACCAAAACATTGGAGCGTAGTGAAATAATTTATCAACTAAGAAAAGGTAAATATGACGTGTTAGTTGGTATTAACCTACTGAGAGAAGGTTTGGATATTCCTGAAGTTTCTTTAATTGCGATTTTTGATGCTGATAAGGAAGGTTTCTTAAGGAGCAAACGCTCATTAATTCAAATTACTGGTCGAGCGGCGAGAAATGCTAATGGTCTAGTCGTCATGTATGCTGATAAAATGACTGATTCTATGCGTGCTTGTATTGAAGAAACCGATCGTCGACGTAATATTCAAGAAGCATATAATATTGAAAACGGAATTATCCCTCGCACCATCATTAAAGAAGTGCGCCCACCGATTCACAACAGTGACGATGAGATTAGCGATATGGTTAATATAACCAAACATGGGAGTCGCGCTCAAATCGAGGCTAAGATTAAAGAACTGGAAAAACAAATGCGCCAAGCTGCTAAAGAGTTTGACTTTGAAAGAGCGGCAGAACTACGCGATATTGTCCTTGAAATGAAGGCCGCTCTATAAAAATTATTGCGTTATCGCTGCCATTCTAATATTATTTATTAGCAGCGACTAAGAAAGGGAGAGTAAGTTATGTTAAATTGGTATGACTGGATTATGTTAGCTGTTGCTATCATCATCATTATCTTATGTTTGCTTCAAGGCGGTAAATCAGAAGGTGCTTCCGGCGCTATTACTGGTGGCGGTTTAAATATTTTCGTTAAGACCAAAGAAAGAGGCGCTGAAAAAGTAATTTCAATTCTCACTCTTGTTTGCGCTATAATTTTCTTCTTCGTCGCCATTTTAATTGAGATTTACGCTCATATCTAATATTGGCAACTAGCAAAACAATCAAAAAAGGACATTGAACGATGTCCTTTTTTAGTGATTATTTATTACTATTTTTTTTCAAGAGCTTTTGTTTCGGTGAAATCAAGTTCTTTTATTTCTGGTTCTTCTGGAACTTCTTCGGCTTTTACCTCAGCAACAACTGCATCTTTTTGAGGTTCCTTTTTAGCAGGAGCTTTCTTTTCCTTCTTTTTAGCAGAAACGCCAGTTTTGTCGATTGGAGCCTTTTTAACAGAGCCGACCATTTGAATAATACCAATTACTAATTGATAAATACCAGCGGCAACAAGCAAGACACCAGCGAGAATTGAGAAGCTTTTTTCAATAATATCGCGGAAAGAAACAGGTAGTAACGCTAAGATGCCGATAGCAATAAAAATAGCGGAAACGATATATGTGATTATGATTGGAGCAAGTTTTGAACGATCAATCACTGTTAACACAATTGCCTTAATAAGCTCGATGCCGCCAACGACAATAAAGAATATAGCAAGCAATTTAACTATGTAATCTAGTAAAACAATTTCTTTTGTTAAAAGGAAAATGCCTAAAGCAACAGAGGCAGATCCATACAATAAACCATTGGTAAATACTTTCTTTGGTTCAAAGACGAACGCAGCCACAATTGCAAATATACCGAATAAGAACAAAATTACTGTTGCAATGATGTTTAAAGCGATTTCGAGAATGCCTTCTTCGCCTGTGGCGACAAAAACGATTATGAGCGCCCCGCCAAAGAGCAAGAGAATGGAGAGAATTAATTGGAGCCAAATGTATTTGCCGAATAAACTTTTCATGTGGATTTCCTCCCTAAATATTATTATATTAGTTTCGGAAGGAAAATATTACAAATATTATGGAAGAAAAATTATTAAGAGACTATGCGCGTTTAATCGCGGTTCAGGGCGGGCATATTGTTAAAGGTGACGAGGTGTGGATTAACGCCGGATTAGACCAGCCTGAATTTGTTACATTAGTCGTTGAAGAATGTTATAAAGCTGGTGCCAAAAGTGTGACAGTTTATTGGCACCATGACCCAATCAACAAGTTTGGTTATAAATACGAAAGTGTATCAACTTTAGGTAAAGTTAGTCCAATGATGATAACTAAGTACAAATATTGGGTGAAAAAACTACCAACTGTATTGCATATTATTTCTGATGACCCAGATGCAATGAAAGGCGTAAACCAAGCAAAAGTGGCGAAAATTCAAGCCAAACGTTATCCACAAATTAAGAAATATCGTAATGCTTTTGATGGCAAATACAAATGGTGTATTGCAGCAGTACCAGGAAAAGCTTGGGCGAAAAAGGTTTTTCCCAAATTGGACGAAACAGCAGCAGTTGAAGCTTTATGGGCAGCAATTTTAAAAACATCACGCGTTGATGGAAATGATCCAGTCAAGAACTGGGACGACCATAATTCTTTCTTAGTTAAACAAAAAGAAAAATTAGAAAGTTTGAATTTAAAAGAGCTTCATTATAAATCAGCAAACGGCACTGATTTCTCTGTTGAATTAATCGATGGTATGCCGTGGGGTGCCGGTATTGAATACGCACCAAATAAGGGCCAATTCAACCCAAACATTCCAACTGAAGAAGTGTTCACTACACCAATGAAAGGCAAAGCAGAAGGCACATTAGTGGCCTCCAAACCTCTTTCTTATAATGGTGAACTAATTGAAGATTTCTCGGTTACTTTTAAAGATGGTAAAGTCGTTGAAGTCAAAGCAAGAAAGAAGCAAGAGTTATTAGAAAAACTTGTCAGCATGGATGCGGGCGCAGGAATGCTTGGAGAAGTCGCTATTGTTCCATTTGAATCTCCAATTAACCAAACAGGCATTTTGTTTTATAACACCTTGTTCGATGAAAATGCTTGCTGTCATTTCGCTTTAGGTTTTGGATTTCCTGAATTATATCCAGGTGCATTGGAAATGAATATGGAACAAAGAGCGGCACTTGGTATTAACGACTCTATGATCCACGTTGACTTTATGGTTGGTACGGCCGATTTATCAATTGTTGGTGTAACAAAAAATGGAGAAAAAATTCACATATTTAAAGACGGTACTTGGGCCATATAATAAATAATAAATTATTGAATTAATTCTCTATTAAATTAATAATTTCATGCATTAAAATTGTCTTCCGATTTGCGAGGACAATTTTTTTGTTTATTGGGTCAATTTTACTTATAATTGCCACCACGGTATTGACTTTTTCTTCTCTCCAATAGTATATAGTCAATTCTTGTCCTTGATATTTTGTAAGAATATTATTAATTATTTCAGCTTCGTCTGAAGATATAATTGGCCTACTAATTTTTTGGTTTTTTTCATGTAATTTTTTTAAATAATTATCCTGTTCATTTAACGATTTAAAAGGAGCCCATTTTTTCATTCCGCGTTCACTCATTTGCGATGTCCTCCGATGTATTTATTACGTTCTCTAACAGTGCTTTCTTTTAGTAAAGAGGAGCCACGTAGCACCGCATTTTTACCAAATTTTCTTTGTAACATGTCGACTGTTTTTTGTAAATCACGTCTACGTACCTGCTCTTTGTCATCTTCAAAAAGATTCAATTGTTGGTGAGAAGCCACAGATAATTGACCAAAAGAGATACCGATACGTCTAATTGGCAAGTCTTTTGCATGGTGCTCATATAATTCCATAAGTACATTTAATAATACTTCACTATCATCAGTTGGAGAAAGCAAAGTAGTGCGTCTAGCAAACCCTCCGAGATTTTTGGAATAACCGATGTAAAGCGATACCACACCAGCCATTTTCCCGTCTGCTCGCATTCTTGAGGCTAAAGCATCAGCCATTTCTCGTATTATGGTCGTTGTCTCGCCTTTTTCATAGTCTCTAAATAACACTTGCCCTAAAGAAAAGCTCTTTTCGGTTGGTTCATATGTTTCATGAATATCGGCCTCATCGATACCATTTGCGTGCCGCCAAAGTTGTTCGCCAATAATACCAAATTTTGTTTTTAAGAAATTGATATCAGAAACAGCGATATCACGTAAGCAAAACATGCCGAGAGCATTCAACTTTGTTTCTGTTCTAGAACCAATGCCCCATACTTTGCTTAAAGGAGTGATTGGCCAAAGCTTTTCTTTTATCTCTTCGCTAGTCACTCTTGCAATGCCGTTTTTTTCGCTTTTTGCGTATATATCAAGAGCGATTTTGGCGAGAAAAAAGTTATCGCCAATACCGGCGGTAGCTTGTAGACCAGTGTCTTCTTTGATTTGATTAATAATCGCCGTAACCATTTGCAGAGGTGTCTTGTTATAGTATGAAAGATAAGTAGTTAAATCGACAAACGCCTCATCAATGGAATATACATGAACATCTTCTTCTGAAACAAATTGATATAAGACATTAATAACATCGGCGCTTTTTTCCAAATATCTTTCCATACGTGGTACTGCATATATATAATCGAATTTTTTTGGCAACTCTTTAATGCGACAGCGCGATGGTATTCCTTGTTTTTTAAGAAAAGGCGAAACACTTAAAACAATCGTATTAGTGCCACGCTCCTTATCAGCGACGACTAGTGGAGATTTCCAAGGGTCTAGGCCGCGGTCGAGACATTCTACATATGAATAAAAAGCTTTTAAGTCAATAACAGCAATTGTTCGCTTACTCATGGTAATTGTATTATACAAAAGAAAATTGTTCCTTTTCAGTCTTGACAGTGATTTTTTAAATTTATTTTTTAGGCGCACTAATGTGCCTTAAACTTGTATATTCGTGCTCGCGACACGATAATAGTAGAGGAGGCAGTAATTATGCAAGAAGCAATCCTAACAATTTTAATCGTCCTATCAGTTTTATTTTTAGCCGCATTGGTGGCTGGTGTATTTTTTATCGTCAAGTATTCGAAAAAACCAGCAACTGCTTCGTCTGAACAATTAAAAGAAATCGGCGCCTTACAGCAACAAATTGGTTCTGTAACTGAGCAAATAAAAACAAATCTCAAATTATCGGTAGCCGAAGAGATGAACCGAGTAATTGAACAAAGTGGCAAAGCTAGCGAAACAAATAACGAGAAGTTAGAGCGCTTCCAAAAGAATATTACCGAATCTTTGAGTAATCGATTTGATGCTTTGAACAAGCAGATCGATGACAAATTAATAGAAATTAACAAAAGAGTCGACGAAAGATTGTCTGAAGGCTTTAAGAATACAAGCGAAACAATGACTCAAGTTCGTGAAAGACTGCAAGCAATTGATGCCGCTCAACAAAACATTGAAAAACTTTCAAAAGATGTTGTGTCTTTAAGAAGTGTTTTAGAAGGCAACCAAAGTCGTGGACAATTTGGCGAATATCAACTATCGATGGTACTTCATAACGTTTTTGGTGATACAACCGGCTGTTATGAAGAGCAATATACTTTAAAAAAAGCAAGAGATGGCAATGATGTTCGTGCCGATGCGGTTGTTTTTATGCCAGAACCAAAGAAAATGATTTGCATTGACTCTAAGTTCCCATTCCAAGACTATCAACGTATTTCTGATACCGATGATAATGACGAAAAAGCCAAATTAACCAAAGAATTTGGTGCTGCGGTTAAAAAACACATTACTGCAATCAAAGATAAATACATTATCGCTGGAAAAACAGCGCCAGAAGCGCTAATGTTTATTCCTAATGATGGCGTGTTCGCCTTTATTCACCACAACTTAGAAGATGTGGTTGACTATTCTCG
Organism: uncultured Staphylococcaceae bacterium; assembly: GCA_964606005.1. GTDB lineage: Bacteria > Bacillota_I > Bacilli_A > RFN20 > CAG-826 > RUG14515. Next base: position 51,282 of record CAZSEU010000004.1, read on the forward strand.
TAGCCAAAAAGTCATCATTACAAGTCCATCGACCCTGCCCGCTATTTTGGTCACTATTAATATGGTTAGAATCGAAGTCGAAAGAAGTAAAAACGC
>CAZSEU010000004.1:51477-52653 GCA_964606005.1 uncultured Staphylococcaceae bacterium
CTCGCACACTTTGGTGCGCCAACTTTTCACGCTACCATTCCCGAGATTGATGTAGTTTTAAAAGACCATAAAAAAGTAGTGGTTTTGCTTTTTGATGGCATGGGTCAAAATATTGTCAGAAAACATCTACATGCTAATTCTTGTATTAGAAAAAACTATTTAACCACAATTGAATCGACTTTTCCACCAACAACAACCGCGGCGACAACAGCCTTTTTAACTGCCTTATCCCCAATTGAAACTGGTTGGATGGCGTGGGCACAATATTTCGAGAGTTATAAGCGGAACATTATTCTTTTTAAAGGTAGTGACTATAATACAAGCGAACAATTAATACCTCACGATTTAGCGTGGCAATTATTACCTATTAATCACATTTTTGACATAATCAAAAAGCATTGTCCTAATACAGATGTCTTTGATATAAAAAGTTATCCAATTCAAGAAGATGGGCCAAAAAATATCAAAGATTTAAATAAGCGCATTAATGACACTTTAAAGAAAACAAACAATTGTTTTGCATATTTTTATTTTGACTCTCCCGATTTAGAAATGCATGTTAATGGTATTGAACATATCTCAGTGAAACAACAAGTAAGGGCCATTAATCAATTAGTGATGCGTGTAGTAAAAAACAACCCCGACACTTTGTTTTTTACTATTGCTGATCACGGGCATATCAACGTCAAATATCTCGATATCTGTGATCACGACGATATATATAAACTGATAACTAAACCAATTTCTTTTGAAAAAAGAACACCTTGTTTTTTCGTCGATAAAAAAGACCATGAGTTGTTCGCGCAATTATTTAACAAACACTACGGACAACATTTCTCTTTGTTCACAAAAGAAGAAGTTTTAAAAATGCTATTGTTTGGAGAAGGCAAGGTTAATCCAAAAGCAATTGAATTTATTGGTGATTTTATTGCTACGAGCAATGATGAATACTGCATTTATGCTTCGAAAGAAATGGTGGATTTAGAGTTATTAAAAGGTCATCACGCTGGCCATACAAAAGAAGAAATGTTGATAGATGTTTCTGTTTTTAATGTTTGATTGATTTTTTCTTTTAAAAAAATTATTATTAATACCGCTTGGGTCCATAGCTCAGCTGGGAGAGCGCCTCGTTCGCAACGAGGAGGTCGGGGGTCCGAATCCCCTTGGATCCACCAT
>CAZSEU010000005.1:0-50556 GCA_964606005.1 uncultured Staphylococcaceae bacterium
TAAGGGTGCTAAAAAAATCATGGGGTGCTAATTTGTATTAAAATAGGTAGCTTCGGGGCCGCGGACGAAAAGTTGGACCATCCGAAATGGTAACACTACGTGTATAACGATGATCAAAAAATTAAGGCTGTACAGATGTATTTCAGACTTAAGAACTATCCGGCAACCCGCGAAATAATGGGGTATCCAGATTCATTAAATACCCTCAGAATGTGGGTAAAAGAATATAGAAAAACAGGCACTGTAAAATCGGTTCTTCCAAGTTATTCAGAGGAAGAAATTGATTTTGCCTGTGAATATTTTGAAGAATGTGGAAGCATTCCTCAGACAGTTAAAGATTTAGGTTATCCAGACTCTAGAATGACTCTTTGGAGATGGCTTAGAAGAAGAAATATAAAGTTAAGAAGCGATTACGCCAAAACAAAAGAATACAACCATAAGGCTAGAATGAATATAATAATTGGGTATTTTAAGTCTGGTACCACGCTTAATAAGTATGCGAATAATATAGGTGTATCTTACGCTACGATTAAGAGATGGATTAATGATTATGAAATGTTAAAAGTTGGAGACGATTATATGGCTGCAATGAAAGAGAATCCCCCAATTATTGATATAGAAAAAGAAGAATTAACTGATCAAGAAGAACTAGATGCTCTTAAGAAGGAATTGAAGTCTCTTAAAGAAGAAAATAAGAAGACTAAAAAGAAGCTTAAAGAAGCTAACGAAAAACTTGATGAGATAAACAAGAAAGTTGCTGACGCTAGACTTGAATATGAAGTTTTAGAGAAAGCTGCCAAGATAATAAAAAAAGATGAAGGCATTGATGTAAACCTTCTCACTAATAGAGAAAAAGCCATCGTCATTAATGCCTTAAGAAAGAGATATAGCTTATATAAGCTACTTAAAACTCTCAAGATGGCTAAATCATCATACATGTATCAAAACAAAGCGATGTCGTTAGATAAATATGCATCACTAAGAATTGATATATGCGATATATTCCTAGAAAGCTATGAGGCATTTGGATATAGAAGGATACACGCTGAATTAAGAAATAGAAATATAAGAGTTTCTGAAAAAGTAGTAAGAAGAATAATGAAGGAAGATAACATCCATCCATTTGTTCCTAAGATGAAGAAATATTCTTCTTATCAAGGTGAAATAAGTCCTGCTGTTCCTGATTTATATAAACATAATTTCAAGGCCGATAGGCCGTTTGAAAAATTTGTCACTGATATAACTGAATTCCATATAAATGCAGGTAAGATTTACCTATCACCAATGATTGATTTGTTTGATGGATGTCCAATTACCTGGAAAATAGGCATATCGCCTTCAGATGAGTTTACTTCTTCGATGTTAAAAGAGACTCATGAGCTAATTCCTGGAGATACTCATCCAATAATTCACTCCGATAGGGGAATGCACTATAGAACTGATAATTGGATTAGATTAATGGAAGAATACGGTTATACCAGATCAATGTCTAGAAAAGGATGCTCTCCAGATAACGCTGCATGCGAAGGATACTTTGGAATATTAAAAAGAGAATTCTTCCATAATCATGATTGGAGCAAAGCCACAATTGAAGAATTCATAAAAGCATTAGATGATTATCTTAAATGGTTTAAAATAAAGAGAATAAAAGAAAGGTTAGGATATTTAAGTCCAATGGATTACCGCGCTAGCTTAGGCTATTAAGTGGTACGAAAAAATGTCCGCACCTCATTCACACATATTTGCACAACAGTGTTGATACAATGTTATCAACTTAATAGATTTTGAAAATAGGGAGAAATTCCTTTTTTCTTTATTGTAATACCGATTTCTTATAAGTTTAGTTTGTGAGTAAAAATCACTGTTGAAAATGTTGGTATAAAAACACAAAAGGTAAATAAAAACACGAAAGCATAACTAAAACACAAATGAATAGACTAAACCTGAATAACTATATTGTGCCGATAACGGCATAATATTGACCTGTTAACAAAACTATGATAAAATAATATTGTGCCGATAACGGTATAATAGGAAGGTGAAATAATGGAATACAAAAATATATCTTATTTTGCTACTAAATGGAATATTAAAGAAAGAAGAATTAGAACACTGTGCACAGAAGGTAGAATTCATGGTGCAATAAAAGTAGGAAAGACTTGGTTAATACCAGAAGATTCACAAAAGCCACTTGATAAAAGATATAGACAAGTTAATGACATGTTCTTTGATTCGATAGATTTCAGTATTATTGATGATAAAAAGACAATAATTGATTCCCATCGACCATTCTCTCAAAATATGAATAGACAATTAAGAGATAAACTGATTATTGAATGGACTTATAATTCTAATGCCATTGAGGGTAATACACTTACCTTATCAGAAACAAAAGTAGTTATAGAAAACGGCATAACCATTAAAGGGAAACCATTAAAAGACCATTTAGAAATCATTAATCATAAAGAAGCTATTGAATACATTGAAGATCTGGTTAGCAAGAATGTTAAACTTTCCGAATATGATATTAAAGCTGTTCATTATTTAATTTTGAAAGAAATTGATTCTACTAATGCTGGTAAATATAGAAATGAAAATGTGTTTATCAGTGGGGCTAAGCATGTTCCACCAATATACACGAATGTTCCATATGAAATGCAGAAAATGATTGAAAAATATCAAAGCTGGAAAGATTTACATCCTGTAGTAAGAGCTTGTTTCTTACATGGAGAGTTTGTAAAGATTCACCCATTTATCGATGGAAATGGTAGAACAGCAAGACTTTTATTAAACTTTGAACTTATTCAAAGTGGCTATCCACCAGTCATAATCAAAACAGAAAATAGAGCAGATTATTATGATGCACTAGATAGGGCGCACACGACAAACGACTATACAGATTTTATTAAAATTATTGTTGCCTTGGTCAATGAATCAGAAAATTTATATCTATATTTGATAGGTTAAGGATAAGAGTGAAAAATATGCAAAAAGTACTTATAGTATCTTTTAGTGTGCCGGAAATTTAAGACAGGTTTTAGAACTTTACGGATTCCTGGTTTTAATTAAATATATCGGAGGGCCAACTGATTATATTGAGGGTAATGCAGTATTTAGCTTTGTTGCCCATATGTTTTATTTCCTCTCTAAGAAGATCGATGTTCTTATATCATTTAATAAGGCAAGACAAATTGACAACAATACAGGTTGCATGAATATAACATTAAAATGAAAAACTGACCGACTAAACAAACTGTATTGGGTAGATACAACAGTCATTTTCATTCCTTCCCTTTGTTAACAGTTTTTTATAAAGGTGTAAAAATAATTACATAATGGTACGAACATTTTTGATGGGGTGCGAAATTGTATCAAAATAGTCGTCCTAATGCTTATATAAAAGCAAGTTTGTTGACCGCTTGGCTTGTAAATTCCTTGTCCTTCACGAACTTAGATAAATAAACATATATAAGAAGACTCTGAAATATGAGGTGTACCCCAAATTCTGGGCCAAAACCAGAAGGAAGGGAATTTTTCATGAAATACACACGGGAATTTAAACTTGACTCGGTCAACGAGTATAAAAATGGCATAAGCGTCTTAAAACAAAAAGACTTTTTTCAGAAACGATAATAAACTTTTCTCCTTAAATGATGCCAGAGTGATTACTCACTATGATTTTTCGAAACAAATACCGGATAAATGCTGTAAAATAATAAAAAAGCAATAAACAAAGTAATAATTAGAGTTTATTAATATTTAAAGTTTAATTAAGCATTGTGCAAAACATGAGATTGTGGGGGCAAATAATGTTAGCTTATAACGAAACGATTAAGCAATTTAATAGAGATGTCATTAATAATCAAATCATGATTAAAATTTCTAATAAATTAAACGCTGGTAAATCTGAACAAACTGCTTGGAAAGATGCTGCAGTTTACATGAAGAATATTATTGAATTAGCTGGATTGGCAGATGATGTCGAAATTGGCATGGAGTTAAAAATTCCTATAACAAACAACCGGATTGATTTTTTGATAGCCGGACTAAATGAAAAGTTGGAAAAATCATTAATTATCATTGAATTGAAACGATGGAGTATGGTTTCTAAAACAAATAAATATAGACTGGTTAATGCTGATGACACCAGGTATGGGCAAGATGCACTCCATCCTTCATATCAAGCGTACACATACAAGCTAAATCTAGAAGCTTATAATCAAAATGTTAATGATAAGAATATTAAAGTTTCATCATGTTCATATTTGCACAATTTATACGAAGATAGAGATATCAAGGACAGTTTTTACAGCGAATTTTTAGAAAAATCACCAGTGTTTGGCGCAAACGACAACCAATCTCTTGCGGATTTTATTAAAAAGCATGTTCGCAGGGCTCACCATAATCAAATTTTATATGAAATTGATAGTTCAAGAATAATCCCAGCACAAATGTTGATGAACACTCTATCCTTTGAACTATCCAATAGTGAAGTTTTTACCCTCTTGGACAAACAGGAAATTTGTTATCAAAACATCATGAGAACTATTAAGGATCATGAAAACACAAAACAAAAACAAGTTTTCATTGTTAGAGGTGGTGCTGGAACTGGTAAGAGCGTTATCGCGATAAAAATACTAAATGAATTTATTCAAAATAAAAAATTAGCATTTTATGTTACTAAAAACTCTGCCGTTAGAAATGTTTATAGTAAAAAGCTATCAGGCAAAGAAAATGCACATTTAAAAACTCTTTTTCTTTCAACAATTAATATTTCGAGAGATCGACCCAAAAATCAATATGAATGCTTAGTTGTTGACGAAGCACACAGATTACCTGAAAGATCAAAGTCAGGCAATATTCTTTTAGGAGAAGATCTTATTAGAGAAATCATTGAATCGACGAAAGTATCAATATTCTTTATTGATGAAAAACAGCAAGTGGATATAAGAGATTATGCGACTATTGAGAAAATTACAAATACTGCAAAAAAACTGGGTTGTCAGGTTTATGATAACGAAAACCTGAGACTGTTATCTCAATTTAGATGTTCAGGTAATGATGAGTATATCAAGACAGTTGAAAGCATTCTGTATAATGAAGAATTCAAAATTGAATATAACTCAGAGTATGAAGTTGAAACATTTGATACCATTCATAATTGGTACGAAGCGATAAAAGATAAGGTTGATCATACTTCCAATAGCAGAATGTTGGCTGGAGACGTTTTTGACTGGGTTTCAAAAAATGATTCAAAAGCGCTTGATATCAACATAAATGGTTTATCTTTACAATGGAATAAAGATACTACATTCAGCGCTGATGAAAGTCAAAAATATCGAGTTGGCCATATTGATACTGTTCAAGGTCTGGAGTTTGATTACGTAGGTTTGATTATCGGTGATGACTTAGTGTTTAATCCGTTAACACATAAGGTTGAAACAGATTATACTAGGCACCCAGATAATGCTGGTCATTTTCGAAGACATGGCAGAAGAGCACCTCTAAAAGAGGATTTATCTCAGATCGATATGATTATTAGAAATACCTACAACACATTAATGAAAAGAGGAATGAAGGGCATATACATTTACTGTTTGGATAAAAAACTGAATGATTATTTAAAAACAATATTTATAAAAACAAAAAATTAAGATTTCGCCATACAATGATTGGATATCGAAACAATCAGGTGAAGGTAGACTGTGTTTGATAGAATTGATTTTTGAAAAGGGAATGCTGCCAATAACTTAGACTTAATAGAATAGGAAAATAGGGAGAAAATCCCTTTTTCTTTTTCTTTTTAATAACACAATAGATTTGCTTCATACCATGCGTTTGTCTACATGAACAAGCATGAACAAGCATATTTGATACATAGGTATAACAAAACAGGCATAGAAAATACCACTAGTGTGTAATAAAATATACGCAAAATACCGTTTGATTTAATAATGGGAGAGTAAAAACAAGTATAAAATATCTTTTGTTATTAACTTTTTAATGAAAGTGCGCTGATAAATTTGATAGTATGAATGCACCTTGGGACGGTTGTATTGAAGTCGAGGGCAAAAGAATTAAGTTAACTGAATCCCTATTTATATCATGGGTTTTACCACATGTAGGTATGGAACACATTGAGCGACAAACAAGAATATTCGTTTCGTGGAAACAAATCTAAGTGGACTTTTTTTATAGCCAAGCGATTAGACTATATGCTTGACAAAAATTGCGGAAATAACAATTGGGAGGTCAATTATGAACGAAATGTTTACACAGTTTTTCAACGAGGTTCCACCGAATCTTCAGGAATTTGTCCTTGAATTAGACAAGTATCTATTGGCGAAAGAATGCAAGATAAAGATTGAACCTGCAAAGAATGGATATGTTACTACATATATGCTTCCGGGCTCAGGGAGGTCATTGCTGAATTATGTTTTTAGGAAAACAGGCATAAAGTTAAGAATTTATGCTGCGGGTATAAGTTCTTATGATGCTATCTTAAATGATTTCCCAGATAAAATGAAAAAGGAAATCATTAAATCGGGTGATTGTAAAAAGTTGCTTGGTGGCACCTGTTCACCCGTATGTCCGGCTGGATATAACTTTATAATGGATGGAGTGGAATACAAGAAATGCAGAAGCACGGCTTTTCTGCATAAGCTAGATGAAGAAAGCGCAAAATTTATTATTAAACTAATAAAAGCAGAATTGGAAAAGGTTTGATTGTAAGACACAACAGATAAAAGGAGCAACCTTGATATGGATAACATGAATATAATTAGACATTTTTATGAATATATCACTTCAAACAACTTGATCGATCAACTTTCTGATTACATTGCAGATAACTGTATAGTACGAATTGGTGAAAGGGTTATTCCGGTAGGTTTAGAGGGTATGAAACAACATATGATTGAAGTTCGGAAAACTTACCCGGACTTGAAAATGAAAATTATTCGCCAATACATTGATGAAGATACAGTTATTTCTGAATTTATTATGGAGGGTACTCATCTAGGTGAGTGGCTGGGTATGAAACCCACTGGCAAAAAGCTGCTGATGACGGGTGTTAATATTGATAAAATGATTGATGGAAAGATTGTCAATCATGGCGGGGCTGTAAATACGTTTGAGGCTCTATTTGAAGAAGGAATCATAAAACCAGCATAATAATGATAATATCTGAGCAGTAAAGACATACTGCTAATGCTGTGCTGGCACACGATTGAGGAGTTATTGGTATGAAAAGTGCAGAACAAATGCTCAGGAACCCTGATATAGCACCATCAAGTGACGTTATTGCAAAGGCACTTGGAGAAGCGAACTACGCCTATACAAAGTTTATCAACGAAATTGAAAAATACGATATTCAAATAGATTGGCGTTACTATAACGACGGAAAGGCGTGGCTGGCAAAGGGTCTTTTCAAGTACAGGGGGGTTCGAGGCGGTCAGAATGCAAAAACTATTTTTTGGCTATCAATTTGGGATGGTTATTTTAAGGTGACGATTTATATTCCCGAAAGAGCTCGTGCTGAGGTATTGAGTCTTCCGCTTGACCATGAGGTAAAGTTAAGAATATTGGATTCACAACAAATGGGAAAACTTAAATTCTTTCCAATTGTTTTTGACTTGTGTTCAAACGAAGTATTTGAGCAATTATTCTTAATTGTTGAATTCTCTAAGAGCATAAAATAAAATCAATTTTTCAAACATAATCCAAAACCAATAATGATTACGAAAAATAAGAAATTGCTTTCTTAATAGACCAAATAGCGTTCGGAATAAAGTTTTTATTTTTTGTAAGAAATTAATGATTTCATGTCTTCTTCACTAATGATGAAGTTTAGATCTAAATCTTCTTTCATGTGTTCGGGATTAGTAGTTTTTGGTAAGGTAACTAGTCCTAATTGTAGGGTATATCTTAAACACAATTGAGAAATAGAAACACTATATTTATCCGCATATTTATTAATAAAATTATTGTTTAAAGCGCGACCATGTGCGATAGGGGAGTAGGCTTGCACAACAATTCCTTCTTGTTGACAGTAATTGATTAGTTCCGTATTAGTATTTCCAATCCATACAGGAATTTGATTCACCATAGGTTTTACTTTGCAATCTTCCATAATATTTTTGATATCTTCGATTGAAAAGTTTGATACACCGATAGACTTTAGTTTGCCAGCAAAATAAAACTCTTCCATTGCTTTCCAAACCTGTTTGTTCTCTTTAAAGTAATTATATTTTCCATCGGGATATTCTTTCCAAGGTTTTGGACAATGGATGAGCATGCAATCAATATATTCGCCAAGTTTTTCTAAAGATATTTCAATACTCTTTTTAGCATCATCATAACTTTTATGGCGGGAGGCCACTTTGCTAGTAATGAATAAAGTTTCTCTTTTAACGCCACATTCTTTAATGGCTTTTCCTAAATTCACTTCATTGGAATAGTCTTGAGCGCTATCAAAGTGTGTGTAACCAAGTTTAAGAGCATCCATAAAAACTCTATAAATAGTGTCATTATCAATGAGCCATGTACCCAAACCAATCTCTGGCATTTTCTTTCCGTTTAATAATATTAAATCTTTCATATATTCTCCTCTTTTATATCAATAATGATTTTTATTAATGTGTTTTTTGTTTGATTTCTTATTAGTTTAATTATCGCGCACTGTGTTTGTTTAAATCAATTTAAGAATAAGAGTAACAATTTAATATCTTCTTTCTATTGTTTACATAAGGCTAGCTTATTTAGTTAGTCTCATTAGAATTTAACCAATGTAATTAGTAATAAGCGTTTTGTAAAAACAAATGTTGTGGCTTAACTTTACTAAACCAACGTTTTTATAGAGCATTACTTTGGTATATCACTCTCACAATCGTTATAATTTAAGCATAGTGTGGCAAGAAGAAAAAAAGCTCAGAAGTGACCAAACATTATTACTTTTTTGTATTCGTGCTATAACAAAAAAACATTAAAGGAAGTATTAACAATGGAAAACGTATTTAACTCAATCGAAGAAGTGATTCAAGATATCAAACAAGGGAAACCAATCATCATTGTCGATGATTATGATGAAGAAAATACTGGTGACTTTTTAGTGGCTGCGGAAAAAATAACGCTAGAAACATTAAATCTTATGGATAAATTTTCAAAAGGGATCGTTAATATTACGACCGAAAAGCAAAGGTTTCTCGATTTAAATATTCATGCTTTATATGAACAAACAGCAACTGCTTATCAAACCGCGAAAGTTTTGTCTCTTGAAGTGGTGGATGATGGAAACGAAATCGAAAAAACACTTAAAACCATTCACGCAATTTTACACCCACAAGCTGAAGCGGAACAATTCAAACAGCCAGGTGTCATTTATCCGATTATTTACCGTCAAGGCGGTGTATTAAAACGCGCTGGTCGGCCAGAAGCTTCTGTTGACCTAGCAAAGCTATCGGGTTTATATCCAGCTGGGGTAACTTCTTTAATTGTTAAAGAAAACGGCAAACCCTATTTGCTAAACGAATTAAAACAATTGGCCCATCAGTTGGGCATAAAATTGACAGCAGTATCAAGCCTTATTGAATATAGGAAAGCTCGTGAAAACCTCGTTAAACGTGCGGCAGAAGCCAATTTGCCAACTTATCATGGAAATTTTCGAATGATCGGTTTTGAAAATGCGATAACCGGCGAACACCACGTTGCTCTTGTTCAGGGAGATATTAAACCTGGGGAACCAGTTTTAGTCAGGGTTCATTCTGAATGTTTGACGGGCGATGCTTTTGGATCTTTAAAGTGCGATTGTGGTGAGCAACTACAAGCGGCGCTTGATAAAATCAACGAAGCGGGAAAAGGTGTGCTTGTTTATATGCGTCAAGAAGGCAGAGGCATTGGTTTAATTAACAAAATCAAAGCCTATAATTTACAAGATCAAGGTATGGATACTGTTCAAGCCAATTTGGCCTTGGGTTTTGCTGAGGACTTAAGAGACTATGGAATAGGAGCGCAAATTCTTTTGGATTTAGGCGTCACAAAAGTGAAATTAATGACCAACAATCCCCTTAAACTTTCGGGCTTAAGTGGCTATGGAATAGAAATAGTCGATAGAGTGCCGATCCAACTCAATCACAACGAGAGAAACGAATTTTATTTAAAAACCAAAAGAGATAAAATGGGACACATGTTAAAGTTTAAGGAATAAATTTTTACTGACCCGAACTAATAAATGTATTAATATATTGTTAATAATAGGAGAAAAATAATGAAAACTTTAGGCAACATTCTTTGGTTTGTCTTTGTTGGTTGGTGGTCATGTGTTTTATGGGTTATTGCCGGCATACTTTGGTGTATTATTATCATCGGCATCCCTTTCGGAAAGCAATGTTTTAAAATTGCTGGATTATCTTTGTTTCCCTTTGGCAAAGATGTAAGTATTAGTTTTGATAAACACCCGATAGCTAACATAATTTGGATACTAATCTTCGGTTGGGAGATGGCAATTTTTTATCTTATTTCTTCAGTCTTGCTTTGCATCACCATCATTGGCATTCCGTTTGCAAAACAAAGCTTTAAATTAGCAAAACTAGCCCTTATTCCGTTCGGTGCAAAGTATTAGTAAGTAAATAGTTTATCCAAAAAACTTAACAAAAAATACGTATTATTAACTTATAAATGCCTCTTTTTCATCGTGAGATATTTTTATAAAATGTGGTATCAATAGAACTGATTAAATCATAAAGATGATTAATTAACGGTTGTTTCTTTCTTTTTATACTTCTTTTCAAAGATAATGATACCTACTAATCCACCAACACCAACCAAGGTAGCTACAATACCATAGATAAAACTAGTATCGATATAAACGATTTTAATGGTGTGTTCTCCAGGAGCAATGCCGGTCAACCTCGTGCCTGTAAATACATTTAACATTGTTTCAGATTTCATCGCTTTTCCGTCGATGTATATTTTGAAATATTTATCAAAAGGTAGGGTAAAATAAAATGCTTGATTTTCCTTTGTAACGTTAAAGGTTCCTTCTAGGCCATATGAGAATCTTCCACCGATTACTTTTAGATTCATGCTCGCTTGAGTATTAAGTGCGGCAATGTATTCACCAAGCGCATCAATGTCTTCGGCATATAGTTCTGGAATAAATTCAAAATCGTTTAGCAAATAATTAAAATTGACCGTCAATGTATGCAAGTTGCCATGGCCGTTTCTCGTTATTCCCCTAAGTCCCTTATGCCAATAAGACGATAACTCATAACGGTTGTTATCGACATAATATTGTGTATTATCAAAAGTGTTTTTGTCGCCGACATATAAGTTATAATTGCCACTGGTAGGCTCTTTAAACGTAATGGTTACCGAACCAGCATTATCATTTGTAGAAGTCAAACGAACACGGCCCCATTCGTCCTCGGTAGAATTAAGATTTGTTAATTGATAATTGGTAATTTCTAAAGGAACAAAAATATCTTTTTGCTCATTGCTTTCATCTAACACATCGCCGACCAATGTTTTGAATATTTCGTTTTGGTATTCAAAGTGATCAAACCAATAAACGTGGTCCCCGTGCCCATCTACATAAGCCCCTTCAGCAACGTATAAGTCCATTTCATTCGCAGCAAATCCCAAAGGGACTGCGTAACTATTCTTATAAAAACGTAGTTCTTTATCTTCAGAAGTAATATTGGTCATTTGTTCAAATGGATATTGCTTTTGATATAATGGCCGATTATATGTAACAACACTTGGATCGTCGATGAGATATTTCAGGCCCAACAAACTAGAGATAGCCAAGGTGGAGCCGCCATCGAATTTTTCAAAGAAAAAGTTATTATGGTAACCAAGTTTTTGGAAATAATCTGTGACTGCTCTTTTTGAGGTGGAAGAGAAGTGGCTTAAACCGCTATAAGAATAAAACATTGGGTTGTTATTCACGTCGTTATAATTACCCGGACGATTGACTAGCAATTCCATACGGTAATTAGCTTCAGGTTCAAGTGCTTTAACTTTGTTAATTCCGTCTTCAAAAAGTCTATCTGAGGCGTAAGTTTCGTACGGTTGACCATAATTAAACTTTTTGTAAACGGAAAGAACGCGATTAGCCCCATCGGAGGAAGATATGATAATTAAAGCAATCAATAAAGTAGACATGCCTAAATCGATATATTTATTGTATTTTGGCTTTGCATCCTTAGTTGATAAATAAAGAGCAATAAGTGCTAAGCAAATGCAATAAAGAGCAACGCCCAAAACGTTCGGTTGATAATATTTTGCGTCAAAATTTTCGATGAATTTGTTAGGCACAAAACTAGCAATTAATAAAATGAAGACAGCCACCCCTAGCGGAACATATAAATGTTTTGTTGATAGTTTATCCATTTTCGAAAATGACAACCCACCGATATAACACACAAAAAATCCGACAATGAATGAATATCTAGCTGGAAACCAAGTAGGCTCCTGCCCTCCATGGAAAAGAGCATTTAATTGATTAGATGACATAATAAAGAAAAATGCGATAAATAAGCCAAGTGCCGAATATCTTTCTCCTTTAGAAAAACTTTTGTTTAAAAAATAAAGTTGGAAAAATACCAAAGTAATGACCGAAGTAAACATGGTGGCATAACCACTATTTATAGTTAATTGATGAGGATTAACAAAGTTATTTGTCAAAAATCCTGTAAAAAACATCGAAATTGGGAAGAAGATAGAATCATATGGCATCACACCAGTAGCTTTAGTTCCCGATAGATGAGCGATAGCTGGAATCCAAAAAGAAGCAGCAATCAAGCCGCCAACTAATGAAGTCGCAGCAAATCTTAACAAAAAAGCAATTTGAATTTTGTTTTCGCTTCCTAATGCAAATACGCGATAAAGAACAAATAAAACAACAAAAATACAAATTATGGCACCCAAATACCAAGTAGTTAATAAGGCATAAGCCAAAGACAAAGCATAAATCCAGTGAAATTTACCCTCTTCTAAATACTTAATTCCTAAAATAATTAGTGGAAAAATCATTACGCAGTCTAACCACATGAAGTTATGCATTTCTACAAGTGAGTAAGATATTAAGCCATATGCAAAACCGAAACCGATATAACCAATCTTCGTTTCTTTAGTGGAAAATCTAAAAAGCAAATACATACTCAAAGAAGCTAAAGACATCTTAGCGATATTTGACAAGGCAAAAAATGATGGTAAATCCGCTTCTTTAAGAAAAACTGTTAATAAATTAAATGGCGAAGCCAAATAAAAAGTATATATAGAAAGATAGTCACCACCAAATGTTCTGTTGGTGGTGTAGACAATGCTTCTGCCACTAATTAATAAATCTCTAAAATCTCTTAGTAAAGAAATATATTGGCTTTGCATGTCAAACATGACGATTGTTGTTCCAGAGTGTCCTGTCAGATGGTAGCCATTGATAGCAAATAAAATAAAAAGAGTTACAAAGGGCAAAGCAAAAGCCAAGATGCCCAATATAATTTCTAACCACAATCTACTTTTATTTGGTTTTATTGATATATTCACGGAATTCATGATGAGTTAATAATATCTTATTATAATCGTTTTGTGGAAGTTTTATAACAATATCATGGGGAGTAATAAATCAATTATGTTGGTAAGGACTAAGTGCAAAAAACCATAAATTAGTTACTCCAGTATAATATTGTTCAAAAATACTAAACGTGTCGAATTTAAAAAAACAAAAAAACACCGAAAAGAAGGGCCATATTTGTAGAAATGCGCACGCAACAAATATATAATAAATACAGGTACATTAATATATTGAGAAGCTTGTTCTTTTAGGTTCACTAGAAAGAAGTGGGTATTTTGATTCTCGAAAGAAGAAAAACAAAACATTTTTTTAGACGTTGGTCAGCAAACAAAATTATGAGAAAGCGTCTATTTTTTGGCGCACTTATTTTTTTATTTGGGCTAACCCCATTATTGGCTTCTTGTTCAACACCAACCCAAACGGTTAATTTTACCGAGGAAGAACAAACTTTCATAGAAGAAAATCCTACGATTAATTTAGGAATTGATCCGAATTTTGTCCCTTTTGAATTTATTGATGTTGATGGGGAGTACAAAGGCATTGCTAACGACTATTTATCAATTATTAGTCAAAGAACCGGTCTTCGATTTGAAGTTGAAAAAAATAAAACATGGCAAGAAGCATATCAAATGGCAATCGATGGCGAGTTAGACGCCTTGCCGTTAATTGGAAAAACTTTTGAACGCGAACAGTATTTTCTCTTTTCCGACCCTTATTATAATTTCCAAAGAGTTATTGCCACTCGTGATACGACAAC
Organism: uncultured Staphylococcaceae bacterium; assembly: GCA_964606005.1. Classification (GTDB taxonomy): domain Bacteria; phylum Bacillota_I; class Bacilli_A; order RFN20; family CAG-826; genus RUG14515. The sequence continues at coordinate 14,331 of CAZSEU010000005.1, forward strand.
AAATATATCAAGCATTGATGATTTAGATGGTTTGAGTGTTGCTGTACAAAGAAATAGTTCGCACCACAGCTATTTAATGTCATATACAAATATCAATCTTAGTCTTTATGAATCTGTTGATGCCGCTTTAACCGCGGTTGCAATTGGCGAAGAAATTGCGTTCGTTGGTAATTTAACAACCACAAATTATCTTATTCGACAAAACGGAATTACAAATATACGACTTATTTCTTTTGAAGCGGAATCGTCTCAATCATTACATTTTGCGGTAAGAAAAGATTTGCCATTGTTGGTTAGTATATTTGATAAAGCTTTAAAAACGATAACCGATACTGAGAAACAAGCGATTAACGAAAAGTGGATCGGACTAAATTTAGAAGTTGACTACGGTCCGATAATCCGCGTTTTCATAATGATAGGGGTTTTCGTCATTGCCGTCTTTGCGACAACTTTCTATTGGATAGTGCGTTTAAACAAAGAAGTCCATCGTAGGCAACTTATCCAAGTCGATTTAGAAAAAGCTAAAAAAGAAGCCGAAGAAGCCAATGACTTCAAGTCAAGTTTTATGGCCCGAATGTCACACGAAATACGAACTCCCTTAAATGCCATTACAGGTATGTCGTATTTACTTAAAAAAACGAATATCTCATTAACTCAAAAAATGTATGCAGATAGAATTACTCAAGCCTCGTCCAATATGCTGAATATTATTAATGACATTTTGGACTTCTCCAAAATTGAAGCTGGTAAAGTGGAGCTAGAAAACACGGTTTTTGATTTGGATCAATTGATTCAAGAAGTGGTAAATATAGTCGCTTATAAAATCGAAGAACAAGGAATCGGTTTTAAAATATCAAAAGATCTGAACGTTCCTACGTGGTTTAATGGCGATCCAAAACGCATAGAGCAAATATTGCTCAACTTACTTAATAACGCCGCTAAGTTTACCATTAAAGGCGAAATATCATTAGAGGTTAAACTGACCGCAAAAGAAAACGATATATATCATCTAGCTTTTTCCGTTCAAGATACGGGTATTGGGATGGATGAAGAACAAGTTAAGAAACTATTTGTTCCATTCCTTCAGGCCGATAGTAGTATTACTCGACGTTTTGGTGGCTCTGGCTTAGGTTTATCAATTGTAAAAAATCTTGTTGATTTAATGGGTGGAGATATTCAAGTAATTAGTACACCTGGAGAAGGTTCAACATTTGTGATTCATCTTTCTTTTGCAGTTGAAAAAGAAAAAGAAGAAGCTTATAGAAAATCACTTTCTAGCGAACAATTTACTAATTTAAGGGTGCTGGTTTTAGATAAATCCGGAGGCGACATTAATCTAATTTGTAATTATCTAAGTTTTTATGGTTTGTCTTGCAAAGCAACTTCTTCGCAAACGTCAACCATTGAAATGTTGCAAGCCGCTGACGGAGGAGTTGTTAAACCTTTTGACTTATTGGTTGTCGACTATGACACTCCAGAAGAAGGTGGGTTCGCCTTTGTTGATTCAATTATTAAAAACAATCAAATTATTAATAAACCAAAATTTATCATGTTGCTTCCGATTGTTCGCGCCGGTTTATTCGAACAACTCGACATGTATGGCATAGATATTGGCATCGGTAAACCAATCATTCCATCGATTCTGTTCAATGGAATTTTAGAAATATTAAAAACGAAAACTGTTGATGAACATTTACCAACAAGCCAAGAAAATGAAAACATTAGTAAAATTAATAAAGCAGGCCTTGCTTTAGTGGTAGAAGACAATAAAACAAACCAACTTATTGTCAAGTCGCTTTTGGAACAAATTGGAATTGATTCTATACTTGCTGAAAATGGTCAAGAAGCCATCGATGTATACAAAGAAAATGCTCAAAAAATCAGTTTAATTTTAATGGATTTGCATATGCCGGTCATGAATGGCTATGACGCAGCGAGGATTATTAGAAAACAATCCGTTGATGTGCCGATTATTGCTCTTACCGCCGATGTGATCTCAGGAGTTAAAGAAAAATGTGCCGAAAGTGGTATTTACCACTACATCAGCAAACCATTTGATCCAGATAAATTCATTGTTACTATTAATGATCTCATTTTAAAATCACCCCTTCCTAACAAAGAAGAAACTCCTATTCTTGATACGAGAATTGGGCTCGTTAATATGGGGAATAATGCTGCTCTTTATCAACAAGTATTAGATGTTTATTATCGCGAAAATCAAAACACTTTACCTGATCTGACTCAAGCTATTGAAGAAAAGCGTTATTCTGATGCCGCTTTGTTTATTCATAAATTGAAAAGTAGTTCAGGGAGTATCGGCGCTAAATCTTTGTATGAATTAGCAAAAAAGTTACAAAAAGCTTTAGAAAACAGCAACGAACAAGAAATAGATTATCTTTTCAAGGATTTTGAGCGCCAACTAGAAAAGTTGCTCGATGATATTGCTGTCTATCTAAATAAAAGCCATCAAGAAAAAAACTAAGGAGGAACACATATGTTGATTAAAATTTTAGTAGTTGACGATTCACCAGCGGATCGTTTGATTATCAAAAACATACTTAATGACTATGACGTTGTGACGGCAAACGACGGGGTCGAGGCCATGTCTATGTTAAAGAAGGATGAAAAAATCAATTTGATGATTCTAGATTTAAATATGCCTAATATGGATGGTTTTCAAGTGCTAGAAGCTCTCGAAAAAAGTAAAATGAATAAAAGTATTCGCGTCATTATCTTAACTAACTACGACGAAATCGAAAATGAAATTAAAGGTCTTAAACTCGGGGCTGTTGACTATATTAGAAAACCGATAAATTGGGAGTCTTTAAGAGCGCGCATCGATGTCCATTTAGAATTGCTTCGCATCCATGATCTTCAAGAGCAAAAGTTTTTTGAGCAAGGCATTACTTACGACACAATCTTCCAACAAGCACCAATCGGCATTGCTATTTCATATAGCGATACATCTTTTGACATTAGTAAAAACACCTTCTCAAGAGTTAATTCAAATTTCGAACAAATTACTGGTCGAAACAAAGAACAACTTAAAAATATGACTCTAGAAAAAATTATTCATCCGGATGATTACCAACAAGACTTAGCATTATTTAAGAACATTTTATCGGGAGAAAAAAGAAGGTTTTCTATAGAGCAAAGATTAATTAAACCAAATGGTAAAATTGTTTGGATTAGATTGATTGTTGCTCGTCTTATATTAGAAACAGGCAACAACAATAATTACATTTTCTTAATAAGAGATATAACCAAGCGAAAAGAATTTGAAACGGCATTAATCGAAAGCGAACGAAGTAAAACTGTTTTACTTTCAAACTTGCCGGGTATGGCTTATCGGTGTAACTTTGACCATGATTGGACCATGCAATTTGTGTCAGATGGCTGTTATAAACTCACTGGATATTATCCGGAAGCTTTGATTGGTAATCGCGAAAAAGCTTTCAATGATATTATTAGCCCAGAATACCGTGAAGTTTTATGGAAAGAATGGCAAACCATTTTAAATGAAAAAAGATCCTTTAGATTTGAATATGAAATAACGACCGCGACTGGTGAAAAAAAGTGGGTATTAGAGTACGGCCAAGGTGTGTACAATAAAGATGGCCAAGTTGAAGCTTTAGAAGGAATTATTCTAGATATTACCAATCGTAAAAAAATGGAAAATCACCTTAGATATCTAAGCAACCACGATAAATTCACCGGCTTATATAATCGTGCATTTTTAGACATGACACTTGAACGCGACATAGCGGAAAAAAAGGACGTAAAAAAAGCCTTAATGGTTATAAATCTAAGTTCCACGCATGTTTTAACGGCCAATTACGGTTATAACTACACATTGAAAATTATTAAAAAAGCAGCCGAGTGTTTAGAACAATTCATAAATAAAAACTGCGACTTATTTAGAACATTTGAAAATCGTTTTATTCTTTATGTTAGAAACTATGGACACAAGGATGATTTAATTAATTTGTCTCAGGCAGTCACCGAACAATTAGATCAGTTCTTAAAACCAGAAAGAATCGGAGCTGGTATTGGCATTATGGAATTAAATCGCTATCAAAAAGTAAGCCTTGATGCAATTTCTAAACTTTTATTAATTGCTTCAGAAAATGCAATGGATGGTCTTGGAAAAGATATCGGCATTTGTTTTGTTGATGAAAAATTAGAAGCAATGGTGGAAAGAGAAAGCGATATTAGAGAAGAATTAACGCGCATTGCGCAAGATAATAATTCAAAACACGAGCTGTTCTTGGCTTTCCAACCAATCTTTGATTTAAAAATGGATAAAATTAGTGGTTTTGAAGCGCTTGCGCGACTTAACACTGAGAAGTTGGGCAACGTCTCACCAGCAGAATTTATTCCAATTGCTGAAAAGTCAAAACTTATTGTTCCGTTAGGGGAAATTATCATTATTGAAGCTTTAAATTTCTCAAACAGATTAAGAGACCTCGGTTATGATTCGATTTCTGTTGCGATTAATGTTTCGGCAACTCAAATATTAAAAATTGGTTTTAACGAGCGTTTGTTGGATTTGGTTAAAACAATGAAAGTAAATCCTAATAATATTGTTCTCGAAATCACCGAATCTGTTTTAGCACAAGACTACGAATTCATTAATAGCATTATTGGTGAGCTGAAGGATGCTGGTTTTGTCATCGCAATTGATGATTTTGGAACCGGTTATTCTTCTTTAGCAAGAGAAAAAGAATTAGATGTAGATTGTCTAAAAATCGATAAATTTTTCATCGATCGCTTACTGCATGATAATCCAGAAAAAGTTATTACTGGAGATATTATTTCAATGGCGCATCGTATAGGTCAATACACTATTGCGGAAGGAGTGGAAGCAGAAAGACAGAGGGAATATTTGAAGTTGCACAATTGCGACAAGATTCAAGGCTTTTTAATCAGCAGACCATTGCCCGCCGATGATGCGATAGCGTTATTAAATACACATGACGAATAATCGATTATGTTAAGTTGCAATATTAAAATAGTGTTTATGATTTGGAAATCTCGAAATAATCATGGTATTTTTCTATAAATAGCTTTACATTATTCTTCTAGTCTTTTTCTAGAATGGACAAAACTATGTATCATTTAACAAACTTAACGCTCGACATCTTTAGCCTCATCATATTGATCATCGTCCTGATCAATAATTTTAAGCGTAAAACCTATGAGACAATCGACCAAAGGATTTATAATTCTTTAGTCTTGGCCAATATTATTGTTGCTTTTGTTGATGGCATTGCATGGTTTGTAGACCAAAAGACATTTGTTGGCGCTGTCGAGCTTAATAAAATCTCCAATGCTTTGTTATATGCGCTATCGCCTTTGTGTGGATTGCTTTGGGCGATGTTCGTTCATTTTAAGATTTATAAGGATGAGAAAAAATTGAAAAGTTTTGCCATTTTAACATCAATCCCATTTTGGATGAACTTCATAGTTAGTTTCCTATCCATTTTTCTAGGCATATATTTCTTTATTGGTCCCGGTAATACCTTCCAAAGAAATTCACCTTTTTCCTTAATCCCATTTTTCCTCGCCATTCTTTATGCCATATATTCCATAATCAACACATTAATAAAACGTAAGAATCTTTCAAAAAGAAATTATTTCCCGATTCTTTCGTATGTTTTTATTCCCCTCATTTGTGCTTTTATTCAAGCAGTATATTACGGCCTATCGCTGATTGTTCCTTCTCTAACTATATCGCTCGTTATCGTTTATATTAGTATGCAAAACGAACTCAATGTTACTGATTATCTAACCGGTTTAAGCAACCGAACCCATCTGGTTTTCTATCTCGAATCAGAATGTAAAAAAGTCAGAGGAGACGAAGAACTTTATGGTTTGATGCTCGACATTGATAACTTCAAGAGCATTAACGATAATTTTGGTCACGTTGAAGGCGACAAAGCACTTGTAACTTTCTCTAGCATTTTGAAGAAAAGCACAACAGCAAATAGTTTTATAGCGCGTTATGCAGGCGATGAATTCGTTATACTAGTTAAATTAAGCAAAAATCAATCGATTGATGATTATGTTCGTTCTTTGCAAAAGGCTGTTGATAACCTAAGAAGCTTACTGAACACTGATTACAACCTTGATTACAGTCTCGGCTATACCAAATATGTCAGTAAAGAAACATATAAAGATTTCTTAAATCGCATGGATTCGAGAATGTATTGTGAAAAGAATAAAAAGAAATCTTTAAAAAAAGATTAATTTTCCAACCATTTTTAGCCCATTTTGTCATCAAAGTGACATTTTTTATTTTAAATCTTAATTATTGAGGTGGTGTATTCTTGCAAAAACAGAAGGCATTTGGAGAGCGTTTCGAATGAGTACATAATTTCCGTGTGATATAATCAAACTAGTTTATCTAAGATACTAGATGAACTACATTTACACACCCACTCACAATCACTTCTGATAAAGAAGTTATCGTCAGTAGAAACATAAAACTTGTAGGAGGAAAAGAAAAAAATGTCAAAAATTATTAATGTTTATGCTCGTGAAGTATTAGATTCAAGAGGTAATCCAACTGTTGAGGTCGAAGTTGAAACCGAATTCGGTGGTTATGGCTTAGCCATGGTCCCATCTGGAGCATCAACCGGAGAAAACGAAGCCGTCGAACTTAGAGATGGCGACAAAACTCGTTATTTAGGAAAGGGAGTCTTAAAAGCTGTTGATAACGTCAACAAAATTATCGCTCCAGCCGTAGTTAACCACGATGTCTTTGATCAAGTTGGCATTGACCATTTAATGATTAATCTTGATGGCACACCAACCAAAGGCAAGTTAGGTGCTAATGCTATTTTAGGTGTTTCGATTGCGGTTGCAAAAGCAGCAGCTAATGAATTGGGTGTCGAACTATATCAATATTTAGGAGGCTTTAATGCCAAAGAATTACCGGTGCCAATGATGAACATCGTCAATGGCGGAGCACACTCTGATGCGGCGATAGACTTCCAAGAATTCATGATTTTCCCACTCGGTGCTCCTTCATTTAAAGAAGCTATCCGTATGGGTACTGAAGTTTTCCATAATCTAAAAGCTATATTGAAGGCTAAGGGTTTGGTCACTGCAGTTGGTGATGAAGGTGGTTTTGCTCCTAACTTAACTTCAAACGAAGAAGTGGTGCTCAATATTATTGAAGCCATTAAAAAGGCTGGCTATGTTCCTGGTAAGGATATTTATATTGGTTTTGACGTTGCTGCTTCTGAATTTTTCGACAAAGAAAAGGGTAAATATGTTTTTAAAAAATCCACCAAGGAACAATTCACAAGTGCTCAAATGGTTGATTACTATGCCAAACTTGTCGAAAAATATCCAATCATCAGTATTGAAGATGGTTTGGATGAGAACGACTGGGAAGGCCATAAGTTATTGACCGAAAAACTTGGTAATAAGGTACAACTCGTTGGTGATGATTTGTTCGTTACAAACACCAAGTATATTAAAAAGGGCATAGAAATGGGTGTGGCAAATTCCGTTCTTATTAAGGTCAACCAAATCGGTACTTTAACCGAAACATTTGACGCTATAGAAATGGCAAAAAAGGCTGGCTATACCGCCGTTGTTTCCCATAGAAGTGGCGAAACCGAAGATACCACTATTGCCGATATCGCTGTTGCGATGAACACCGGCCAAATCAAAACCGGTAGCGCATCCAGAACCGACCGTATCGCTAAATATAATCGTTTGATTCGAATTGAAGATAAACTCGGTGATAACGCAGTATTTAAGGGAATTAATGCTTTCTACAATCTCAAGTTGAAATAAACACAAAAAACGACACAATTTAAAAGGGCTTTATGCCCTTTTAATTTATCATGTTTTATTATATTTGTTTGTATTAAGCTTTTTTGTTTTCTTTAGTAACGTTTTGGAGCTTGTTTCCATTATCGAAAGTGGCAAAACAAGTGCTATAAATGACGAAGGTTTAAATATTTTTATAGCCTTACTAGTAGTGTTTTTGGTAATAGGGTTCATTAGTTTTTTCTTTGCCAAAAAACAAACCAGAAAGAAAAGATTATATTCACTATCGGTTTTGATTTTGTTTGTTGGTGTTGGTGTGATGTTTGGACTTACGTCATATTATTATATTTCTAGCACTGTGAAAATTGTTGCTCGTAGCAAAGAGATTGTTGGTTGATTAGCAAATTTGGTATTACCAAACAAATAGTAATCACCGATATTTTTAGACACTTGTTCCGTTTTAAGCAAGGCTGTTGAAAAGCGTAAGCGCATCTTTATATGAAGAGTCTGGCGATGGATATATGCGCTACTAATATAACAATTTTCGAAAGTAGTATTTCTATATATAAAAAACAGCTCAGTCCGAACTGCTTTTTGCTAATTATCTTCGCCGATTTGTTCTATGAGAATAACGACTTCCTCGTTTGGGTCAACGAGCACTTTTTCATTTTTGCTTGTCGGAATATTTTTACCTATATAATCAGCGCGAATTGGTAGTTCGCGATGACCGCGATCAATTAAGACTGCGAGCTGGATAGAACGTGGGCGACCAAAATCGTTTAAGGCATCCATCGCTGCCCTAACGGTTCTTCCGGTGTACAGGACATCATCAACTAAGATGACATGTTTTCCGTTAACGTTTAATGAGTTATTGAATAACGGTGTTTTTTTAATGTGATCGTCGCGATGCATGGTGATATCGATAGGATAAAGTTCGATGTCAACACCGGCGAACAACTTTAAGTTTTCTTTTAAGAAAAGTGCGATTGGATACCCTTTCTTTAAAATGCCAACTAAAACAATTTCATTCAATTCAGCATTGCGCTCAATAATCTCGTGCGTCATTCTTTTCAAGATGCGTGATAACTGCTCTTGGTTTAATAATTGTTTCATTGAGTCTCCCTATTTAATATAGCACACAACAACTTATGAAAAAATTTTTTTAGTATTCTCTTGCAAGCTTTTTTCTTAATGTGGTAAATTATTGGCAGTATAGGTCCTTTAAGTTGTGTCAGAGAGCATAACAAGGTAATAGAAATAATACTACCTGCATAACATAAAGGACGCCAATGGTGTCCTTTTTTGCATAAAGACCATACGAGAAAGAAGGAGAAAACTTATGAAAAAAGAAGTGCGTAACTTCGTCGGCTATCTTCCCGATGAAAAACCTTCAATAGGCAAGGCTCTATTGTTTGCGTTACAACAATTCTTGGTCATGTTGCCAGCCACAGTGTTGGCCGTCATCATCATGAATGGTATGGGAAATTTCCCATCAGGCATTTATAGTATCCCAGCAGCAATTATTGCTAGTGGTGTGGCTACTATCAGTTTCTTACTCATCACTAGAGGTAAAATTCCTCTATATTATGGTTCCAGTTTTTCTTACATTCCAGCAGTGGGCATCGTTGTTGCAAACAGCACATCTGGCAACATCGCTACATTAGGTGCGATTTTAATTGCCTCTATTTTATCTGGATTAATGTCAATTGGTGCTGGCTTATTAATTAAAAAGTTTGGCAAAGAAAAAATCGATCAAATTCTTCCTGGTCATATCACTGGTATGATTGCGATGATTATCGGTTTGTCTCTTGCTGGCAACACAATGAGTGGCATCTTAAACATTAGCGGCGCGACAAACGGTAATGTCGACTGGTTATCAGTATTAATCGCCGCCATCACATTCTTAACTATTGCTGTGTTAACCGTCACCTTAAAGAAAGGTTTTATCAGCCAAATTCCAATTCTTTTAGGTTTAGGTGTTGGTGTGGTCTTCTCTTATGCTTTATGGGTACCATTATCTGCAAACGCCGGAGGCTTTGTTAATTACTTCAAAAATATTGAAGCTTCTCAATCTGTGGCTCTATTAGATGTCATGCCATGGAACACCATTCCAGCCGCTTTTGGCGACTGGCCATTAATTGGTGTTGCAATTGTCGCCATTTTCCCAATCGCATTTGCTACTATTCCAGAATCTGCTGCCCACGTTAATCAAATCGACTTATATGTCAACGATTTGGCTAGCCAAAGACCTGAAAAGAAAGATTATGGCATTCGTAATATGCTCGATGATAACTTAATCGGTGATGGTGTCGGTGACATCGTCGCAGTTGTCCTTGGCGGTCCTGCGGGCACAAACTATGGTGAAAACGTTTCTGCTTCAGCGGTCACAAAAAACTTCTCATCTTACGTCTTTTTCTTAACAGGTATCCTCGCGGTTGTTGTTGGCGTTTTGTTAGAATTATTCCAAATTGGCAACATTAGCTTGTTATTAACGCAACCGGTTATTCAAGGTGTTAGTTTATATTTATTCGGCGCGATCGCAGTTCAAGGCATCGCTTTAATGGTCGATAAAAAGATTGATATCTTTAATCCACGCATTATCGCTGTCATGGCTTTTATTGCCATCGTTGGTCTTGGTGTTGGCTCAATCACAGTCACACCAAACTTCGTCTTACCTGGTATCGGACTTGCGGCTTTCGGTGGTATTGTGCTTAACTTATTCTTAGTCTTCGTCGAAGGTTTGGTGAATAAAGCCAAAGCCAAAGCAAAAGAATAAACAATCTTCTTGTAGTGTAAAATTAATAAGATTATTAAGCAAACAGCTTATTTGTTTACTAACTTATTCAAGAAAGGGCTTGATACTAGTATCAACCCTTTTTCTTTAATTTGATATCAATGCTAATTTAGTTATAGCGCATATTTGCCTTAAAAAATCTCGCAATAAAATCTATATATCATATGAAAAAAGTACACTTATTTGTTTGCATAGTGTTATATAATAAAAATAGCAAAATATTGTATTGTAGAGAGTTATCCCGATCTTTATTTTGCTGTAAAAAGGAAGACGAACAAAAGGCGCAACTTTTTGTTCTTGCTTAAAGGAATTTTATTAGAAAGGAACAATTTATGAAAAAGAAAATGTTAGTCAGCATGGTAGCGGTTTTTCTTTCAGTCGGTATGACTGGTTGCGGAGGAAAACCCGCCCACAATTTTGCGACAGAATGGTCGAACAATGCCGCCGAACACTGGCATGCCTGTCTCGATGAAGACTGTGATGAAAAAATGGATGTCGGAGCCCACACATTGGCTGAAGATGCGGCTAAAGGTATTGCCGCAACATGTACTGCGACTGGTAAAAAAGTCGATGTTTGTAGCGTTTGCGGTTACGAGAAAGAAACCAACCTTCCTAAAATTGACCACAATTATGTAGCTTATCCAGCTGGTTCGAGAGCAGCGACACACGATGTTGATGGTGTAACGGCTGAAAAATGTAGCGTTTGTGATGATATAAAGGAAACAGTAATCCCAGCGCTAGGCCATAACCTTGTTGAAGGTGCAACGGTGAAAAACGTCGATGATTATGACGTCGTTAAATACGCGTGTTCATGTGGCAAAGTGGCATTAAAAATGGCAGTTTTAGATTATTCTTTCTTAACTGAAGGTAGTAACTCATTCCGCGACAGCACAATTGCTGAAGGTGATGCTACAGAAGCTGGTGAAGGTGTTCGTGTTGCCGGTGGTGGCTCCATTAAATGGAGATTGCCAATTGAAGTCGCCGGCAGATATAGATTTTCTCTAGGTGCCAACCCAGCCCCTAGTGCAATTGGTGATGCCAACATCGAAGCAAAAAATGGTGTTAAAGTTAACGGTGTTGATGTTCCGTTAATTCCAACTGGCCCATATTCCGGCTTAGGCATACAAATTGGTCAATTCAACCAATTAGTCATGGCCGAATTTGACGCACCAGTTACTGCTCTAGGCGAAGATTTAGAAATCGAAATTACCCAAGTTGCCTCTCAGCGTTTATTCTGGGGTGGCGAACTATGGTTAACTCAAATTCCTGCTGTCGAATAAGTAGTTCTTTGGATTTAAACTATTGAAGAAAATTAAAGTAATTCTGAACTGCGAAGCTTTTTTTCTCGCAGATAGTTCAATCAACACAATTGTTCTTCCAAATATCTTAACAACATAATATTAAGCATCTGCTTAACTATTTATAAACCCGCTTCTTCCAAGCGGGTTTTTACATAAAAAAAGCAAGATTTTCTTCTTGCCCTTATTGTTTATCTTGGTTTAATTGTCGCCGCGATTGAAGCGGGTTTTCATATTGTTCGAAGCGACATTTAACACGTCGCCAAGAGTTTTTTCGCTTTCTTCTTTCACCATCTTTATGATTTTTTCGTTAGCTTCAATTAGCAATTTTTCATCATTCTTTTCGCGAAATTTTTCATCATATTCGTTGATAATTTCATATGACTTATTAAACACCGCGTTTTGGTATCTTTCAGTAAAAATAACAGCCTTGGCAAAGTGCGCATCAGTTAAAGCGGCAATTAAGCGCGAAGTCCAGTACATATTATTGGTCGATACTTTTTCACCAGTTTTTTCTAAATAATCTGGCATCTTTGAAACATTTGTGTACACAGGGAAGCAACAAGTAAAAGCGCCACCACCATAAGCAGCCCACTCTATACCTTTAATAGCTTCTGGCACGTTTGGTCTAATTTGTTGGATGCCGCAAATATCGGTATTTGGGACACCAATTGAACGATATTTGCCCCTACCTTCTTCATTTCCATAAGGATTAAATCTTGTTCCTTGATAATAAGAAGACAAAGCATATTTAATTTCCTGAATCGTCACTTTGTGATCTGGAACAAATGACCAAGGAATGTCATCACTAAGAGGAGTAAAGTCAGCATCTGGACCGTCAAATTGAAATTGTTTTGGAGCGAAATACTTTAATAAAAACCAAGCTCTTGGTGTGTTATAAATGTGGTCTTGGTCACTATGAGAGCCAAAGGCTAACCTAGGATTAAAATCGCCATTAAAACCTAAATAAAGATTGTGTTTATACATAAAATCTTTCAAATCAGGGGAACAAATGTGATCCTCTTTCCCACCATATGCATCATCAAAATCAAAATTATCTAAACCAAACTGGTTTGGCATAATGACAATTCGATCATCTGGCACTTTTTTGGCGATGAAGTGGTGGCCGCCAATCGATTCAAACCACCAAATTTCTTTTTCGTCATTAAAGGCCAAACCATTTCTTTCGTTTGTGCCATATTTTGCAAGCAATTCGCCCAAACGAATGACACCTTCGCGGGCGGTTTTTATATAAGGAAGAACAAGAGTAACTAAATCTTCTTCGCCAATTCCACCAGAAACTTTTTTACCTTTAATGGTTTTTGGTTCCACGAGTGGATCTGCGCCACTGACAAGCGGATTGGAAGATATGGTTTCTGTAGCGTTCATGCCAACATTGTATTCATTAATGCCACAAGCTGCCCAAAGACCTTTCTTTTTAGTATTAACATTAGGATGGGATATATAACGATAGGAAAAATCAGGTAATTCGATTTCTACATGTGTTTGTATACTTTTATATTTTCTTGGAGCTTTGTTACGTTCAATGATAATCGCACCTTTGCTTTCAAAGCTGCCATCATCATTTCTAGCAATAATTGTTGAGCCATCGAAACTTGCTTTTTTGCCGACTAATATTGTTGTGCAGGCCATAGTTAATCCTCCGATTACTTATTAATAAATCTTAGCAAAATAATCTATATTTGAAAGAGGAAAGCAATTTTTGTGAAAAGCACATTCCAAAACCATTTTTTAAAAAATACAAATAATTGGTTATTTAAATTAATGTGCTATAATTAAAAACCACTTATTATAAGTGAGAGACATGAAAAACAAACATTCGTTAAAATTAAGAGTTCTTATCTTAGCAATTACTTCCCTTCTAATTACTTCTTGTAATTTATTTCCAAGTTTTTCTAATAATTCGTCAAAATCGTCCACTATCGTTTCCTCTAACGTTGGTGATACTAGTTTCAGTAGTTCCGCATTATCTAGTGCCACTAGTACTGGATCTTTTACTAGTAATCAAGGTAGTTTATCTCATGATTCCAGCTCTAATCCAATGTCTTCCACTATCCCAAACATAACTAGAACAGTTGATTTATATGCTTCAAATGATTTCCATGGCGCCATCAAGCCTTCTGGTTATGAAATGGGTGCCGTTAAAAACTTCACATATCTAAAGCAAAAAGGTATCAGTCCTAATACAGTCGTCATGGGTAGTGGCGATTTCTTCCAAGGCTCAATCGAATCTAACTACAATCGCGGCGCACTGTTAACCGAACTCATGATGGAAGCTAATTTCACCGCCTATGTAATTGGTAATCACGACTTTGACTGGGGCGGCTCTTATATCGCAAGAAATAGAGATTTAACTCCTCAAGTTTCTAAAGAAACGAAAAAAATTCCATTCTTGGGCGCAAATATTCACGATTTTAACATTGCCACCAAAACGGTTGGCGATTTTGCCGATGAATTATGCGAGCCATATACAACCAAAGTATTAGAAAATGGCCTGAAGGTAGGAATTATTGGCACCATCGGTTCTAATCAAATCACTTCAATTGTCGCTAAATATGCAGACCCATATACATTCTTAGAACCTGCTACTTATGTCAAAAAATATTCTGATGAATTAAGAGAGGCTGGTTGTGATGTCGTCATTTGGAATAATCATGCGCCGATGGCCGACACGCTTTCTAATTATCGTAATTATGACTTAACACAACTATCTCCAATTTCTGGAGAACGTTATGTTGACGCAGTTTTTTGTTCTCATTCTCATGCCTTTGAAATGGATGAGATTAATGGTGTTCCGGTTGTGCAAGCTGGCAATAATGGTCGTGGTATCGCACGTGTGACTTTGTCGGTTAATCCTAATGGAAGTGTATTTTCCGATTTATTTACCACCTATTACACTTCGCAAATATTAGTCGCATTAGCTGATGATGCCACTATCAAACAAATCGTTGACCATTATGGAAATGAAACTACCCCGCTAGCTAACAAAGTTGTTGGAACAAGCAATGGCGTTTTTTCAAAAAACAACTTTTCCGGAGGCGCTACAGTTCCTAATTTAGTCGTGGCCGCTGCCGCTGATTATATCAACAAATCCACTTCTTTAAACAATTTAGGAATAACTGCGGTAATATCTAATCTTGCTCGAGATGACTTACCAAGTGGAAGCATTACTTATTCCAACTTGTTCAAATCAATCCCATTTGATAACAATATTTTAATCATGAACGTCAAAGGATCCGACATCATTGATGAAGTACAATATATGAGCGGTAGCAGCTATGCTAACTCAACTTATTTGTTTAACACCGATCAGAAATATAACTTCAACACATTTTACAAAATCGCTGTTCTTGATTACGTAGGCACACACCGCAATATTTCACGGAACTATGATTATTTCCCCTCCCTTTCTAACGGTGGAGAAGTACTCGGCTCTATCAATGAACAAGGCGGTATGAGTTTAAATAACGAAGTTAACGAGTTTAATTATCGTGACATCACTGAAAAATACATAGAAAGTTTGCCAAACAAACAACTCAATACTACAAATTATATTTATAACTCTGGCAATTTTTTTGTCGATAACATCAGCAATTAATTATTTTTTATTAATAAAATAATAATGTTTGTGAAATCAAAAGATAATCATATATTTTTCGTATTAAATGAAAGATGATATAGTCATACCGATTTGCAAAAAGATAAATAATTTTATTTGCTTTTTCAATTGATTTTTGCTGTTTTGCATTCTTATCGAAGCAAACAGCATATGCATAATGTTTGCGAAAGGACAATAGTATGAACAAAAAATTACTATTACTCGGGGTTTTGCCAATTTTAGGTGTGGCAATGATCGGTCAACAAGCAAAAGAAGTGATTCTTCCTTCGGGAATCCAAAACAAATTTGTAGCTGATTATCTTCACACAGACACAAATGGCTATAATGCCCGTGCTCAAGCCCTCAACATCGAGATTGCTAGAGAAGGTATGACGCTTCTTAAGAACCAAGATGACGTACTTCCTTTTGGTAGCAATGTGAAAAACATCTCTGTGTTCGGCAAAGCCAGCACCGACCTTCAATTAGGTGGTGGTGGTTCTGGTAGTGGCAGAGTTTCTAGCGGCATCACTAAAATTGATTTACAAAAATCATTAACTGATGCTGGTTTCAACATCAACCCTAATTTAACAAGTTTCTACACTAACAGCAGCCAATCTGGCAGCGGTAGAACAAATGGTAACTCTGGTTGGACTGGTATTTCTCAAGCAACTGTTGGTGAAACTCCAGTGGCAAACTACACCGATACTTTAAAAAATTCCTTCGCCCAATACAGCGATGCAGCAGTAATGCTTATCGCACGTGGTGGTACCGAAGGTGCGGACTGCAAAACTTACGACGCTCGTGATAATGCTAATGATCCAATTAGCGAAAAACATTATTTAGAGTTATCCAAAAACGAAGGCGAATTATTAGATATGATCGAAGAATATTTTGATAAAGTCGTCGTTTTAATCAACTCTGGTAATGCATTTGAATGTGCTCGTTTAGAAAGCGATCCACAGGTTTCCGCAGTTATTTGGATGGGCACTCCAGGCGCAAACGGCGCCGCCGCGATTGGCCAATTCTTAAATGGTACAGTCAATCCTTCTGGCCGCACAGTTGGCACTTGGATGCGTGACTTCACATTGGATCCAGTTTTCCAAAACTTTGCGGATAACTCCCAAACTAACATTGATCCAGTGACCAACAAAGAATGGCCTCAAGATACAATGTTTAATCCAGATGGTTCTCCAGTTAAATCTCCAGGTACTTATAGTGCTAATAACGGCACCCCACAATGGGATAACGAAGAAAAGAAAGTCGTTAAATATGGCTTAAATGGTGTTAGACCTGCTGCTTATGTCAACTATGAAGAAGGCATTTACATGGACTATCGCTATTACGAAACCGCTTATGCTGATATGGAAAAAGCAAGCAAAGGTTCTGGTGATGAATGGTATGAAGGTGAAGAAGGTGTTATTTATCCATTCGGTTATGGCTTAAGCTATACCACTTTCAAACAAAAAATTGTCAGCAGCAATTTTAAAGGCAAAACTATCGACCGCGCCTCAGCTCGCGTTGAAGTCGTTGTTGAAGTTGAAAATACTGGTGATGTCGCTGGCAAAGACGTCGTACAACTATATTTCAAAGCTCCATATACTCCAGGCGGTATTGAAAAATCTTACGAAGTCCTTTGTGAATTCGCCAAAACCGATTTACTGGAACCAGGCGAAAAACAACAACTAAGACTTAGTTTCTTTTTACAAGACTATGCCTCCTATGACTTCATGGATGCTAATGAGAATGGCTTCACGGGTTATGAAATTGAAGAAGGAAAATATACCCTCTCTTTAAATAAGAACGCGCATGAAGTTTATGATGCATTTACTTTCGATGTTCCAAAAGGTGGCATCAAATACGAAACCGACCGTTTCACCGGCACCAAAGTAGAAAACCGTTTTACTGATAGAGGTTTCTATAGTTCTTTGCCAGGACCAAACGATGTTGAATTCACCCAAATGTCTCGTGATGATTTCGAGGAAACTTTCCCGACCCACCCAACTTTTGAAGATCGTTCTCTTAAAGAAGGTAGTCGTGTAGAAGAATATCTAACTCACCCATTCCATATCGCCGACTTAGAATTATCTGATGAAGGCGAATATGTTCCACTAGCCGCGAAAAAAACCAAACAAGACTTTATTGATAATGGTTGGGTCCAAGTGCGTAATGGTTCTCCATTAACTGCCCAACAAAGTACTCAATTCAGTGAAATGGTTGGTGTCCCACTTGATGATCCAAAATGGGAAGACTTCTTAAATGAATTTACATATAGTGAACTTCTCTCTTATATCTCTGGCGGTAGCCAACATAACCCAGCTCTTTCTCGAATTGGCAAACCATCTTCTTCCGATAGTGATGGTCCTTCTCAATTTGGCACAATGTGGTGGTGCGGCGCACCGATCGTCGCTGCTACATACAATATTGACTTAGCCTTTGAACAAGGCGAATGTGTTGGTATTGAAGGCCATATTAGTAATAAATATGGCTGGGCTGGCCCAGGCGTCAACCTCCACCGTTCTCCTTTTGGTGGTCGTAACTTCGAATACTATTCTGCTGACCCATTCCTAACTGGTCGTATGGCAGGTAGAGTCGTTGCTGCTGCAACCGACAAAGGTATTTACTGTTACTTCAAACACTTCGCAGTCAATGACCAAGAGAAAGGCCGCGAAGGTATTATTGCTTACGTTAACGAACAAGCACTTCGTGAACTTTATCTCAAAGCTTTCCAATTAGTTATTCAAGAAGGTAAATCCATGGGTATCATGTCTGCTTATAACCGTCTAGGCTTAATGGAAACCGGTGCTAGCTATCCATTATTGGTCGAAGTTCTTCGTGATGAATGGGGCTTCAAGGGCAGCATCATTTCTGATATGACTCACCGTGGAAATAGTGCTTTCAACTACAGAATGTACGAAAACATTAACAATCGTATTCTTTCTTTGTGTAACCAACAACTAGATAGTCAAAACTATGGTCCTGACATGAATGCTACTTGGGATAATGATGCATTTGATGGTCAAGGCGCTCCGGTCTATGAATATCAAAGTAATACTTACGAATCCTACTCATGGTGGTATGCTGTTCGTCAATGTGCTAAAGGTCAATTATATGCTTGCGCTAATAGTGGAGCGATGGAAAGAGATCTCACTCTTTCTGCTCCTGGCGTTGAATTTAAAGGTGTAGCAAACGGTTATTACACTGGACAAGTCGACAAAGAAATCAACATTACTGTTGAACTTCCAGAAAGTTTGGATATTGGTCAATCTTTCAACAACAAAGAAATCACAGATGTCGAATTATCTATCGACCCAGTTACTCCGCTACCAGAAGGTTTAACATTTGCCAATGGCGTTATTTCAGGTATACCAGTAGATCTTTCAAATGGTTATGTCCATGTGATAATTTCTTTAACTCTAGACGGCGATAATGATCCAACAGTTCTTGGTGCTAGTTTCGAATTAGCTGTTATGCCACTTATTGCTGATGATGCACTCACTGTTCCTAAGAAGGGTTGCTTCGGCGGTATTGCCACTCTTGGTATTGTCGTTACTACTCTTGTTATGGCGGGCGCTGGCCTCATCCTCTTAAAGAAAAAAGAAGAACGCGCTGAATAAACATTTCTTACAACAATAAAAGGTTGCCTTTATGGGCAATCTTTTTTTGTTGAGTGGTATAGTAAATAAAAAATGAAACTCAGTTATAAACTAAAATTTATAAAATGAATTTAATGTCTTTCTTTTCAAGAAAGTAATAATCACATATTAACTGCATAGTTGATAGGATAGGTATTTAAGAACAACAAAAAAGCCTGCTTATGCAGGCCTTTTGAGTTTTATAAATTATTATTGAGCTTCTATGTTTTGTACTCTTCTTGCTTTAAGAATTTCGCTGTCTTCTTTTGAATGTTTTTCAACATTCATGAAGATAAACATCAAAGCGATAATTGCATAACAAATGGTTTCGCCACCAAAGAAGACCCAAGTCATCGCGGTTGCCACTTCTGGACTTGTCATGCCAACAACTGTTGGTTCATAACCGACTGCAGATAAAACGCCAGAGATAATGCCATTAGCAATACCGGTCATACCAACCATGATTGCGCCATATAAAGCCATGGATAAGCCATCAGAACGGATACCATGTTTTGCTTCTTGGTGATCAGAAACGTCGGCTAATAATGCTAATGAAATGTACATAGCAGGTGCGCCACCTAAAGCTTTAATGACGAAAGCAACGACTGCTAAGATGAAGTTATTACCAGCAATAATGCCTAAGACACCACCGATAACAGCAACAATACCGCCGAGGAGAATTAATTTGCCTTTACCAATTTTATTGGATAATGGCCAGCAAACAACCATGCCAAGCGCTGTTGGAATAGCGCCAACAATGGCCAATAAACCAGATTTTGCGCCACCTAAGTCATTAAGTTCTTTGATAGTTTGTAACGGATCACCAGATAAACCCCAAAGAGCATTGCAATAATATAATTGCGCGCAGTTTTTAAGCATACCGCCTAATTGATATAAGAAGAAGAAAGCAATCATGATCCACCAAAATTTATCTTTGGAGCAAATTTTCCATTGTTGTCTAACACCAACTTCGTTGGCCGCTTCTTCTTCTGCGATTTGGTGAGAAGAGATTTCGAGTTGTTCTTCGCTAATTCTTTCACGGGTGAAAGCAAATTCTAAAACGGTGCCAATTATTGTGACGATAACTAATACAAGAGCGACCCATTTTAACACTTCGTATGCTCTTGTTGGTTCATCAAAAATGGTGCCGATAAAGAATGGCAAAATCATGGTACAAACGCCCATTGCGCCTAGAATAGCAGCATTAGATAAAGTGGCTAATAAGCCTCTGGTTTTACTATCGCGAGTAGATAAACCGACTAAGGCGGAGTGAGAGGCATAGTAAAGCGGATAACCAACGGAGAAATATAGGTTGTAACCGATAGCGACCACGATACAAGTAATAAGTCCATTTTCATTAATGCCACTTGATGCTTTCATCGGAGTGAAGAAGAAGATGACGAAGAAAGCTAACACCAATAATGGCAAGCTAATTAATAATAATGGTCTAGCTCTACCAGCTTTAGTGTTGTACTTGTTTATCAATCTACCAACTACAAGATTACCAGTGACGACGAGAATAACTGATAAAACTTGCAACAAGATTAAGAAAACCGGTGCCCAAGAAGATAAGCCCAAAACATCGGTGTAGTATTTTTGTAAATAGCTGGCGATGAATGAGTTACTAACCAAAGCTAAAATTGGGCCAACTAAATAGCCCAACGCACCTTCTGGAAATAGCTTTGCATTGTTTTTGTCGACTCTTGCTCTAAATAGAGGCTTGTCGAAGATAGAAGACTTCATAAGAATCTTTTCCTTTCCTTTTCCAGATACGTAAATATATCTTAATCAATATATTACACTTATGGGCATTTTGCAATTGTCAAAATGGCGTAAAATTACCATATTTAAGCATAAAATTGAAGAAATTTATTAATTAGTATTAATAATTAACAAGCCCGTTGAATGAAGGTGTTTTGAGAATATCGCTTTTATTTGAGAAATTTTTTAACATCAAAAGGAAAACGTTCAATGTTTTCCATTTTAACTACAAAAGGAATAGCCCCTTTTAAAGTAATGGAGACAACGTGCCTATCGAGCATCAAAGAGCGACATTGATAGTCAACCCCTTTATATGTTTTGATGCCGTTAAGTGGTAGACTAGGCACATCTTTAATTTTACTAATGGTGATGCCCATACATTTAATCAAGCTTTCTTTAGCGCACCATAAGTAATAAAAATCTTCGTGAGTTTTTAATAGCTTTGCTTCAGCGGTATTAAAAATTTTTGTTAATACAGACATATCGCGCGAAGTGATTTCTTCGATATCAACACCTACTTCTGAATCGGCAACTGCCATCACTAAGTACTTACCTGAATGAGAAATATTGAAATAAGGAGCATCTTCAAAATAAGGTTTGCCAAACAAATTTATTTTTTCTTCGCTTTTTGATAATTGGTTTTTCAGGTATGACGAAATTAGTGATCGCAACTGGTCGACTTCTTTTGTAAACCTCATCATCTTGGTTTGTTGAGTTTGATTGAGTGTTTTGAGAATATCGCTTTTGTATTTTTTTGCGAGACTGATATTAGCAACAAATAAGTGTACTACTGGCATAGTTTCATCATAGGCTAGCCAAATTAATAATTAAAGATTTTAGCGCAAAAAGATATAAACTTTTCTAGGAAATCTATATACTACTAATGGTTGATAATATGAAACAAAATGTCGGCGTTTTATTACCAGTCTCAGCCTTACCTGCAAAGCATGGCATCGGTGATTTTTCTCGTTCTGCTTATGGCTTTGTTGATTGGCTAAAAAAGAGCAATTATCATTACTGGCAAATCCTTCCACTTAATCCTCTTGGACCAGGCGATTCGCCATATGTTTCAGTGTGTAGCGAAGCAATTGATATCCGTTATATTGACTTAGATTACTTAGTGAAAATAAAGTTATTAGATAGTGTTCCTATATATAAACCAAACAGTTCTTCCATCGACTATAAAGGTACCCAAAAGTTCAAAGAAAAGTACCTAAAGAAGGCTTTTTCGAGTATAAAAAATAAGCCCTACGGGTATCAAAAATTCAAAAACGAAAATCCGTGGGTAGAACGCTATTCTCGCTTTCTTATCTTACAAAAACTAAATAAGTATAGACCATGGAACGAATGGACTATTTCTGAAATAAAAAATGAAGAAAATACAGAAATTAATTATCATATTTGGTGCCAATTTATTGCAGCGAAATTATGGAATAAATTATTTAAATATGCAAATAAAAATAATGTACAAATAATTGCAGATTGTCCCTTCTATGTTGGTTTTGATAGTGTTGATTGCTACTTCAACAAAGAAGTGTTTGCTTTGGATGAAAATTACTACCCGTCCCTAGTATCTGGCTGTCCGCCTGATGCCTTTTCTGATACCGGACAACTATGGGGAACACCAGTGTATAATTTTGATAAAATGAAAAATAATAATTATGAATTTTTAATTAATAGAATTGCTTTTTTGGCAAGCAAATGTAATATTTTACGTCTAGATCACTTTCGCGCTTTTGATACTTATTGTGTTATTCCAGCTTCTGACCAAAATGCTTTGCGTGGACAATGGTTGGTTGGTCCAAGAACGCGCTTTTTTGACCGCCTTTTTGCTTTATATCCAAACATAAAATTAATCGCCGAAGATTTGGGCATACTTTTTGATAGTGTACATGAATTAAGAGACGCTTATCATCTTCCTGGAATGCGAGTTGTTCAGTTTAATATTTTCGATACTGAACCAAGCAACCAACATTTTATTCTCTACCCAGGAACTCACGATAATCAGACTCTTTTCGGCTGGCTTAAGTCTCTTGATCAACAAACCCTTAATCGCCTTAATGCAAAGTTTAATTATCCAAAAGATTTATATGCAGCACTCTTTGATTATATTTGGGACTCGAATAGCTACATCACAATTTTCCCATTACAAGATTTATTGAAATTAGATGACCGCGCGAGAATTAATACCCCCGGAACTGTTGGAAAGCCTAATTGGTGTTTCAAACTGCGTGACATGTCTTGGCAAAATAAGATTAAACATGGAAACAAATAAGTATAATCAATTCTAAGAATAAAACATTCATTTGAGCTAAAGAAGAATGTGCTATTATAGTTTTATGAAAAGAAAATTATCAGCTTTATTGGTATCCTCATTTTTATTGCTAAGCGCTTGCAATGGGCAATACAAAACATACTATGCTAGCGATTACATACTTGAACTTCCATATCAAGAAAACTTTCGTGTCTTGCAATTGACTGATTTGCATATTGCCGACAAAGATGATCAAGATTTACATTTTGATTTCATGGATATTACTATTAATGAATCTAACCCCAACCTAATCGTAGTCACGGGCGACGTTTTTACTTTTGCTTCTAAAGGAACGGCGAGAAGATTGTGCGATTATTTGGATAGTCACGATGTTCCTTGGACTGTTGTTTTTGGTAATCATGACGAACAATGTCTTTTCTCAATTGAATGGTTTTCCACATATTTAACCAAGTATGGATCAAACTGCATCTTCAAGGATATGCCAAATGATGATGTTTACGGCAACTGTAATTTCGTGATTAATTTAATGAAAAATAATGCTACACATGAACAAATCATACTCATGGATACAAATCGCTATAACTATAATGGTGGTTTTGGTTACGACCATGTTAAACAAAACCAAATCGATTGGTATGAGAAAATGGTCAACTATTCTACTTCGCAAAACAATGGCGTGATTATTCCTTCTACTCTCTATTATCACATTCCTCTTCCTGAAATAAATGAAGCTTGGGAAAAAGCCCAAACTGGTCAAGATGGTGCGACGCTTGATTATGGGGAAAAAAGAGAAAAATCCTATCCACCAACTTATAACAGTGGTTTATTTGATAAAATCGTTGAACTCGGTTCTACTAGAGCCATGTTTTTCGGTCACGATCATCTCAACAATTTCCGCGTTACCTATAAAGGTGTAACCTTTGGTTATGGAATTAAGTCTACCGATAGAATTTACTACGCAGATGATTTAATGGGTGGCAGAACCATGATTATTCACGATGATCATTCGCTCTCATATGAAGAGCATTATCACGCATATGACGAGGTGAATTAAGATGAATAAGAAAAATTTAATTATTGCGTTAGCTATCCCAGTATTAATTGGCTCTTTGGCCACCTTCTATGCCTGTAACCTTCTTTTTAGTGATGTTTCGAATTACGCAACTGGTTCACCTTTAACTAATATTTTTGTCAATTTTCCTATTGTCATGTTTGCAGCCATGATGGTGAGTGCGCCATTTTATTTAATGCGTCTATATCAAAGACCAAAAACCTTCAAACATCTCACTACTAATTATTTAGTAATTGCTTTTTTTCTTTCTTTATTGGGCTTTGTTGGGGCTTTGATTTCTGGAATTGTCGTATATAAATCTTTTATTAAACCTTATCCATTACCAGGATATTTAATCGTTGGTTTAATTTTCCACCTTATTATTATGGTTGGTTCAGCTTTACTGTATTTCTTATTTATAAAGCGACTCAAAGAAGATGAAGAAAAGTATAAAGTAACACCAAAATATGTTTTTTACACTTTTGGAATGTTTTTGTTTATTTGTTTCGTATATAACCGTTTGGGTGGTTTGCTTCTTGCAGGCTTTTTCATGACTCCAAGCACTTGGTTATTAACGCTACCACAATATCTATGGCTTTTAATTCCTCTTGCCTTATTAACGATCAAAGCAATGTCTATTATTTTGAAGCCGAACAATTTATTGGTTCCTTCTATGGTGGTTGGTGCTTTGAATATCGTAATTTTTATCCAGGTTATTGTTTTGACCTTAATCGACACACTATATGTTTCTTCTGTTTCCCCATTAATGCCATTAGAACGCCTCATTTCAATGCCAATCGAAACCATTGTGCATTTCATCATCTTGCTAAGTGTGTCACTTGCCTACGTCTATAAAGAGAAGAAGAAATTAGCAGCTTCTTAAATCAAAAGAAAACCTAGTCAATCAGCTAGGTTTTTTTGGATAATAATTGAACGATGATAATGGCGACTATTATTTTAATGATATCGAAGGATACATAAGGAAATATAGACATAAAGACAGCTTCTTTAAAGCTCATATCTAAATACCAGCATATAAATGCAGTTCCAATTGCATAACATACTATTAATGAAACAACACAGGCAATACTCATCCTAATAACGGGGTTTTTTATTTTTAGTTTGTTTAAGAAGAATAAAGGTATAACGATTACCACAAAAGAAATAACGTAACCAAAAGTGGGGGATATTCCTGCAGAAAATCCTGCAAATACGGGCAAGAACAAACCGATAAGCAAATATAAGGAAGTAATAATAATTGCATCAAAGACCGAATATGCAGTAAGTCCGATGATAAAAACAAGCAGTAATTGTAATGAGATCTTAATGTTGTCTCCTAACGGAACGGAAAACATGCCGATAACACAAAGAAACGCCAACATGATGGCGTTTCTGGTTATTCTTTTTATCGCTATCGAACGGTCCATAATCGCGAGACCATTTTACTATGTTTTTTGGAAAATTTAACTATTTAGCGTAAATATCGATATAATCGAGATTCGAACCACTCCCTTGAGTTGTAAACACAATCGTGTTTGAACCTTGATTAAAATTGACTAAAGCCACATCCCAATTAGTCCAGTTGTGGAATTCATTATATCCAGCTGGTGGAGTTGCTCCAGTTAAAGGGATATCTAAAATATTGTTTCCACCCATAAGAGAAGAGTTGATTGTTAGAGTAAAAAAATCGCTAAAGTTAAATGTGTTTTGGCGTCTAGAAATACCTAGTGAAATTAATGCTTCACAATTTTCTGAAGCAGTATACTCATAGGTGATTACAATATTGGGGTTTGGATTAAGTCCACTAAGGTATTGGCCGCTAGAAACAACCTCGCCTTGAATGGAAGGAGCCTTTGCACCAACCCCAGTGACATTTTGTGGGACCACCAGTGAAACTGGGTTTTCCGCTTCAATGCGGGTAGGAGTGACCCCATTTTTAAAATTCGAAGCAATTTCTTGGGGTGTTTGAGGTGAACTACTATTGCCTCCACCAGAACTTCCGCCCCATGGCCAGCCACCCTGACTACTGCTACTGCTACTGCTACCACCAGGACCTGGGTCAGCAGTATCATAACCTTCTTTACCGTTTTGTGTCCAAATAGGATGCGAACTATTTGCAGGAAGAAGTTCACCATTATACATGGTGGTTAGATAAGCTATCCTTCTTTGCATCCATTCTTTTAAGAGATCCTTGTTTTGTGCTTGTGTGGTTAAGGTGTGATAAATCGGACGAATTTCGTTTCTTCCCATCCAGCCGCCTTCGTCAATTTCATTTAAGCCCATGGTATGAGGCCATTTTTCAAAGTTTTTCTTATAATCTTCAACATATAACTCGGCGCGGTCATCGAGAAATTGGTTAATTCTATTAAATAAATCAGATTCTAACAATTCTTGCCATCTTGTTTGTACTTTTTGCATAAACCAGTCAGCTTTGCAAACTAATGCAAGCCATGCGTTAGAGGAAAATGCAGCAAACATTTGTTGGGCACTTTCAACAGCATTAATTTTTAGTCCTAGTGAAGAATCCCAGTCCCATGGACAGTTCATTGTTAATAATTTGTTGCCTTCGGCAGACATGTCTAATGAGAAGTAGAATGAACCACGACCAATATCTGCGTCGCAGGTTATTTCGTTCAGAATATAGGTGTTAACAAAAGAATCGATATCAATTATTTTGCTTACCGCTTCTTCGGAAGTGGATGCACTTGAACTAATTAAATCACCGGCAGTATTCAATTCTTGGTAAACCTTTGGACTGCTTGCGATTGCTTTATATAAAGCACTGTATGTGTTTTTAACACGTTTTTGTAAATACGTGACTTGTCTAGGGTCAGTAATATCGCTAGCAATTGTATAACCATCTGCTTGTACTTCTTCACCAAGTAATCTATTGCCCGCAAAAGCAGGAGTATAGTCGTTTTTTCCCATTTCGAAAGTATAATCGCCTTGGTTTTGTGCTTCTTGCCAATAAGAGTCGAGTTCGAAGAAATAACCGATGTCAACTCCAGTGTATCCTTCTTCTGGTTCATTAATATCAACGCGGCCAGGATTAACTTCTTTATTTTCTCCTAATAGGTACATGCCCCAATAGTTGTTATTGATATACAAATGTACAGGAGTAAAATCTGGAACAAAATATCCTTCCAAAATTTCTTCGGCCATAAAATAAGTAGCGGCATTACGAGACATTGATGAATCTTTAACGTCTGCTAACAAGACCCATTTTTTATATTTTTGTCCGCCGTTCAAACCAAAAAAATTGGTTTTAGAGTCGAACTTAATGCGGAATGGTTTCTTTTTATAGTTAGCAGTATAGTTACCTCTTACACGCATTTCTGCAACGGCATTAGTAATGACAAAATCTTCATCACAGTTTGAAGTAGTGATTGTGCCAATCACTTCTGGTCTTGGGTAAGTGGTTCTATTTGGATTATTTGCAAAATCTAAATTTTTACCTTCAACAGTATTAAAAGTAACGATTGGAGCTTTTAATTTGGAATCTGTTGGTGGAACATAGTAACTGCTTGGCATTGGTCTAGTTGCAGACGTGCTAGCCGCTTTGCTACTGCTTTTAGTAGAACTAGAAGCACGAGTAGAACTGCGGTTGGTGCTTGATGATTTGATGGCTGAAGAGTTTACACTCGATTGTCCTTGCGAATTGCTTGAGTTATCAATATTTGCGCATCCAACCATTAAAGTGGTTGCTGCGAGCAACAAAAATAGTCTTTTAAACTTCATAACATTGGTCTCCTATATCTTTTAACTATATTATAAACCTTCGTTACTAAACTAGTAAAATTTTAAGTTCAACCATGATTTTCGTGCGTTTTATCAGATAATACAAATAATTGTTTAATGAAAAATGATGTTTTGTTATAATGATGGTTAGGTATGGCGGTTCGTTTTCTCATTGTAAAACACCTTTCTCTCGGTTTAGGTGTCTTGATTAAAAGAGAGCAACATGATGTTGGTCGCATTTTTTTTGGTGACGGACAAATTATCAAAGATGTTTTGCTATCGCATCCTTATATGTCTGTAGCGGATAATATGTCATTAACCAAATTTGTATCGCTCGGACTTTTTGAAGGTTTGTTTGATGATGGTAGCAAGAAAAAAGCTTCTTCATATGTTGATAACGCGATAAAAGATATGCACATCAGTGAAAACGAATGTTATGGAACGATCGTCGGAACTAAAGATTATTCCTTTAGAATTGCAACTGATAAAGATTCATTTATTAACCTATCTTGCACATGTCCAAAAGAGGGAACCTGTAAGCATTTATATGCTGTTTTTCTCAAAATGAAACAGTTTTTAGATCGCAGTCCAACTAAAACAGTTGCTAATCCAAATATAAACTCAAATGACATTAAGGATATGCTTGAGAAGTACTTTTATGTACGTAGTGGTGATAACATTCCGTTATTGAGCCACTTAAACTTTCGCATCAAAACCTTTGATAAATGCAAACAATTTATCGAGCTACTCACTTCCTATTATCTAAGAGGTCAATATAAAGCTCGTGTCATCAATGATGTATTGGCACCTTTGTTTTTCAATCCAAATAATGAGATAAATTTTGTTGAGCTGCTAAATGTTGTTCCCGCTGATAGTCAAAACATGATTAACGAAGCAATAAACTCGTATAGTTCTTTAAAAAACGATTTTGATAAAAAAACATCTCCTGCAAAAAAAGTTAATCTTTACCACATTATTTTATATCCCGACTGCAGAGCATTGGTGGAATTACTTTCTCATGCTTCTGATAATTTTAACGAAGAAAGATTGGCTAACCAAGTGATGGTGGAGTACTTAAAATTTCAAGACTTAACGATAGAAGATATATCCTTGCTTAAAAGCGCATTTTTATTCCAGATGAATCATCATTATTATGTCTCTGATATTATGAATGGTCCTGCCAAAGCGTTTCTAGGCACTTATCTATTACTATTCGATGAGTTACCATTAAACGAAAACAAGATTAAACAAATACCTTTTGATTATTTTTTAAGAGTCTCCGCTTATAGTAATGATAAGAGTCGCTACATTCCAATTGTTTATAATAATTTCGACAATATCAAAGAACAATATTATCCTACACTAGTTGAACTACTTATTGGCGTTGCTTTACAACATGATTTTGTTGATGAACGCGTTATTCGTCTTGCAATCGAACTTAGTAAAAAGATTCCTGGCTCAACATTCATAAACGAACTAGTGGAAGCTAACATAAGAAGACCAAAGAAGGCTCGAGTGTATTGATATGGACGTTTTATTATTCTTGGCTCGACACCAACTTGAAAACTTGACTCCAAAAGATATGGAGCTATTTACATATTTTGCTTATCAATACGGCATTGAGAATGATGCAGAAAACCATCCAATCTTTTTTATTCGCTTATTTACTTATGTGAATCGTCTATTAGTTATAAATTTTAAGATTTCTCATAATGGCAAAATTGATTATAACTGTGAAATATGCCGCGAGAAAAAACCATGTCGTCACTTCGATATCTTGGCCACAAAAATTTATAAAGAAGAATACGAACAGATCAAAATACTTTCCGAAAAATTCTTATATGAGATTTCTGATATTGAAAGAAGAGAGCAACAAAATAAATTTGATGCATCTTTAGATAGTGTTTTTAAAGAAATGTATAAAGAAGAAATAGCAAGTACAAGCAGCAAGGCGAGAATTAAGATTTATCTAGAAGATACTCGCTGGTCTTATGCGGTTAACGCCACAGTTGGAAAAACAAAAGAATATAAAATTGCTTCAATCGATAGATTTCTCTATCGTTTTAATGAAGAAGAAGAGTTTAAATATGGTAAGGATTTAACCTTAATTCATAACTTATCTTCTTTTGATGAAGTTAGTCAAAAAATTATTAAAATCTTACAAAAATACAATCCAAACTTTTTCATTGATCTAAGAAATGAAAACTCTTTAAACTTGCTTGATGACTTGCTTGATGCCTTGCAAGATGACTATCTTTACATTAATGAAGAAATATATCATGTCGAAAAAGAAACTATGCCAGTTGTGGTCAATGTAAATGACAATTACTCGCTAAATGTTGAAGGCATTATCACGGGCTATATACCTTTGACAAAGAAATATTATATATGTAAGTCCGCCAATAAAATTAAGCCCCTTACCAACAACTTATTTATTAATCGGCTTATTGATAGTGTGAGAACATATCCACTATCTACTGTTGAAAATAATTTTGATAACTTCAAATATTTATATTTTGAAAAATACCAACAATACTTTAGATTTTCTGACACTATCAATGAAATGATGGCGGTTTCATCATTAAAAATAAAAGCCTATTTTGATTACGATAAAGATAATATTTATGTCACAACCAAATACTTGAAAAACGATGTAGAAATCCCATATTCCAGCATTTCAAATTTTCATGAAATATCACAAATAAAACATTACAAAAATGTATTGGAAGGTTACGGTTTTTTTGAAAACATTTTAGCTGACGGCACTAAAGTTTGGGATTTCCTAAATACTTCCTTAGAACCTTTGCGCAACGTTGCTGAACTATATTTTTCTAAGAATCTAGATACCCGCAAACTGTCTTCTTTTGCTTCTCCAAAAATCATGATTAAAAAAGAAGGTTCTATGCTTGATGTTTTGGTTGATCAATCGATTTATAGCGATGAAGAGTTAAGAGCGATCTTGCTTGGAATAAAACGCAAAAAGAAATTTATTAAAATTGGTGATAGTTTCATTAATATTAGTTCAGAAGAAACTAGAACTTTTTATGAACTAGCCAAGGATTTTGATTTAATTAGTAATGGTGCATTGAGTAATCGCAAAGCATTACCTCTATATTATGCTTTCAAGGCTTATGGTAAAAATAATGATTTTATATCAATGGATAGTTATTTAGATGAAGTTTTTGAAGAGCTTAAAAACTTTGAAAATTATGAAATTCCTTCTCCAACGATTGATGGTGAATTAAGAAATTATCAAATTGAAGGTGTGAAATGGCTTTCTGTTTTATATAAGTACTCTCTAGGAGGTATTCTAGCCGATGATATGGGCTTAGGAAAAACAATTGAAACAATCGCTTTTATAGACCAAGTTAAAACAAACAAACCAATCCTTATCGTATCTCCAAAATCATTAGTTTTTAACTGGATAAGTGAGTTTAATAAATTTGCAAAAAACATACCCGTGGCGGCTATTATTGGCACAATTGAGGAAAGAAAAAGAATTATTAAAAAAATTAAAAACGATAAGTTCGGAGTGTTTTTTATCAGCTACGACTCGCTTAGAAACGAGTATGAAAATCTAGCTGGTATTACATTTGATATTTGTATTTTAGACGAAGCACAATTCATCAAGAATATGCATGCGAAAAAAACCAATGCTGTTAAGCAAATCAATGCTTCTCACACAATTGCTCTAACCGGCACTCCTATTGAAAACAACATTTATGATTTGTGGAGTATATTTGATTTCTTAATGCCTAATTATTTGCTCGATTACGATAGTTTCAAAGATGCATATGAGCATAACGAAGATTATTATCGAGTTGTAAAAAGCAAAGTTGCACCTTTTATTTTAAGAAGGAAGAAGGAAGATGTCTTAAAAGACTTGCCAGAAAAATTTGAAGTTATTATCACTACCGAAATGAGTGTTGAGCAACGCAAGCTTTACGATGCTTTCCGTTTAAAAGCCAAAGAAGAATTTAAAAGTGGCGATGGTGGTTCAAAGATTATGGAAATCCTGTCAATTATTACTCGCTTGCGTCAGATTTGCGTTGATCCTTCTACTTTTGTAGATAATTTCGTCGGTGAGTCTGGAAAAATTACTGCTTTAAAAGAAATTATTAGTGAAAAAGAAAAAGAAAATCACCGTTTCTTAATTTTCTCTCAATTTGTTACAGCATTAAATATTGTTCGACAAGAGCTTGAAAACATGGGCATAAAATATTTTATGATTACTGGTGAAACCGCTGCAAAAGAGCGCTTAAGAATATGCAACGAATTTAACCAAAACGAAGAATACAAAGTTGTACTTATTTCCTTAAAAGCTGGTGGTACTGGTTTAAACTTAGTGGGTGCAGACGTAGTGGTGCATCTTGATCCTTGGTGGAACTACTCCGCCGAAATGCAAGCGAGCGATCGCGCTCACCGCATTGGCCAAACACGTTCTGTTGAGGTCATTAAATTGATTGCAGAAAACAGCATTGAAGAACGTGTTGTCAACCTACAAAACGAAAAGAAAGAATTGGTTGATAAAGTTATTAGTAATGACGATTCATCAATTAAATCACTTTCTATCAAAGACCTTAAGTCTATTTTGAATATGTAATTTTGAGATCGAATATAACTAAGGGTTATGTTCACTGAAAAAAACAGCATAAACAGCCACCTAATATTTTGCTATTGTCATGTTATCAACATGAAAGATGCGCTATAAATCTTCTATACACAATCAATTGTGTAGATAATATGTAATTTTTTTAATTTGGCTTGACCAAACGGAGGACAAATATGATATTAGAAAAATGTGTCATTGGTATTGAATTCGGTTCGACCAGAATTAAAGCTGTCATGCTTGATGAAAACCACGAAATTATTGTCTCGAATGAGTATGCTTGGGAATCCACCCTAAAAAATGGTGTTTGGATTTATACACTTGAACAAGCCAAATTGGGCTTAATCGATTGCTATGCAGGCTTAAAGAGTAAATTTGAAACAAAATATCGTCGCCCACTTTCCAAAGTTGGCGCAATTGGTATTTCCGGCATGATGCATGGTTACCTTGTATTTGATAAAAAGGGCAACCAACTTGCTGAATTCCGTACTTGGAAAAATACTATTTGTCCAGACGCACAAGAAATTCTTTCTGCTTTGTTTGAATTTAATGTTCCACAACGTTGGACCATCGCTCATATATACCAAGCCATTTTGAATGGGGAAAAAGAAGTTAAGGACATTACATTCGCCACAACTTTAGCTGGTTACTTCCATTATTTGTTAACTGGTAAAAAGGTAATTGGAGCTAACGATGGTAGTGGCATGTTCCCACTTGATAAAAATACAAAAGATTACGATCGCAACATGGTCGCTAAATTTGACGACCTCACAAAAGATAAAGTTCCATGGAAAATATTGGACATTTTACCAGAAGTCATGGTCGCTGGCAAAAATGCTGGTTATTTAACTCAAGAAGGCGCTTTAATTATTGACCCATCTGGCGTTTTGCAAGCCGGCATTCCATTCTGTGCTCCAGAAGGCGATATGGGTACAGGCATGATTGCTACTAACTCAGTAAGAGTAGGTTATGGAAACTCATCACTTGGTACAAGCAGCAACATCACTCTTGTTACCGATAAAAATATTAAAGTTAACAAAGAAATCGACGTTATTGCTTCTCCAAGTGGCGTTCCAGCAGTGTTGGTTCATGCTAATAACTGCACCACAGATATCAATGCTTGGGTTGAATTGTTACACCAAGCCATTGTCCTTGCAGGTGGTTCAATTCAAAGAAACGAACTCTATGTACGTTTGTTTAACAAATCACTTGAAGGTGAAACTGATGCCGGTGGTTTGATCTCGTTTAACTACTTCTCTGGCGAAGCTGCTGTTGGTGTTCAAGAAGGTAGACCATTGTTTGTTCGTGAACCAGATGCCAAATTATCGCTAGCCAATTTTATGAAGGCCCATATCCTCGGTATTTTAGCCACCTTAAGAATTGGTTTAGATATTCTAATTAAACAAGGGGTTGAAATTAATAAAATATATGGCCATGGAGGTTTTTTCAAAACTCCAGTCGTTGGCGCTAAAGCCTTAAGTGCTGCGATTAACGCCCCAGTTGCTACTTTGGCCAGTGCTGGCGAAGGAGGTCCTTATGGTCAAGCCTTACTTGCAGCATATATGTTAGTTCAAGAAAAAGGCGAGACGTTAGAAGATTTCTTAGAAAATAAAGTATTTGCTAATGCGAAAGAGGATATTGCTCAAGCCACCAAAGAAGAGGTAGATGGTTTCAATCGTTTCCTGGCACGTTATATTGCCGCAGTTCCAGTTGAAGAAGCGGCGATAAAATACGTTAAAGGACAACACACAAAATAAATATGTCATTTAATTGGTGCTTTATTGGGGCTGGAAAAATTGCGCATCGCGTGGCCAAACAAGTCGTCACCATTGATGGTCACAGGATTGTTTCGGTATATAATCGCACTAAAGAAAAAGCGCTCAACTTCGCAAATATTTATCAAAGCCGTGTTTATAATTCCGCTCTTGAGGCGATAAACGATCCTGAAGTTAATGGAATCTATATCGCAACTACGAACGAGACGCATTTTTCTTTTATTAAGATGTGCCTGGAAAACCATAAACCGGTTTTGTGTGAAAAACCAATTACTGGTAACGCAAAAGAATTTGAAAAACTATTATTTATTAATAAAGAAACAAATACTTTTCTTTGCGAAGCAATGTGGACTTGGTTTAATCCGGTGTCATATCAAGTTAAAAAATGGATTGAAGAAAAGCAGATTGGAAATATCCGCCATGTCGAATGCCGTTTTTGCGTACCACTATTAGGACATAAAAAGATCAAACGTCTTGTGGAGATAAATAAATACGGTGGCGCTTTGTTGGATCTTGGCGTTTATTGTGTAAGATATATGTATGAACTATTTGGAATACCGAAAAAAATTGCTAGTAAGGGCAAATTATTTCAAGGAGTGGATATTTATAATAAAACAATTTTCTCATATGATAATTTTGATGCCACGATCATTAGCGGTTTCAAATGCCTTTTAGGGGATTATTGTATTATTAAAGGTGATCAAGGAACCATCAAAGTACCGCTATTTCATATGGCGAATAAGGCAATTTTAGTAAATAAAAATGGGCGGACCGTGTACAAGAATTCAGAACCCAAATTTTCATATCAGTTTTTGCAAGTTTCTGAAGATATATTAAACGATAAAAAAGAAAGCTTAATTTCCTGGAATTCATCCCTTGAAGTGTTAAAAATTATGGATACAATTAGAGAGCAAATTAATGTTATATATCCTTGTGATTAATTCGATATAATAATTTATTAATTTATGCAATATTAAAATATAATGTAAATAGACTGGAGAGATAGATAATATGACAAATAATGCAAATAAGGCCAACGTAAGGCTAAAAAAGAAGCTTATTTGCCTAGATATGGATGGAACCATATACCTTGGAAATCAGTTGTTTAATGGTGTAAATGATATTTTTAATTATTTTGAATTAAATAAAATTAATTTTGTATTTTTAACAAATAATTCTTCTCATTCACTTTCTTTTTATGTCGATAAAATTAGACGGATGGGAATCACCTGTTCGGAGGACAATTTCTACTCCTCAATCGATACAACCATTAAGTTTTTGCAAAATGAAAATATTAGGACCGTGTATGTCTTGGGAGTTAGTAGTTTTAAAGACGAGTTGAGGAAGCATTTTACGTTAGTTGACGAGGCTAGTGAAGTTGTTCCAGAAGTTACTTTGGTTTCTTTTGATACAGAATTAAAATATGACGAACTTAAAACCGCTTGCATATATATTCAAAAAGGTTCGCGTTTTATTGCTACCAACATGGATTACCGTTGCCCAATAGA
The DNA here is from genome assembly GCA_964606005.1 of uncultured Staphylococcaceae bacterium. GTDB lineage: Bacteria > Bacillota_I > Bacilli_A > RFN20 > CAG-826 > RUG14515. Next base: position 50,176 of record CAZSEU010000005.1, read on the forward strand.
AAATGGCTTATATATACCTGATTGTGGTGGTATTTGCATGGCTATTGAAGCCTGCACCAATAAGAAACCATTGTTTTTAGGTAAACCAGCTCCTGAAATGTTGTATCAAGTCATGGAAAAGTTCGGAGTAAGTAAGGAAGAAACACTAATGATTGGTGATCGTCATTACACTGACATTATGGCAGGCATTAACGCGGGAGTGGAAACGGTTGGAGTATTAACTGGCGAAACCACCAAAGAAGAGTTCCTAAGCGCAAAGCATCAGCCAACATATATCCTTGATTCAATAGCTGATCTAATTAAAATTTTAGAAAAATAAAAAGGGCCACACGTGCCCTTTATTTTTTTATTGAATTATTAAGATTTCTGGTCAAAAACATT
>CAZSEU010000006.1:0-16545 GCA_964606005.1 uncultured Staphylococcaceae bacterium
AATATTAACATAAGGGTATAATCTTGGCAACAACAAAATAAAAATTTGTATTCTTTATAAGAATAAGGTTGATTTGTAGTTTTCTTTATTTGTGTTAACGAACTATTTACTTATGTTCGTTAAGTTGGCTAAACAATTTGAATAAGCGTGAAAATCTATGATATAAATTAACCTATTTATTTAAATACTAATTTTTGGGAATCTTCTGAGTAATTCTTCCTCATCCACAAGATTATTACATTTATCGAGACAAGCTTCATATATCTTTCCATCACGATCAAAAGGCAAATATCGAACATGTCCTTTACTTGTCACAAAGGTTAAAATTTTCTTTCTTTTTGTCCGTTCGTGGTCAATAAAGATTATGTCGTTATAGTAGTAATATAACTCTTTTCTTCCTTTAACCACGACAAGGAATTTTGGTTCAATCACGTAAAAATTACGTGTCAAAGACAATACTAACATCAAAACTGAAATGACAACGAATAATGCGATCACTCCGAATTGCCCAAAACCCCAAACAGAATCAAGAAACATGTCTAAAGCTGAAACAAAGAGTAAAAGGGCAAAAATTATATCAACGATAATAAATGTAATAATGGTTCTTTTTTTATCCACTGGTAACTTCATGCTCTTAGTATACTATCATATTTTTTTCGTACAACAGACGGAAAATAGTTATCACATGCGCAGGCAAATGATATAATGTGCACATAGTGAAAGGGGTGTTTTATGTCACATAATGTTGTTGCAATGATCCTAGCTGGTGGCAAAGGTACTAGATTAGGAATTCTGACCAAAAAAATGGCGAAACCTGCTGTGTCCTTCGCTGCAAAATATCGTATTATCGACTTTCCTTTAAGTAACTGTGCCAATAGTGGAATCAATACTATTGGTGTTTTAACTCAATATGAACCAACTTTGTTGGAGAGTTATATTGGCAATGGTGAAAAATGGGGTTTTAATGGAGTCCACTCCTTGCTCCAAGCGATTGCCCCTCGCCAAACTGATGAAGGGGCAAACTGGTACAAAGGTACCGCAGACGCTATTACCCAAAATATTGATTTTCTTGATGGTTTAGCACCAGAACACGTGCTTATTCTTTCTGGTGACCATATTTATAAAACTACTTACAATGACATGATTGCGCTTCATATAGCTAGTAAAGCTGACGCAACTATTTCCGTTATCGAAGTCGATCCAAGTGAAGCTTCTCGTTTCGGCATTATGGCGGTTGATAAATTAGACCGCATTATCGAGTTCCAAGAAAAACCAAAACAACCAAAAAGTAATCTCGCTTCAATGGGCGTCTATGTTTTCTCTTGGAAATTATTAAGAAAGTATTTGATCGCTGATAAGGAAAATGAGAACTCCACTCATGACTTTGGTGGCGATATTATTCCTCACATGTTGAATGATGGTTTAAAACTTCAAGCCTATCGTTTTCAAGGTTACTGGCGCGATGTTGGCACAATTCAATCATTGCACGAAGCGAATATGGACGTTGCATTAAATCGCGCAAACTTTAATCTGTATGATGACTATTCCACAAGAATTTACACCAAAGATACATATAGCCCACCGCAATATCTCGGCCTAGAAGCCGATATAAAAAATTCAATTGCCAACCAAGGCGCAATTGTTTTGGGCAAGGTTTCTGCTTCAGTTATTTCTCACGAAGTATTAATTGAAGAAGATGCAGTACTAAATCGCTGCGTGGTTATGGAAAATTGCATCATTAAAAGAGGAGCCAAATTAAGTAACGTTATCGTTGCTCCAAATTCAATTATTGAAGCTGGAGCCACGGTGAATTTAAATTCTGATTCCATCGTCCTTGTTGGCGGAAAGGTGACTAAGTAATATGAAAGTATTTGGTATTTGTAACTTACACGATGCGCCACACCTCGGTAAACTGACCGAAAAGCGCACCATAGGTACTGTATCTTTTTTGGGTAGATATGGACTAATGGACTTTCCTCTTTCAAACTTTTCCAACTCAGGTATTGATCGCGTTGGTATTTTAGTTGATTCATCTTTGCACTCGGTTATTTCTCATGTACGAGATGGTTCTATTTGGATTAACAACACTAAAACCGGTAACCAAAGAATTTTTTATAACGAAAATGTTCCATCTTCTAAATTTAATACAGATATCAACAACCTTTTGGCAAACCGGCAACACCTAGAAAATGAAAAAGCTGACTATGTCGTTATTGCTCCTGCCTTTTTTATTATGTCAATCGACTTCAAACCATACTTAGATCAGCACATAGCTAGCGGTAAAGAAATCTCTTTAATCTATAAGCATGTTGATAACGCTGATGAAGAATTCATCAACTGTGACATCATCGATATTAATGACGGTATTGTTGATAAGTTTGCGATTAATTTAGGCAAAAACAAAGAAGCTGATGTCTCGCTTGAAGTATTTATATTCAATTTTAAAACATTTGTCGAACTCGTTAAGAAATCACGTGAGATTTCTACACTTTTTAACATTCGCGATTTGGTTCGCCATATCGCTAATAATCAAATGTACAATATTAATGCTTTTGCTTTTGATGGCTTAGTCGTTCCAATTCTTACTTTCCAAAATTTTGTAAAGTATTCAATCAACCTCTTAAGTTACGATATTCGTAAACAACTTTTCAAAGAAGATTGGCCGATTTATACAACTACTCACAATACTCCACCAGCAATGTATGGCGAAAAAGCCGAAGTTCAAAACTCCTTCGTCGCTAACGGATCAATCATTAAAGGCACCGTTATTAACTCAGTTATTGGTCGTGATGTCATCGTCGAAGAAGGGGCAGTGGTTAAAGATTGCATCTTTTATTCAGGAACAAAAGTTGGTAAGAACGCCACTGTGCAATACGTTGTTACCGATAAAAATGTCAAAATTAAAGAAATCATTAAAGTCAGTGGTGATAAAGATGATTTCATTTATATTAGTTTTGGAGCGCATATCTAATGAAAATTGTCATGGTGGCGAGTGAATCTCGTCCTTATTGTAAAACTGGCGGCTTGGCCGATGTTGTATATTCTCTTTCAAAGCAATTGGTTAAAACTGGTCAAGAAGTATCAGTAATATTGCCTTTGTACGATACTTTGACTCAACCTTTTTCTTTTTCAAAATTGACTTTAGCAGCTTCTTTTAGAACGCATATGTCATGGAGAAAACAAAATGTAAAAGTTTTTCATATGCTTTATGAAGGCATCAATTATTACTTCATTCAAAATCAACAATATTTCGAAAGAGGTCATATTTATGGCGATTTTGATGATGGTGAACGTTTTGCTTTTTTTGTAATGGCCGCCAAAGAATTTATTTTCGTCAAACATTTATATCCAGATATTATCCACGTTCACGATTGGCAAGCGGGAATGCTACCTTGCTTAATCAAAATCGACGATCATAGTGAAGAAAAATATGGCAATGTTAAGTTTGTCTTTACTATTCATAATCCAGCTTTTCAAGGCTTAATGCCAAAGTTTGCTTTAGGTGATTTTTATAACTTGACTGATGAGCTTTTCGATAACGGCTCAGTCCGTTTTAATGACCAAGTATCTACCTTAAAAGCGGGTATTGTTTTTTCTGATAAAATCGCGACCGTCTCGCCAACCCATCATTTAGAACTCTTAACTCCGCAAGGTGGGATGGGGTTAGATAGTGTGCTTCGTTACCGTGAATGGGATTTTCTCGGTATACTTAACGGCATCGATTATGGCGAATTTAATCCCGAAGAAGATCCACTAATTGTAAAAACTTTTAGTTCTAAAAATCTTGTCAGTGGAAAAAAAGCAAATCGTGAAGCCCTTTTTGAAAGAGTCGGTTTGAAAAATCGTCCGGGACCACTTTTTACGATGGTGACAAGAATTACATGGCAAAAAGGGTTCGACATTCTTTTTCCGGCTTTAGAAATGTTATTAGAAAAAGGAGCGAACTTCATCATTCTTGGTAGTGGTGAAAAAAAGTACGAACAAAAAATTAGCGAACTAAAAAACCGCTATCCAAATCAAGTTGGCTCATATTTCGGTTATAGTGACCCACTAGCCCACTTAATATATGCCGCAAGTGACTTCTTTATAATGCCGTCATTATTTGAGCCATGCGGTTTAGGACAAATGATTGCGCAGCGTTATGGCACCTTACCGATTGTCAGAAGAACAGGCGGCTTACGCGACTCAGTAATTTGCTATAACGGTGATAACTTAATCGAAGCAAATGGCTTCGGGTTTGATCCTTATAATGCTAACGAAATGACGAGAACTGCTTTATACGCGTTAGATACATATAACGACAAAACCACTCTTCGCCAATTAATGAAAAATGCTCTTAATACTGATAACTCATGGGAAAAGAGCACGCAACAATATTTAAAACTTTATCAATTAATCATCAAGTAGAAAAGAGACAACAACATTATGGGATTTAATCATCGTGACATTGAAAAGAAATGGCAAAAATATTGGTCAGACAATCAAACTTTTAAGACTGACGTTTATGATTTCTCTAAACCGAAATTTTATGCTTTAGATATGTTTCCTTATCCAAGTGGCACTGGTTTACATGCTGGCCATCCAGAAGGTTATACCGCCACTGATATAGTGAGCAGAATGAAAAGAATGCAAGGCTTTAACGTCTTACACCCCATGGGTTATGATTCTTTTGGTTTGCCTGCAGAACAATACGCCGTTCAAACTGGAAAACATCCAGGTAAATTCACTAACGAAAACGTCGCTTATTTTACTAAGCAGCTCAAGGAACTTGGTTTTGATTACGATTGGGATAGAGTCATTTCTACTTCTGATCCAAGCTTTTATAAATGGACTCAATGGATATTTAAGGGCTTATTTTTAGATGGCTATGCCAAATACATCGATATGCCAGTCAACTGGTGTGAAGAACTCGGAACTGTATTAAGTAACGATGAAATTATCGATGGAAAAAGCGAAAGAGGTGGCTATCCTGTCATTCGCAAAAACTTAAAACAGTGGGTCATTGAACAACCAAAATTTGCCGAACAACTCTTAGAAGGTTTGGATAAAATTGATTGGCCAGAATCCACTAAAGAAATTCAAAGAAACTGGATTGGTAAATCTATCGGTGCAGAAATTGAATTTAAGGTCGCTAATTCAAACGAATCTTTTATTGTTTTTACCACACGAGCCGATACTATTTTTGGATGCACGTACTGCGTGCTTGCACCAGAACATCCTCTTGTAGATAACATAATTACTCCCGAACAAAAAGAGGCTATAGAAACTTATAAAAATGAAGCGGCCAGCAAAAGTGAAATCGAAAGAACTTCAACTACTAAAGATAAGACAGGTTGCTTTACTGGTGCATACGCCATTAATCCTTTTAGTGAAAAACTCGTTCCGATATATATTTCCGATTACGTTCTTTCCAGTTATGGAACTGGGGCGATTATGGCCGTTCCCGCCCATGATTCACGCGACTATGCATTTGCGAAAAAGTATGGTTTAAATATTGTGCCAGTGCTTGAAGGCGGAGATATCGAAAATGAAGCTTTTGAAGGAGATGGGTTGCACATTAACTCAGGCTTTATCAATGGCTTAAATAAAGTAGACGCAAACGATAAAATGATTGAAGCTTTAGAAAAACAAAATATCGGTAAAGCCAAAGTTAACTATAAATTTAGAGAATGGATTTTTGCCCGTCAAAGATATTGGGGCGAACCAGTGCCAGTCGTCCATTTAGAAGATGGAACTATTGTTGCCCTTAACGACGATGAGCTACCATTAGTTTTACCAGAACTCGACGATTATAAAGGTCGTGGTGGCAAAGCACCGCTTGAAAATGCCGATCAATGGGTCAAATACGAGCATAATGGCATAATCGGTAAAAGAGAAACTTCCACCATGCCAGGCAGTGCCGGTTCAAGTTGGTATTTCTTAAGATATGTTGATCCAAAAAACAACAACATTTTCTGTGATAAAAAACTTGCTGACCATTGGCTACCGGTTGATCTTTATATCGGTGGTCCTGAACATGCTGTGGGTCACTTGATTTATTCTCGTATTTGGACTAAATACTTATACAAAAAAGGTTTCATTTCTTTCGATGAACCATTCAAAAAACTCGTCCATCAAGGAATGATTTTAGGTAGTAATAATATCAAAATGGGTAAGCGTTACCCAGAATATGTCGTTGATCCAAGTGTTATCGTCAAACAATATGGCGCAGACACATTAAGACTTTATGAGATGTTTATGGGTCCGCTCGAAGCGAGTAAACCTTGGAGTGAGCAAGGTGTTGAAGGTGCTCGCCGCTTTTTGGAAAGAATGTATAGAATCATTATTGAAAATGATGTTGTGACAAAAGAAGCGACTCCAGAGCTTGATTTTGTTTATCATTCAACCATTAAGAAAGTATCTGAAGATTATGAAAAACTTTCATTTAATACGGCAATCAGTCAAATGATGATATTCATTAATGAAGTTTATCGCGTTAATAAGATTAGCCAAGATTATGCAGAAGGCTTTGTGAAAATTATTTCACCAATCGTTCCGCATTTAGGTGAAGAAATGTGGCATAAGTTAGGGCATGACCAAACAATTGCTTATGAACCTTGGCCAACATATAATCCCGATAAACTAGTTTTAAACACAGTGACCATGGGCATTTCAGTCAATGGTAAATTAAGAGGGGAAATGACTGTCGGCGTCGATGACAACGATGAAGTAATTCAAGCGGCTGCTTTAGAAGTAGAAAGCGTCAAGCGTCATATTGAAGGCAAAAGAATTGTTAAAATCATCGTTGTGAAAGGCCGATTGGTCAATATCGTGGTGGCGTAACATGAATATTTGTATTGATGTAGGCAATTCTACAATTGGTATTGGCGTATTTGATAATCACGAAATCGTCACAAAACTTATTTTTAATACTGATGCGCGTTTAACCGAGGATGAATTTTATTTATTATTCAAAGCTAGATTTGATGTCCTTGATATTGATCGAAGCAAAATAAAGCATGTCATTTTTTCTTCTGTTGTTCCTCAAGTAAACTTGATGATCATTAACGCGATTAAAAAGTTATTTCATCAAGAGCCAATGCTTATCGGTCCAGGAACAAAAACAGGTTTATCAATTAAAGTTGATAATCCCTTAGAAATCGGCAACGATTTGATCGCCGACCTAGTCGGGGCAAAAGAAAAATATGGCGCGCCATTACTCATTGCGGACTTAGGGACGGCTAGCAAAATTCTCTTACTTGATAAAGATTCTATTTTTTGTTCAGCCCTTATTATGCCCGGCTTAACTCTTAGTGCTGAATCTCTTTCAAATAAAGCCGCGCTTTTACCAAAAGTGTCGTTAATCGCTCCATCCTCAGTAATGGCAAAAAATACATTGCAAGCAATGAACGCTGGCATTGTCTACGGTCACGCTGACATGATTCTCGGTTTATTTAAGCGCTATGAAAAAGAACTTGGCTACCCATGCAAACACATTCTCACTGGTGGTGGAGCAGTGTATGTCAAAGATATCTTAAAAGATGACTTCATCTACGATTCAAATCTCAATCTAGAAGGCTTAGATATCATCATTCAAAAAAATATTAAGTAAAGGAAACGTATTAATATGCAAAATAAAGATTATTATTCAAAACTTGTCGCCCCATATAAAAACGAGATGCTCAAAAGCTTAAAAGACTTGGTGGCCATTGATTCTACATATGACGAAACTACAGTTGATGAAATCAATCCTTTCGGTGTTGGTGTCACTAAGGCCTTAAAGTATGTGGAACAACTCGCTATAAAAGATGGCTTTAAAGTTAGTAACTATAAAAACATGGTGGTAGAAATTATCACTAATGATTTAGAGCCTAACATTACCATTATGGCACATGCAGACATCGTTCCAGTCGGTACTGGTTGGCCGCAAGATCCATTAACCGTATTTGAAAAAGATGGCGTCTTATATGGCCGTGGCGTCGCTGATGATAAGGGTCCGATGCTTGCTAGTTATTATGCTATGAAGGCGCTCAGAGACAATAACTTATTAGGTAATTATCAAGTTCGCTTTTTAGTAGGTGGCAATGAAGAACGTGGTTCTGCCTGTATGACATATTATTTTGAACATTTAAAGAAAAAACAACCTACTTTAGGCTTTTCTCCTGATTCTGATTTCCCACTCATCTATGCAGAAAAAGGTATTATCGGCTTTAAGATTAGTAAAGAAATTACATTTCCTGAACTTATTTCGATTAAGGGCGGTGTTGCTTCTAACTCAGTCATCGAAAAGTGCGAAGTCAAACTAAAAACTAATTTAGACTTCGTTGGTTACTTAAACGAGCATCAAGTTGATTACTCATATATGGCCGATGATAACGTTATGACTTTGATTTTTCATGGTTTAGCAGCTCACGGGTCGATGCCATGGGTCGGCATTAACGCGGCGATGATTGCCGTTAAACATCTAGGCGAGTTTTTTGCTAACGAAGATTTCAAATTACTTTATGAATTATATGCCCCACTACGTGGTGAAGGCTTAAAAGTAGACGCAACTAGTGAAAATATGGGTACCAATTCTTTAAACGTTGGCTTATTTTCTTATGAAGAGGGAAAACTTGAAATGGTCGTTAACTATCGTCATGTTGAAACAGTAACAAGCGAACAAATGATTGTAGGAGTAACGGAAAATAGCAAACCCTTTAACGTTGAAGTTTTAGGCACTTCTCCTTTACTTTTCTATCCTAAGGATAGTGTATTAATTAATACTTTGTTAGATGTTTATCAGCAAGAAACTGGCGACTTTATTACTCCTCCAATAGCGACGGGCGGAGGTACTTATGCAAAAGAAGCCGACAATGTTGTCGCTTTTGGCATGGAATTTCCAGGTCATAACTCAATTATGCACGGGGTAAATGAAAATGTGAAAGTCGCGCATTTAGAAAAAGCGATGGCAATTTACGCTAGAGCAATTATTGATTTAGGGAAGAAAATTTAATGCGACCAAGATTCAAGTCATGGGCAAAACCTTATTTGGACGATCATCCAGAAGTTTCGCTTTCAATTGAACAGCTCAATTCTTTACCGAGTTATTGTTTAGAAATAGGCGCTGGCAAAGGTAATTTTTTATGCAACATGGCGCTTAAGTTTAACGATAAACTTTTTGTCGGTATTGAAAGAAATGTCACTTGTTCGGGAATTACAACTAAAAAAATTGTCGAACAAGAAATTTCTAATGCCAAACTCATTTATGCTGATGCTGATGTGCTTTTACCGAACTTAAAGGAAAACAGTGTTGATGTCTTATTTTTAAATTTCTCTGACCCATGGCCAAAGAAACGTCATCATAAACATCGACTGACTTCGGAAAAATATTTAGCCCAATATTACCGCATCCTTAAATTAGGAGGTCGTGTGTATTTTAAAACTGATAACGTTGATTTATTTGACTTTTCTTTAGAATTAGCAGCTCTTTCTCAATTTAATGTGGTTAGCATTGATCGTCATTATGACGGCTTGGATCCATTTGACGAGATGACAGAATATGAGCAAAGTTTTAGACAACAAGGTCAACCAATCTATCGTTTAATCATGGAGAAAATATGATTACAAAATACGGATTAATTAATTTTCATGATAAAACTAGCGCATATTTAAGCGTGTTATTCGATGATGTAGATGATAGTCTCACACCTGAACAAGACGATGATGTTTTGATTTATACTAAAAACAACACAATTGTTCGCATTGATATTTTCCGCATTGCAAAATTTGTCAAAATTAGATTTAAAGGTTTGGTCGTTCTTCCTAATAGTGAACTTGTTGCGATTATTAATGGTTATTTAGGAAAATATGGCTATATGTTAGCTAGTAAGGATAAATCAGGATTTTATTTTGCTAAAGAAAACGGACAGTATGTTATTAAAGTTAAAAAAGATACTTTAACGGCCGATGGAAATTTTGTTCAAGCTGATCGTATTGCTATGCAATATGATTTAGATATTTTAGAAAGTAAAGAACCCTTAGAAGTAGAACAAGAGTATCAAGAAGATGGCTTCATTGGGCAAGACATCTTTCAAATGGAGGAAAAAGCATTATGAACGAAATCGAAATGAAGAAAAAGGGACTCATTTCCCGTTTAACCGATAAAACATTTGCATTACCAGCCGCTTTAGGTGAAGGCCTTTATAGTGCGAACTATTTCTTAAAATCACAAAAAATTGCCGCCAAATATTTAGCCAATAATATCGTTACGATGCAATGGTTTCAACGTCGTGAAAAAGCGATGTTATGCGGTATTGATGAAGCAATTGCAATCATTCATAAATTTGCCATTCATCCTGAACAACTGATTATTGAAGCGATGCATGATGGAGACCCGATTACTAACGAAGAACCTGTTTTAAAAGTAACTGGCAAATATGAAAACTTTGGCTTTTTAGAATCGGTCATTGACGGAATATTGGCAAGACGTACAAGTGTGGCCACCAACGTCATGGAAGTATTAGAGGCTGCTGGTAATACCCCGGTTTTCTCTATGGCTGACCGTCAAGATGACTATTTGACACAAGTTGGCGATGGCTATGCGACTTATGTCGCCGGTATTAATCGCGTCAGCACTGATGCACAAGCCTTATGGTGGGGTGGAAAAGGTATGGGCACCATGCCGCATGCTCTTATCCAATTGTGTGATGGCGATATTATTAAAGCAGCTGAAGCTTACTTAAAAACTTTTCCTGAAGAACAAGTGACAGCTTTAATTGATTATCATAACAACGTTGTTAGCGACTCTTTGCTAATTGCACGTCATTTAGGTAATAAACTCAAAAACGTGCGTGTTGATACTTCTAAAGCCTTAATTGATCATTATTTTGATGATAAAGATACTACCGGCTTTGATCCTCACGGTGTTTGCAAAGAACTTATCATCGCTTTAAGAAAAGCTCTTGACGAAGAAGGTTTTGACTATGTTGGAATTGTCGTTTCTTCAGGCTTCACTAAAGAAAAAATTGCCGAGTGGACAAAAGCAAAAGTACCGGTCACCATGTATGGGGTTGGAACTTCTTTAGTCAACAACATGACTTGTGGCTTTACTGGCGACTTAGTCATGCTCAACGGTAAAAAGCAGGCCAAAGAAGGTAGAAGTAACATTCCAAATCCTAGACTTATAAAAGTACCTTATCCCATTTATTAATTAACATTCTAAACAACAAAAAACCTCGGAAATCCGAGGTTTTAATTTGTTCAATCTGACAATTAGAGTTTGCGGTTGTAATATTCAACGATTTGAGATTCGGTGATGTCTTGTGGCAATTCGTTACGTTCGACTTCGCGAATATATTTGCCAGATAATTTTTCAACATTAACATCGACCCAACCAGCCTTAGTAGCAATAGAATCTAAAGATTCTTTGATAACTTTTAAGCCTTTGCTATTTTCTCTAATGCTAACGACATCGCCAACTTTAATAATTGCACTAGGGATGTCTAATTTTTGACCATTAACTTCGACGTGACCGTGATTGACTAATTGTCTAGCACCATTACGAGTTCTAGCAAAGCCCATACGATAAACTAAGTTATCTAAACGGGATTCGAGTAATTTCATAAATGCATAGCCGGTAACTTCTTTACTAGCTAAGGCAATCATGAACAAACGACGGAATTGTCTTTCATTGACACCATACATGTGTCTTAATTTTTGTTTTTCAATTAATTGTTTGCCGTATTCAGAATTCTTTTTACGACGGTTTGCGCCATGTTGGCCTGGGCCATATGGGCGTTTCGCTAATTCTTTACCTGTTTCTAAGGTGGAGAAGCCTAAGCGACGAGATCTTTTCCAATTTGATCCTGTGTACCTCATGTTTTATTAAGTCCTTTCATTTCTTTGCACGATAATGAATAGGTGTGAATTCCTTATTCCCGGGTGTTTAATTATACGTTTCACCGCATAGCTTTGGTTACTTCGTTACAGCCGTATTAAACATCAGACGGAATGTATCCACATGCTGCATTACATGCAGTTAATAATATATAGAAAATATCGACGATAGTCAACAAAATAAACCGATAAATTTGTTGAGCAATTATTATCATAATAATTACAAGCAATATAATTTGATAAATGCAAAACTATTAAACATTTAGTAAATGATGTAATAATGCAAAAAAGTAACACCTAAGTTCACCTACTTTTTTATCGACACAATCGGTTTTAAGATAATTAAACTTTTTATGAAATAGAGATTATTTCAATAAAAGGCTTTTATAATGCGAATAAAAATCGCTACAATATGTGTATGACTAAAGTCATTAGTTTTATTGAGATGCTGGGGAGGTTTTCTTCGATGATAGTTTTAGCAGATAGTAACCCACCTACTGGATTGTGGGCGTTAGTCATTGTTGGCGTTGTCTTCGTTGGCATTTGTTTTATTTTGTTTTATCATTTTGTAATTTCTCGCCGCCGCACTAGAAAAGTTATTCGTGAACTTGAAAAGAAATATTCTTATTTAGATGCGTTACTAATCGGTCAAGATTCGCAGTACATCCATCGTCTTGAAATCATTGCTCGCACAAACTTGTTGTATGTTGATAAGCACGAAAAGTATATGCGTCGCTTCAAAGAGATTTATGAAAACGATGATAAATTTGCCGAATCAATGCTCAAACAATTAAATGCGCTTATTGCTAATAAACAATATAAAAACATTAAAACCGTCATCGCTGACACTAAAAAAGCTATCAGAAACTTTGAAGATAAAGTTAATGTTTTGGATAGCGAGTTATATAACTTAGTTAAACCTGAAGAAGACGCTAGACATTCCATCTTAAAACTCAAAGAAAATTATCGTCGTGTTAAACAAGCTTTTTACGCTAATAGTGCGGACGTTGATTTGGTTGCAGGTTCAATTAACCAAGTGTTTGATAAACTCGATCAAAAATTTATTGAATTTGAAACGCGTATCGAATCAGCCGAATATGAAGAAGCGCAAGCTCTTTTGCCTATCATAGATAAAGTTGTTTCCGCTTTAGAGTCCGCCCTTTCTCAACTCCCAAATTTATGCATTTTAGTTAATAATGTCGTACCTGATAAAATTGCTCAACTAAAAAAAGAATACGATAATGTTGAATCGCAAGGCTTACCGTTATATAGTTTGCAATTTCAAAATAAATTAAACCAATGGGACCGTGATTTAGATGTGATTAAAGCTCAATTAACTAAGCTTAACCTCACCAATATCATGGAAGGTTTAGATGCTTTACAATCACAAATTGAGGAAGTTAGAGTGCAGCTAAAAAATGAACAACGCGACAAACTTTATTTTGAACAAAATAATGATGAAATATACGCTAAGGTAATAGACATTGAAAAAGTATTTTTAAAGATTTGTTCCTTGCTACCTGAAATTTATAAGACATACATTGTTAGCAACGAGCAAACTGAAAAGATCGAAGCACTAAAGCAAAAAATGAATGCTTTGGGAACAACCAAACAAACACTAGATAACTATATTCATTCTTCTTTCAAACAACCTTTCTCGACTTTAAAAAATAAGCTAGACGAATTATCCGCCCAGTTTGTAAGTGCTAAAGAAGGGGTTGATCAATTTAAGCAATACGTTGATTTCTTAAAAAGTTCAAGCGAAGAAGCTTTTACTCTTATTTTTATTTATTACTATCGCTTAAAACAAGTCGAATCAATTTTAAGAGAAATCGGCTTACCAGAATTTTCATTACCATATCAAGTGCGCATTGATGACTGTTATGACTTGCTAAATGAAATCGACAAAGCCATCAAAGTTCAACCAATCGCGGTCGATGATATTAACACCAAAGTTTCAACTCTTAAAGTTGGAGCGAATGTCTTGTTCGACGAAATCGAAAATAAGTTTAGAGAAATGCAACTTGCTGAATCAGCAATTGTCTACGCTAATCGCGATCGAAATCATCAAGAAGAAGTTCATCAACAATTGTGTCAACTGGAGGAATCTTTTGAACACGGTGAATTTGTCAAAGTTTATCACGAAGCAAACCTCATCTTCAAACGTGCCCACGTTGACGATATCGGGAGTAGCAATGGCTAAAATTATCTATTTAGATAATGCTGCCACTAGTAAAGTTTATCCCGAAGTATTAGATTCATATCAACGCATTACCACGGAATATTTTGCTAACCCAAGCAGCATTCATGCTTTAGGACAAAAATCCGCTCGACTATTAGAAACTTCTCGAGCGCAAATTTTACGTACCTTAAAATTAGATGGTCATGAACTGATATTTACAAGTGGTGCTACCGAAGCGAATAACTTGGCGATCAAAGGCTATTGTTTTGCTAATAAAAAACGTGGTAATCACATTATCACGAATGCTGGTGAACATCCTTCTGTATTAAACTCCATTTTAGAAATGGAACAATTTGGTTTTGAAGTAACAGTTTTACCGTTAAACGAACAAGGTGTTGTCGAAGTCAAAGATGTGGTCAGCGCAATAAAGGAACGCACCATCTTGGTTTCGATAATGGCGGTGAATAATGAAACCGGAGCAATTAATCCTCTTACTGAAATTGGTGAAATTTTAAAATCTTATCCAAAAATTGTTTTTCATGCTGATATAACTCAAGCAATCGGCAAAATATATCTTCCTTTAGAAAACATCGATTTACTCTCCTTCGCCGGACATAAAATACATGGTTTACAAGGTAGTGGAGCTTTGATTAAAAAGAAAAACGTTTTATTAAAATCAATTAATGCCGGTGGTGGACAAGAATATAACTTACGTAGCGGCACCAACACTTTGGCCTTATCTGCGTCTTTGGCAAAAGCATTAAGAATAATAATTGAACAGCAAGACAATAACCACAAACATATCACAAAATTGCGTGATCGTTTATTGAAGTACATCAATGATAATCCCGATAAATATAAGCTCAATTCCTTCTTTCTAGAAAACCCATATATCGTAAACTTTTCTTTAATAAAACGTAAAGCAAGTGTTGTAGTTGAGGCTTTATCTAATCGTAATATTATGATATCCTCACTTTCGGCCTGTCATTCCAAAAAAGAAAAACATAGCGCTGTCATCTACGCGATGTGCCAAGACAAACAGTTAGCCGCTAATACGATTCGTATCTCCTTTTCTTACGAAAATACTTTGGAAGAAGTTGAAACATTAATCGCAAATCTAGATGACATTATCAAGGAGATCAAACAATGATTAAATATGACCATATTATGATTCGCTTTGGCGAATTATCGACTAAAGGAAAAAATCGTAAAGACTTTGTCCGTGTCTTATATTCTAATATAAAAGCCGCTTTACAAGACTGGTCTTCTTTAACCTTCGATATGCGTTATGACCACATTTATGTCAGTCTTAATGAAACACCCTTTGAACCAGTCTTAGAACGCTTACAAGACGTTTCTGGTATCTACTCTTTGTCGCTTGTTTATCGCTGTCAAAAGGATATTGATTTAATTAAAGAAAGCGCTTTGATGTTAATGAAAGAAGAAGTCGGAAAAACATTTAAAGTTAAAACAAAAAGAAGCGATAAAACTTTTCCAATTGTTTCTGATGACATCACGCGAATAGTGGCAGGTCATGTTTTAAGAAATACTCAAAATTTAAAAGTTGATGTTCATAACCCGGAAATCTTGCTTTCCATTGAAGTGAGGCAAGAAGCCGCCTATATTTTCACACATACTTTTTTGGGGGCTGGAGGATATCCTTTAGGAGTTGGTGGAAAAACGATGCATTTACTTTCTGGAGGCATAGATTCTCCAGTAGCCGCTTATTTGATGATGAAGCGTGGTGTGAGTATTGAATGCATTCATTTTGCTTCTCCCCCATATACCCAAATGGGTGTCATTTATAAGCTTGAAGATTTACTAAAAAAATTAAACCGTTATCAACCAAGAATCCGTTTGCATATTGTGCCGTATACTAAAATACAAGAAGCGATTTATGATCATGCTCCTGAAAGCTACTGCATTACTTTAATGCGTAGAATGATGTTTAGATTAGCGGACGCCCTCGCTAAAAAAAGAAATTGCCCAGTTATTTCAACTGGCGAATCGATCGGGCAAGTGGCGAGCCAAACTCTGCAATCAATGCATGTTATTAATGCCGTTACAAATACACCAATCATTCGCCCGTTAGCGACTACCGATAAAGTCGAAATCATTAAGTTGAGCAACAAGATTGGCACCTACGATATTTCCATACGCCCATATGAAGATTGTTGTACGATCTTTACACCAAAGTCTCCAAAGACAATGCCACATCTAGATGATGTACAATCTTTAGAAAAACAATTTGATTATGAGTCACTTATCAAAGAAGCTCTTGCCAATATAGAAGTCAAATTTGTCAGTGGCGAAAACGAAGATGACTTGCTCTAAATATTTAATATGTTTAACCGAAGTAAAAACATGGACTTTTCCATTAAATTTAAACTATTAAGCCTGAAATCAGTGTTATAATTGTGAACAATAAACGAGGTAACTAGATGGACGCATTAGCAGAATTATTCTTTCAACTATTTGGAGAATTACTATTTGAAGCTTTTATTACT
>CAZSEU010000006.1:16645-48261 GCA_964606005.1 uncultured Staphylococcaceae bacterium
TAATTGTTTGTGGTGCGATTTATTTAGTGGATGTCGGCGCTAAAGTAATGCTGATAGTTTTCTCAAGTATTGCCTTATTTGTCTTTTTATCTATCGATATATTTCGTTTGGTTAGATATTCACGTAGAAGTAATAACTTCGAAGAAGAAAAACCAAACAGAACAGTCTTTTTATCTAAAGATATTGATGAATAGAGTCAAAACAAAAAGGGCTATTTACAGCCCTTTATTTGTTGGATTTTAATTATTAAGCTTTTTTCGCAGTTTTCACTAAATCAGCGAACGCTTTTGGATCGTTAATCGCTATTTCGGATAACATTTTGCGATTGATATTAATATTAGCTTCTTTTAAGCCGAACATAAATTTGCTATAGGAAATATCGTTTAAACGGCAGGCGGCATTAATGCGTCTGATCCAAAGTTTACGATAATCTCTTTTAATGTTACGACGGGAAACATATGCATAGCGTAAGCTGTGCATAACTTGTTCTTTAGCGGTTTTAAAGAGTAAGTGTTTACTTCCGAAATAACCAGAAGCTCTCTTTAAAATTCTTTTGCGGCGGGCTCTTGTGGCCACACTATTTTTAACTCTTGCCATGTGACTCCATCCTCCTTATTTAACAATGAGAAACTTAATTCTCTTATAATCACTCTTGTGAACAGAGGTTTGCTTCATTAAGTGTCTCTTTTGTTTTGTGGTTTTGTGTGGGGCTAAGTGAGAAACATAAGCGTGATGTCTGACGACTTTGCCAGTACCTGTAACTTTAATTCTTTTCATTAAAGCTCTTTTGCTTTTCATTTTTGGCATAAATATTTTCTCCTACTTCTTTTTTGGTGCTAATATCGCGATTAGCCATCTATTATCCATAGCGGCAGGTTTTTCAATAATCGCGATTTCCGTTAAACCAGCGATAAACTTATCCAAGACTTCTTGACCGACATCAATGTGTTGCATCTGACGGCCTCTGAAACGCACACCAACTTTGACTTTATTGCCTTCTTCAAGAAATTTTAATGCTGCACGTTGCTTGGTTTCCAAGTCATGGGCACCAATTTGCGGCGTTAATTGCACTTCCTTGATTTCAACAATATGTTGATTTTTCTTTGCTTCCTTGGCTCTTTTTTGTTGTTCAAAACGATATTTGCTGTAATTAATGATTTTACAAACTGGAGGTTGAGCATCAGGCGCGACACATAGTAAATCCATTTCATATTGATTGGCTTTAAATTGTGCTTCGCGTGAAGACATCTTTCCGATTTGTTCTCCGTTTGGTCCGATTAACAATACCTCCGGGAAACGAACGTATTCATTGACTAGTTCTTTGTTTTGATTTGTGCCAGGCTTTCTTCTGTCCTTGTTGGCGTTACGATTGTCTAAGATAATTATCAGCTCCTTTTCTTAAATAAAAACGGGTGCATAGTGCACCCATTTAAACTTTCTTAATCTTTAAGAAGTAGCGTCGGCCAACCAATATTTATCGGTCTGGCGAGAAGCGGGTGCCTCTGCTTTCTACGTTTTACTGATGAATAATAGCACTATTAGAGGGGGGTGTCAATACAATTAATTTTTATTCTTTAATCACCCAACTATAAGTTGCTTATTTATTATCGGCTTTAAAAATCAAACGATTGTTCACTTCGTTATCAATTAACGCTAAGAACTCTTCAACAGAAACTGTGATTTGTTCATTAACGCCGAAGCGACGATATGTGACCGTCTTATTATCTCTTTCCTGATCACCAAGCACGAGAGTAAACGGCACTTTTCTCATTTGCGAAGAACGCATACGATAGCCTAACTTATCGTTAGAATCGTCTAGTTCAACGCGTAAGCCACGCGCTTTGAACTCAGCAAGTAACTCTTTAGCATAATCAAGATGGAAGGCATTATTAACGGGCAAGATATTAACTTGCAGTGGGGCAAGCCATGCTGGGAAAACACCGCCAAAGTGCTCAATAATAATACCGATGAATCTTTCGATGCTGCCTAAGCAAGCGCGGTGGAGCATGATTGGGCGTTTCTTTTCGCCATCGCTATCGATATAAAAACAATCAAATCTTTCTGGAAGATTCATATCAAGTTGAATAGTGCCACACTGCCAAATTCTACCCATTGAATCTTTCAACTTAAAGTCAAGTTTTGGGCCATAAAAAGCGCCATCGCCAGCATTGATCTTAAATTCACGACCAGATTGCTCACAAGCTTCCTTTAAAATCGCTTCTGATCTATCCCAAGTTTTGATGTCGCCAATATAACCTTCTTCTGGACGAGTTGATAAGACAATATAATAGTCTAAATCGAAGATAGAATACATCTCTTCATAAAACTTTAACAAGGTCGTAATTTCATCAACCAATTGGTCTTCGCGGCAAAAAATATGAGCGTCATCTTGGGTGAAAGCACGCACTCTAAATAACCCGTTAAGGGCGCCACTAGCTTCATGACGATGGACGTGACCAAGTTCAGCCATTCTAATTGGTAAATCTTTATAAGAATGAAGAGAATTTTTATAAACTAAGATACTGCCAGGGCAGTTCATTGGTTTAATGGCAAAATCGCGGTCATCAATCTTAGTGGTGTACATATTTTCTTTATAAACAAACCAGTGACCAGAAATTTCCCAAAGTTCACGCGATAACATAATTGGAGTTTGAATTTGAGAATAATCATATTTGAAATGTTGTTCTTTCCAATATTTTTCAATATTCTCACGTAAAATCATGCCATTAGGGAGCCAGAAAGGAAAACCAGGACCATATTCGGACAGCAAGAATAAACCGAGTTGTTTGCCGAGTAAACGATGATCTCTTTTTTTGCGTTCCTCAATGAGGTTCAAATAATTCTTAAGTTCTTCGTCTGTATACCAAGAAGTACCATAAATTCTTGTTAGTTGTTTATTGTTGCTATCGCCGCGCCAGTATGCGCCAGCTAAAGACAATAGTTTAAAATGCTTAATTAAAGCAGTGGACATCAAATGTGGTCCACGACATAAATCAACAAATTCACCTTGTGAAAAGACAGTGATATCTTCGTTGATTTCGTTAATTAAATCGAGCTTATAAGGATTATCTTTAAACAATTCTAAAGCTTCTTGTTTGTTAACGACATTTCTTACAATTTTTAAGTCTTTACTTGCTAATTCTTTCATCTTCTTTTCAATGACAGATAAGTCTTCTTCGACTAATACTTTGTCACCAAAATCAATGTCATAATAAAAACCATTTTCAATGGCAGGACCAAAACCAAACTTTGCGAATGGGTATAATTGTTTAACTGCTTGGGCTAATAAGTGTGATGTTGAATGGTTCAAGACTTCTAATGCTTCGGGAGCATTTTTTTCTATTTCAATAATTGAACCATCGTGTTGTTGTACTTTCATAAATTTTCTTTCCTCCACAATACAATAGTGGGCTTAATTTGTGTTTACCTTTCTTCAATAAATTTTCTATTATTGTAGCATGTCAATTAAATCGCGCAAACCACGTGTGTGAACGTGTTTCATCTTGGTGGCTTCAGCGATTGGATATTCGACTATCATATTATTTTTAATACCGACAACGCGGCTAGTTGGATCTTTTTCGGTTAATAAATCAATAGCTCTTGCACTAAGTCTAGCGGCCAAAATACGGTCATGAGCATCAGGAGAACCACCTCTTTGTAAACGACCTAATACTTCGGTACGAGTATCAAAACCAGTTTCAAGAGCGATCTTCTTCGCTAATTCATTAATATCCAATAAGTTTTCAGAAATAATAATAATGGCGTGAGATTTATTTTGTGCTTTCATCTTTCTTAATTTGCGGAATAACACATCTCCTTTTAAAGGATGTTCGACGCAGATGACCCCTTCGGCCCCTTCTGCTAAAGCAGCAAACATCGCAAGATCTCCACAATCACGACCCATAACTTCAATCAATGTGCAGCGTTGGTGTGAACCAGAAGTATCTTTAAGTTTGTCAACGCAGTCACAAATGGTGTTTAAAGCGGTAGAAAAACCAATAGTTTCATCCGTGCTGCCAATATCATTATCAATTGTTCCAGGAATACCAATCGATACAATACCAGCCTTATCGAGCAATTCTAAGCCTTTGTAAGTGCCATCGCCACCGATACCAATTAAAGCATCAATTTCAAAATCTTTTAATAACTGAGCAGCTTTTTCTGCAACACCAGGATTGGCAAATTCTGGTAAACGAGCGCTACGAATAATCGTGCCACCGCGATTGATAATATCTTGCGTGAAATCTTTATTTACTTGGACGATGTTGCCTTCCACTAAACCGCGGAAACCATCATAGACCACATACATATCTTTGTCATAGTATAGGCCAGCGCGTATACAAGCGCGTAGTGCGGCGTTCATGCCTGGGGCATCGCCACCGCTAGTGAGGACTGCAATTTTTCTAATCATATATATAGCTCCTTAATAATATCTTTTATTATTACGGAACTATTATACACACTTTTTTTACTTTTATCGCCAAAATGCATTTTTTCCACAAATTTTTTTGTGGATAACTTCTCATCTTTAATAAAAAGACTACTATTTATATATATATAAATGTAATAGTGATAATTGTGGATAACTTAAGATAATAAAGTGTGCATATTTTTTCCAATTTCTTTTACTTTGCAGTCGTGACATAATACATTCACGAAATTATGACAATACTATCTAATAACGATTTCTTGGAAGTGAGACTAGCATCGATGATCGCGGACTATGATCGCGATACTTTAGTCAACCTTTATCAATCGATGATTGGCTTTGAAGCAGTCGCTATTTATATGACTCTTTGGAGTGAGGCAAATAACGAAAAAATATATCCGCTATGCACTCACGAACAATTATTCTTAAGAATGAGAATTCCGCCAAGTGTCTTTATTGATGGACGAAAACATCTAGAAGCAGTTGGCTTATTGAAGACATTTGTTTCAAGTGAATCTGATTATAGTATTTACCACTATGAGCTATATGCACCCAAATCGCCAAGAGGCTTTTTTGACGATGCTATATTATATGGTACAATGATAAAGAGCATTGGCGAAAGTAATGCTAATCGGCTTAAGAGTATTTATATCATTGATAAAGTACAAGATTACGGTGAAGAAATCACCACCAAATATTGTGAGGTATTCCAACCAGAATTCGATGACGAAGCTTTTATCGAAGCTACGCAATGCGACTGCAAAATCAAAGGTCGTAACGCTGGCAAAATAAAAAGTCAGTTCAATTACGAAGTATTCTTTACCGAACTTGCAAGTATTTCGCAAATAACTTCTACCTCTTTAAAAAAAGAGGAAATGAAAGAAGTTGAAAGACTTGCCACTCTTAATGGTGTAAACGAAGAAATGTCGGCTAGACTTGTTAATCAAGTTTATGAACCTAGCAACGTTAAAGGACAACGCGTAAATTTAGCTACTTTAAATAAACTAATGCAAGACTTATCCGATAGTAGATTTAGACCATTTGATGAAACACCAACTGCCAAACCAAATCTCATAAAAGGCAAAACTGATTTAGCAAGAAAAATCAATTTGATGGAAATTAAATCGCCTAAAGAATATCTCGCCTTTTTGCAAAACGGGACCAAACCCGCTTCTGCAGATATGCGCATACTAGATTCCTTAAGTACTGATTATCATTTACCTAATGCAGTTATTAATGCAATCGTTGATTATGTTTTAGTTAAAACTAACAACGTACTATCTCGGGCATATTGTGAAAAGATTGCCGCTTCGCTGGTCAGAGAAAACTGTCAAACAGCAGTCGATGCAATGAATTATCTCAAAAAGATAGAACGCAAAGTAAAAGGTAGGATTAATCGTCAATCAAATATTCCAACTCCTGAAGTAGAAGAAATAGAAACAACAACCCAAGTAAAATCAAAAACGATTAGTAATGATAACTGGGAAGCAGAATGGGAACGCATCCTCGATGAATTGAACGGAGGTAATTAAGATGGAAAAGCTTAAAGTTACAAACTTAAACATCACTAGTGATGAAGCGGTCATTCAAGAAATGAAACAAGCGCTTCAAAACTGTCCTTCAGTCATCAAGTATTGCAAAGATCTTGGCATGGATGAAAATACGATGTATGAAAACATCACTAAAATATATGATTTAGTGCTAGATACAAACTATTGTAAAAAATGTCCTGGCTTACAAAAATGTCAAAAAGAAAATGCCTATTTGGTGACAAAGATTACATACAATAACAAAGTGGTTGAAAGTCAACTTATTCCGTGCCCTGAATTACTAAAAAGAATGAGCTTTGAAAAGCAATTAGTGGTCAGGGATTTTCCTGATGATTGGCTTGAGACATCTTTATCGGATATTGATAAATCAAAAAACAAAACTGAAGCCATTAGGTCATATACTGCTTTTGTGAAAAACACTAATAGCAACTGGATTTATCTATTCGGTGGTATTGGCGCCGGTAAATCATTTTTAGCAGCAGCTTTTGCTGTTGACTTAGCAAAAAGAGGAATCAAAGGTAAATCACCAGTCGCATTTATTAATGCGGCGAAAAGATTCCTAGAATTAAGTGACCTTAACAAAACCAATAACAACGAGTTTAAATCTAAACTTGATTTTTATTGTAATGTCCCAGTTTTGGTAATTGATGACTTTGGCCATGAATTAAAAACCGATTTTATTCGCGATGCGATTTTAAGTGAAATCGTTAATACGAGATGTAATAAAAAATTATTCACCATCCTTACTAGCAACTTCTCACTCGTTGATATTGAAGCGCTTTATGGCACTAATAATGCCCGCGCTATCATGGCGAAACAAATCGTTAAAACAATTAAATCAATGTGCGTTAAAGAGATTGATTTAGGCGACTTAAAACTTTATTAATAATTGTATCAACTTGAGCCTCTAAATCTGCTTTATCCTTATTGTTATCAATAATAAAATCAAGATCGGCTAGATGCTCGAAAAATTGATGGTTATCATCATTAATGCGCTTATTGAAAGCGCTTTTTTCTTTATCTCTTAAATTTAACCTATTTATTTGATTTTTCTCGTTGATTTCGACACCAATTATTACATCAAACATGTTTTGCATCTTTGCCTTAAATAACAGCGGCACTTCGGCAACTAATAGCTTAGAAGTTGATGTTTCAAAATTATGAGAAATTTCGTTTTTAACAAGCGGATGAATGAATTTTTCTAACTTCGCTAGATCAAGCGGGTGTTTATAAAGATGATTTCTTAAATTTACAATAAACTCACCCTCCTCAGGAAGTTTGAATTTATTAATAACTTTTTTTTGAACAACTTTATCTTCATATAGCTTATGAACAATTGCGTCAGAAGATAATGCTAAGTAATCGCGTTTATTGAATATTTCTAAAACTGAACTTTTGCCAGAAGCAATTTTACCAACAATCGCAATCTTCAGTGGTGCATGTTTTCTTGCCTGACAATTTGGACAATAAGTCGTTCCACGGCCACCAATTTTGATAAATCTTAAAATTCTGTGACATATAACACACTTTTGCCCCTGTCGACCATAAATAGCGAGCCTAGTTTGGAAATTTCCAGAAATATCGTTTCCTGGATGATAACTACGAATAGTGGACCCGCCGTTATTAATTGCTTCTAATAAAACTGACTTAGAATATTTAACAATGTTTTCCCAATCATACTTGGTAAGCATCTTAGTTGGAGTAAGAGGGTGCAACTGACTTTTAAAAAGAACCTCGTCGACATAAATGTTGCCTAAACCAACGAATAACTTTTGGCTAAGTAAAGAAGTCTTAATTGGCAAACCAATCCTTTGTCCTTTTTTAAATAAGAATGAAACATCTTCGATATCAAATGGTTCCGGTCCTAATTGCTTAAGTGGTTGTAAGTCTTGATAACTTTCTTCATCGCTCATGATCATTCGTCCAAACGAACGCGAATCATCATAACAAAGCTTCATATTGTTATCTAAATGGAAAACCACACGTGCATATTTACTATTATCAAAAGTCTCAGGAAATTCATAATACTTACCTTCCATTCTTAAATGAGAAATAAGCACTTTGTTGTCACTTAAATGAAAAATTAGAAACTTGCCGCGTCGTGTGATATCAAGAAATTTAGTCCCGCTCATGAATTCTATGAATTCATATTCAAGATTATTAACTATACTTTTACGCAAAACATCGACTCTTAAAACAGTGCGACCTTTGACAATCGGTAGTAAAACATTTTTAACAGTTTCTACTTCTGGAAGTTCTGGCATAATACTATTTTGCGCTATACCAATCTAAACCGAAACCACCATTTACTTCAAGTGGTAGGCCTAAATCTAAAGCGTTCTCCATCATGTTTTTAATTAAAGCATAAACTTGCTCTTTTTCTTTATTTGGAACACGGAAAATAAGTTCGTCATGAATTTGAAGAACCATGCGTGTTTGATAGTTTCCTTCTTCTAAGGCTTGATGAATTTTATTCATGGCAAGTTTAATTAAATCAGCTGCTGTACCTTGGACTGGCGCATTCATGGCTGCGCGTTTAGCCGCTTCTCTTTTTTGATAATTTGTGTCGCTTAATTCTCTTAAATATCTTCTTCTACCTAATAATGTAGAAACATAGCCGTTTTTAAGGGCTTCGCTGACAATACTATTAAAGAAATTTGCCACCTCAGGGAAGTTATGATAAAAAGCATCGATAATTGCTTTTGCTTCTTTTGGTGGAATTTCTAGTTGCTCGGCTAGACCCCAATCCGAGATACCGTAAACAACTCCAAAATTAACAGTTTTAGCTTTGCGTCTTTGCACATCATTTGGTGCAGATTGAAGGTTAAATATTCTCACGGCTGTTGCTGCGTGAATATCTTGATTAGAAAGAAAAATTTCTTTTAAAGCTTGGCAATTTGAAAGGGCGGCTAAAACCCTTAATTCAATTTGTGAATAGTCGAAAGAAAGTATCTCATATTGATGATTAGGATAATAGAAAGCTTTTCTTATTGCCTTACCTTCTTCGTCTCTAACTGAGATATTTTGAATATTAGGGTCAGAAGAAGAAAGTCGACCAGTAGTAGTCAAAGCTTGATTGAACTTTGGATGGATTTTGCCATCTGAATAGATATGATGTTTTAAGCCTTCTACATAAGTAGTCGAAAGTTTAAAGTATTTACGATATTCTAAAATTTTCTCAACGACTGGATGTTCATCCTTAATTTCATTAAGCGAATCAACAGCAGTCGATAATTTCTTGTTGCTCGATAAACCGAGCTTATTAAATAAGATATCCGCAATTTGTTTAGGGGAAGCAAGATTAAACTTTTCACCAACCAGCGTAAATATCTCGCTAGAGATCTCATCGAGCTTTTGTTGATATGTATCACCAAATTGTTGAAGAACATTTTTATCTAATGGAAAGCCTTCGATTTCCATGTCGGCGAGAGTATTTACTAATGGAATTTCTAACTCTTCAAACAATTTATATAGTTCCATCTTTTCTAACTCTTCTTGGATTTTTCTTGCTAACTTCAAGATAAAAAATGCAATTCTACCACTTTTTTCGCTATCTTCAGAAGCAAACAAAGATAAAGTTTCAACGCCATTTCCTAAATCAACACCATGAATATTCATCACGGCTTGAACATCGTTTTTGATCGAAGAGTCCAATAAATAAGAAGCGATTAATAAATCAAACTTCAAGCCTTTAATCGCAATATCATTTTTATTTAAAGCCACCTTGATGGCTTTGTAGTCAAAACAATACTTGTGGATGTTTTTATCTTTTAATATCTCTAAAGCAGTGGTGTCATTTTTTAAATCTTCAATAGATAAATAATAAGAAACTTCACCATTAGAAATGGCTATGCCGTAAAACGATCCTAACGTATAATTATCATCCGCATAATCTAAGGCAATGCCAATTTTATTATTAAACTTAATGTCTTTAAGTGAACTAACTACCTTAATTGGTACTTCAACTTTAGCAAGTTCAGAAATTTTCCATTTAGGATTAATGCGCGCGATAAATTGTTTTAGTCCATACTTCTGCGCAAAAGCGCTTACCGCTGTAAATTCATATCCGCGGTATATAGTATCTTCAATCGAGAAAGGTAAATTAACATCGGTTCTAATAATCGCTAAATCACGTGATAATCGACCAATATCTTTTTGTTCTCTAAGTGATTCGCCAATCTTACCATTAATCTCATCAGCATGGACAACGATATTATCAAACGAACCATATTGTTGAATGAGTTTAACAGCAGTAACGTTACCAATACCTTTAATACCAGGAAGATTGTCACTATCGTCGCCTCTAAGACCTTTATAGTCGACAATTTGTTCAGGGGCAAAGCCATATGTTTCTTCGACTAACTTAGGCGTCATGGTGACGACATCGGACAAACCTTTTTTAATAATATTAATGGAAATCTTATCACTCGCTAATTGTAAGAAGTCGCGGTCAGAAGTATAAATAACGACTTGATAGCCAGCTTTTTCCGCCATTTTAGCGACCGTTCCGGCAATATCATCACCTTCAAAACCATCTTGTTCATAAGTAAAAATATTAAGGGAGTTAAGCATTTCCCGAGCAATTGGAAACTGTTGAACAAGTTGTTCTGGGGTTGGCTTACGATGAATTTTATACGTATCAAGTAAATCGTTTCTAAACGTATCTTTACCAGTATCAAAAGCAACCATAATACCTTCATCTTCTTTTATTTCTCCTAATATTTTGTTGATCATTGTAGAGAAGGTAAAGATGGCGTTAGTCGGTATTCCTTCCTGATTACGCATAATTTCCATACCAGGATAGGCGGTAGCAAAGTATGCTCTAAATAGTAACGAATTACCATCGATGATTGTTATCTTACTCATATATCTCATCCTCCAATGGAGTTATGTTGCTAGCGATAAAAGTAATTTCTTCATCTCTTCTATCGCGTTTTATTTCACAAACAATTAATTTGTTTTTTTCTAATAATACTACAGCTTCTGCAAACGGTTCTGGGAAAACAATAATTTCCATTTCATCTGTTTCGTCCAGCAACTTAACGAATGCCATGGTTGTACCTTTCTTTGTATTGATTTTTTTAATTGATCTGATTAAGCCAGCAATCTTGGCTTTTTCTAATTGCTTTGCTTCAACAATTGGCGTTACTTCCTTTTGTATCAATAGGTGTTGTTTATAGTGCAAAGGATTATTAGATAGCATCATTCCTAATACTTCATATTCCTTTTCTAAGTTATCAAGTGGATCATCCTTTTGCTCAATAATGTAAGGTGCTAAAAAGGGAGAAAACCCAATGTTCAGTTGACCGTTATCTTGATAAGTGAGTTCGGCATATTGCAAGGCGCTTTTGATTGTCGCTCTAAGTGATGCACGAGAAGCATAAAAACTATCAAAACAACCCGCATCAATCAGTTTTATTAATTGATCTTCAGTAAGTTTATTGCGATACATTCGCGAAACAAAATCAAAAAAGTCGGCAAATGGTTTGTCGTTTCTTTCGGTTAAGATGTTATCTACTAATATATTATTAACGCCCTTAATTGCATTGAGTGGAAACAACAAACCACCTTCTGAAATCAAAAAGCTTTTCGCTGATAAATTAATGTGGGGCGAAACAATTTTGATATCGCGCTTTTTCATTTCGCTTACGTATTCGTTAAACTTGGTGTCACTTGTACCGCTGGCGGTTTCTAAAATTGCAGCATAAAACTGTAACGGGTAATGTAGTTTTAAATAGGCCGTACGACAAGTTATTACCGCATAAACAGAAGCGTGCGACTTATTAAAAGCGTAATCCGCAAATTTTCTAATCGTTTCAAATACCTTGCGTGCAACATTTTCCGCATGGCCATTTTTTAAGGAACCTTGAATAAACAGTTGCTCGTTTTTAGCAAATTGTTCAGCGTCTTTTTTACTGATAGCTCTTCTAAATAAATCTGCTTCAGCCATTGAAAATCCTGCCATACTCCGTGCGATTTCATTAACTTGTTCTTGATAAACAATAATGCCATAAGTTGATTTTAAGATTGGCTCTAAACATGGATCATCATAAGTAATTTTTTCTTTTCCTTCTTTTCTTCTTCCATATGAAGGAATTGAATCCATTGGACCTGGTCGATACAAGGCTAATAAAGCTACCACATCGTCAAAACAACTTGGTTTAAGTAAACTAATCGCTCTTTTAATACCTGAGCTTTCGAGCTGGAAAATGCCCATGGTTTGATTAGATGCAATTATGTCGAATACGCTATTTTCATTAAAAGGGATATTAAATTTATCAATAATCGGTTGATCTTTTCCTTCATTAATTAAGTCAACGCAATAAGCAATAGTCGTTAGGTTTCTTAAAGCTAAAAAATCAATTTTTAAGAACCCTTGGTCTTCTAAAAAGTTTAACTCGTACTGTGAAATATAATGACCGGCAAAATCAGTAGTCAAAGGCAACACTTCCTCTAGTGGACCATTGTTGAGTATCACACCAGCTGGATGTAAACCGTTTTGTCTAATCAAACCTTCGATTTTACTTGCTAAAGATACAATCGTTAAAAAATAGTTATCACTATCGACAAGTTTTCTAAATTCAGGTAGTTGTTTGTATGATTGTTTTAAGGAAAGTCTTGGGTTAGATAAGCGCTTACTTAATAAGTCAATATGACGAGTTGGGTAATTATAAACACGTCCAATATCTCTAAGAGATTGCTTAGCTTGGATGGTTTGATAGGTCACAATGTTAGCCACTCGACTATTTCCGTATTTTTCTCTAACATATTCAACAACATCATTTCGAGAAACATCCATAAAGTCGATATCTATATCAGGCATAGTTTGTCTAAATGGATTCAAAAATCTTTCAAATTGCAGTTCTTCTTTGATTGGGTCAATTTCTGTTATATCAAGTAAATAAGACACCAAACTTCCAGCAGCGCTACCACGTCCTGGACCGACCAATATACCATAATTTTTCGCATAGGAAACAAAATCTTGAACAATTAGAAAATAATCTGCATAACCGAGTTTAGTAATTGTTTCTACTTCATAACTCAATCTTTTTTCATAAATTTCTAACTTATCTAAACCCTTGGTTTTTAGTCCTTCTTCACAAAGTGACTTAAGACTTTCCGCGGCATTAGAAACAGGGAAGCGCATTAATTCACCACGCTTTTGATGAAAAGAAAAATTAACACAATCCACGATTGACTTAGTAGTGGCAATTTCATTTGTAGTATATATTTTTGCATAGTTATTATAGGTCATGAAATAGTCTTGACCACCTAAACTTTTTTCTTTTAATACCTCATCTTTATCTTCTTTAGCAATCGCTTCTACAATCGCTAAAACGATAGCGTCATCACTTTTTAAGTAACGAATTTTTGGAAAAGCCACTGAACGATAAGGATGGTTAACAAGAAAATGTCTAATCTCGTTAGCATATTTTACTTCTTCTTTACTAGTTACAGAAATGCCTAAATAAAAACCACTCTTAAATAAAACATCATACTTAAATAATACTTTGTTTAACTTTTCTTGGTCTTCTTGAAAAGCAGTCTTGAACTTATCGTTAGATGTTTCAATAATACAAATTAAGCCTTCGCTAAAGTCCTTAAGTGTTTTTTCAGAAAATGTTTGGTTATTAATTGCAGTGGTAATCTTCATCAAGTGACGATAACCAATTTCGTTTTGCACATATAAGCATAAAACATCATCGCTCACGGTGATTTCCATACCGATAATACAAGGGCGAGACAATTGTTCAGCAACTTTGATAAAAGCTGGTACGCCATACATGACGCCAATGTCACAAAGGCCAAGGCCATAGTATTCATTTTTCTGGATCCCAGTTTTTATTCTTTCCATGGTTAGCCCACTTCGTAAAAAAGAATAGTCAGAAATAATCCGTAATGGAACAAAGTCATTCATAGTTCTAATATAGCGCATTTAAGGCGCAAATAAAAATAAAAGGTACTTTTTGAGTACCTTTATTTCGCGAATAATGAATCGAAATCTGCAATAAATTTATCTAATTCAGCAATATTGTTAAACTTGGCGCCACTCGCCTGAGCATGACCGCCACCGCCCCAACGTGCAGCTAAGTCGTTAATTGCTTTCTTCTTGCTGCGGATAGAAATGCGCCAGCAACCATCTTTCTTGTCTTCGGAAATTGAACACCATCCGTTGATACCTTCAATGTTAGAAAATAGGTTAACGTTTTCCTTACCTCTTTCAGTGGTGATATGTAGTTCTTTTAATACCTCATCAGGTAAGACGTAATATGCAACACCATTAGGCGAAAGCTTAAAGTTTTCTAAGATATAGCCCGTAATTTTCAAGTCTTCGATTTGTTTAGTGTACATCGCTTGATAAACAGCAGATAAATCAATGCCTCTACTTAATAAGAATGCGGCAGTTAGAAATGACACTTCAGAAGTAGAAGAATATTGGAATCGACCTGAGTCACCTGCTAAAGCAGAATAAAAATAACTAGCGGCTTTTTTAGAAAAAACATAACGCCCCTTAAAGGCTTGTAAAATACAAGTAAC
Source organism: uncultured Staphylococcaceae bacterium (assembly GCA_964606005.1). Taxonomy (GTDB): domain Bacteria; phylum Bacillota_I; class Bacilli_A; order RFN20; family CAG-826; genus RUG14515. Next base: position 31,163 of record CAZSEU010000006.1, read on the forward strand.
AAGCTCACTGGCGGCACAAGCTTTAACGTTAACTATTGAGATGTCGCCGAAACGTTCGGTTTCTGGGTGATGATCAACTTTGACGATAAAACTAGCTTTTTGCCAACGCGGATCAGAAATACGCGCCATATTCGCAACGTCAATAATTAAAGCTAAAAAAGGTTGGTTAAACCATTCTTCATTAACACGGTCAGTTTCAGGATAAATACGACCAGTAAAAACATCGTGGTTATCGCCAAAAATTTTAATATCTTTATGAGGAAAATTATCCTTTAGCCAAGTTGCCAAACCAAACTGAGTTCCTAAGCAATCAAAATCCGGTGTCGCGTGACGAAAAACAGCGATACGATCAAAACGTTTGATTGCTTGTTGAATGCCTTTTATTTCTTTCTTAAAAGGCGCGATATATTGGATAATTTTCTTGTCTAATTTCATTTTGTTTATTGTCCTTTGATACACATATTATAAGCATCGCGCGCAATCATGATTTCTTCATCAGTAGGAATGACTGCAACTTTTACTTTGCTTTCAGGTAAAGAAATAAGCACATCTTTACCGCGAAGTTTAGCATTAACTTCTTCATTTATCTTAACACCAAATGAAGATTCTAGTGCCTTACATACATCGCGACGTGTTCTTGGTTCGTTTTCACCTATACCCGCGGAGAAAATAATAAGGTCGCATCCACCTAAACGGACATAGTATTGACCGATGTAATCTAAAATACGACGATTGAATAATTTATCCGCTAAAATAGCTCTCGGATCACCTTTATCTGCAGCTTCAAGAATATCTCTTTGATCATTAGAAATACCAGATACACCTAAAAAACCAGATTTCTTATTAAACATTTGGTAAACTTCTTCAGCAGATTTACCAGTGACAGAAACAACATAGTTGAACACACTTGGATCCATATCACCAGTTCTTGTGCCCATCATAATGCCACCTAAAGGTGTTAGGCCCATCGAAGTGGCAACACACTTACTATCTTTAATTGCGGTAATAGAAGCACCAGAACCAATGTGACAAGAAATAATTTTTGGATGTTCAACACCTTCTAAATATTTTAAGCCTTCTTGCGCTAAGTATTGATGAGAAGTGCCGTGAGCACCATATCTTCTAATATCATATTGTTCGGTTAATTTATAAGGAATTGGGAAAACATAATCTTCAGGTTCCATAGTTTGATGGAAAGCGGTATCAAAAGTTGCAATAGCAGGACAATTCGGTAACACTTCCTTGAAAGCACGGAAGCACACTAAGTGTGCGGGATTATGAAGAACCGCTAATGGAATAAGCGATTCGATTTTCTTTTCAGTATCTTCATCAAAGAAAGCAGAACTAGAAAAATATTTACCACCTTGAACGACGCGATGGCCAATGGCTCTAATTTCATCGTAGTCTTTAATAATACCTTTCTCTAATAATGTATCGACCACTAATTTGGCCGCGACTGCGTGATTGGGGAATACTGGGTAGGAAACTTCTTTTTTTCCGTCATACTTAAAAGTGAAAATACCACTTTTTTCACCAACTCTTTCACAGTTACCAGAACAGAGTACTTTTTCTTCAGGCATGTCATACAGTTTGAACTTTAATGATGAACTACCGGAATTTATTGTCATTACAAATGTCATACTAATAAATCCTTTCTTCGATGTTTATTTATAAACATTAAAACATTATGTCATATTTACCCATTTCTTTCAATTGTGTAAACAAACAAAACTAGATAAACACAAATATGTCATACAATAAGTCACAAAACAAACCTAATAAGACAATAACTATTTATAACAATAATAGGTTAAATAGTTTCTGCAAATATTTAGATCGTTAGCTACAAAAATTTCACAATTTTGCTTAGAACAGGCTGTCTAGTATATGCTATATATAATAAATTTAGTTTATTTATGTTCGATTTTAATTATAATTAAAGCGATTGGAGATTATCGACTATGGCATATGGATTACTGTACGATTACCTCAATGGACAATGTATTGAAGCTCACAATTACTTTGGAGCCCATTTCAAAGAAGAAAATGATCAAAAATTTGTGACCTTCCGTCTATATGCGCCAGGTGCAAGCGATGTTTCCGTTATTGGTGAATGGAACTCTTGGGACTTCACTAAAGACAAAATGAACAAAATTGATGAAGTTGGTGTTTGGGAATTAACTATTCCAAATTTAACTAATTATCAATGTTATAAATTCCACTTTAAAAATGCAAAAGGTGAATATGTCGATAGAATCGACCCTTTTGCTTTTCTTTCTGAATTAAGACCTGGTACTTGCTCACGTTTATTTGATAATCGTTTTTTTAAGTGGCATGACGATGCCTGGCTAAGAAAGCGCGATCGTAATTTTGATAAGCCAATGTCCATCTATGAAATGCATCTTGGGTCATGGAAGGGCAAAGCCGAAGATGGCCACATCCTTTCTTATGAAGAAATTGGCGATTATCTTATTCCTTATTTAAAAGAGCATGGTTTTACGCATGTAGAATTTATGCCATTAGTGCAATTTCCTTTTGATGGTTCTTGGGGCTACCAAGCGACAGGTTTTTTCTCCATCGATTCTAGATATGGCAATCCATTTCAATTAATGTCATTGGTTAATCGTCTACATCAAAACGGCATTGGTGCCATTATTGATTTTGCCCCTGTTCACTTCGCTAGCGATGAATGGGCACTTGCAGAATACGATGGCACATATTTATTTGAATACGGCAATGAATGGAGAATGTCTCCTTGGGGAAGCTTGCATTTTGACTTAGGCAAAGATCCTGTTAGAAGTTTTTTAATGAGCGCAATCAATTATTTTATTGATTACTTCCATTTTGATGGTGTGAGAATCGATGCAGTTAGTAATATTGTCTACCATAATGGCGATGCAAATCTCGGCGTTAATGGTGGTGGGCTTGAATTCTTAAAGCGCTTAACTAGTAAATTACATCTCGCCCATGATACAGTCATGCTAATCGCCGAAGATTCAACTGCATATGCAGGCACGACAAAAGACCCAAAAATTGGTGGCCTAGGTTTTGATTATAAATGGGACTTAGGTTGGATGAATGATACATTAAAGTATTACGCGAAAGACCCAGTCTATAAGAAATGGGAACACTATAACATTACCTTCAGTATGGCCTACTTCTATAGTGACAACTTCATGCTTCCGTTATCTCATGACGAAGTTGTGCATGGAAAAGGCACCATCATCAATAAGATGTGGGGCGATTATTATGAGAAGTTCGCATTGCTTCGTAACTTATATACTTACCAATTTTCTCACCCTGGCAAAAAACTTAATTTTATGGGTAATGAATTAGGCTCATTTGATGAATGGGATGAATCCAAATCTCTCCCTTGGGTATTGAAAACCTATCCTGCACATGATAGTATTTCTCGATTGATGCGGGACCTCAACCTCATCTATCGCCATGAAAAAGCGATGTACTTTGAGGAACATAATCCAGCTCATTTCCATTGGTTAATGGTGGATAACGCTAATGATAGCATTTATGCTTTCCAACGCAACGTTGATAAAGAGACTTTAATATTCGTCTTCAATATGACAACTAACTACTATGAATCGTATTCGATTCCATTGTTAGAAAGCGGTACTTATGAGGAAATGTTTAATTCCGATAAGGATGTCTACGGCGGTGCGAATCAATATAATGGTTTACCACTTAATAGTGAACCGGGAAGTTTCGAAGGGTTGCCTGCGCACATTAACATTAAGCTTGCCTCATTTGGCGCTTGCATCTTTAAGAAAATAAAATAGGAGACAAATTGATGTTTGCAAATAAACAATCATTCAAAAAAGAATACGTAAAACGATTAATAGAAACTTATGGAGTAACAGTAGAAAAAAGTCACATCAGTGAAAGATTCCAAATACTTGGACAAATGGTTAGAGATTTCGCCAATATCGACTGGGAAAGAACGTATGATAAGGCGATTAACAAAGATCAAAAAACTTTGATTTACTTCTCGATGGAGTTTTTAATCGGTCGCTTATTGCTTAACAACTTACAAAACATGGGCATTTATGATGTCGTCAAAGAAGGTTTAAGTGATTTTAAAATTGATATTAATGAACTAGAACAAGTCGAAAGCGATGCTGGACTTGGTAATGGTGGCTTGGGTCGTTTGGCTGCTTGCTTTTTAGACAGTATTGCTTCGCTTGGCTATCTTGGACATGGTAACTGTATCCGCTATGCATATGGTTTTTTCCGCCAACGTATTGTTAATGGCAAACAAGTGGAATTACCTGACCAATGGTTAACCGATGGTAATCCTTGGGAAATTAGAAAGCCAAAATATGCTGTAGAAGTTAAGTTTTATGGTCGTCCTGAAACTTATTTAAAATCAGATGGTACATTCGGCATTAAAACTACTCAAACTGTCAACGTAAGGGCAGTGCCGTATGATGTCCCAATTGTTGGTTATAAAAATCATGTGACCAATACTTTAAGACTATGGAATGCCGAACCTTCTTCAACGCCATTACCTAAAGGTATTTCATTTAAAGAATACTGTAATGCTTTAGCAGAACTTTGTCATGGTTTGTATCCGGATGATAGTACCGAAGAAGGTAGAATCCTTCGTCTTCGCCAACAATATTTTTTGGTATCAGCCGGCTTGCAATCAACTTTACTTTCATATTTTCGTCATCACGGCACCTTAGTCGGTATTCATAATCAATACGTTTTTCAACTAAATGATACGCACCCTATATTAGCTATCCCAGAAATGATGCGCATTATGATGGATGAATACGAAATGGGTTGGGATGAATCTTGGAATGAAGTCAAGCAAGCAATGGCTTTTACTAATCATACCGTCATGCCAGAAGCCTTAGAAAAATGGCCTGTCAACTACGTGCAAAATCTTGTGCCTAGAGTATTTATGATTATTGAAGAAATTAATCGCCGTTTTAATCTAGAAATGGTGGGAAACAACGTTCCAGAAGTTGCACGCAATCAAATGAACATTATTAAAGACGGTCAGATTCATATGTGTAATTTAGCCATTTATGCTTCTTTTTCCGTTAACGGTGTCGCTGCTTTACACACGGAAATCTTGAAAAAGAATACATTTAAAGATTTTTATACTTATACTCCAGAAAAGTTTAACAATAAAACTAATGGTGTCACTCATCGTCGATGGTTGGTGTACGCTAATCCTAAACTTGCTAGTTTAATTAGTGAAAAGATTGGTGATGAATGGATTACTAAAATGCCAGAAATTGAAAAATTTGCTGACTATCAAGATGATGAAGAAGTCTTAAATAAACTGGCTGAAATTAAAAAAGAAAACAAAATTGCTTTAGCAAAATATATTAAACAACATAACGGCATTGACGTCGATGTAAATGCAATCTTTGACGTGCAAATCAAAAGACTTCATGCTTATAAAAGACAGTTATTAAATATTTTTCATGTTATTCATTTATATTTGAAGATGAAAGAAAACAAAAACTTTAGAATTTATCCACGCGTTTTTATTTTTGGTGCAAAAGCCGCGCCTAGCTACGTATACGCGAAAAAAATTATTGAACTCATCCTTGCGGTTGCGGAAGTGATTAACATTGATCCTGATACTTCTGACTTCTTAAAAGTCGTTTTTATCGAAAACTATGGAGTCTCATTAGCCGAACTCATTATTCCTGCGGCAGATGTTTCTGAACAAATCTCGACCGCTGGCAAAGAAGCAAGTGGCACTTCGAATATGAAGCTGATGATGAACGGTGCTATTACTTTGGGTACCATGGATGGCGCTAATATTGAAATTGTCGAACATGCGGGAAAAGAAAACGCTGTGATATTTGGTTTAACCGCTGAAGAAGTAGAAAAGCACAATCAATATGCCGATATTAACCCTTGGGATATTTATCATAAAGACAAAAGAATAAAAGCAGTGTTAGATTCTTTATTCAATAGTGCTTGGTCTGGCTATAAACATGACCGTTTTGCAATGATTTTCGATGAGATTATGAATAAACGCGATGAGTACTATATACTTGCGGATTTTGCATCTTACCTTGAAGCACAAGAAAAAATTGATAAACTATACCGTAATCAAAAAGTGTGGCAAAAGATGTGCATTAATAATATCGCGCGTTCAGCCTACTTCAGTAGTGACCGCACAATTGAAAGTTATGCCCAAGAAACTTGGCGTTTAGAAAAGGTGAAATAATTTATGACCATTGACCTGACAAACTTATATCTTCAACAAAGCGAATTAGATGAAACAATTGCGAGAAATCACGACGTCAGTTATGAATCAACTCGTGATAGAAGAATACTTGCTCTACTTGTAGAGCTTGGCGAATTTGCTAATGCTACTCGTTGCTTTAAGTACTGGTCCAATAAAAAAAGCGAAGACCAACATATTGTCTTAGATGAATATGTTGATGGTTTGCATTTCTTTCTTTCTTTAGGTTTAGACATCGATGTCTCAAAAAAGATTTACCATCGCACTAAGTATGAAGACACCTTAACTAAACAAATCTTAAAAACGTATCGTTTGTTATCTAGTTTTGTTGTTAACCAAGATGAAGCTAGTTATATTCGTGCTTTTCAAGCATTTTTAAATATTGTGCCCTTATTAAAGGTGAGATGGACAACCATTGAAAAAGCATATTTAAAAAAGCTCGACGTGAATTATAATCGTCAGAGCAATAATTATTAATCTAGATATTTAAGAGGCTCGCAATTTCGTCTTCACTAAAGACAGCGATGCCTTTTTGTTTTAAATATTTCGCGGTAACACCCATGCCGTTTACAAGTTTTCCTGAGAATGAACCATCATACACCTGGTGCACGCCACATGAAGGAGATCTTTCTTTCAAGATAACGATGCGAATATTTAAATATAAACAAATGTTATAGGCGAGTTCTGCCCCTTTTTCAAAGTAAGCAGTCACATCTTTGCCCTTGTTATCAAAAACTTTGTGATTTTTTTGTTCGCTTGGATTTCTAGGAATTGATAAACCACCTTCAACTTCAGGACAAAATGGAATAAGTTCATATTTTTCCATTAGGTCTTTAATTAAGGGAGTATAGTTACTTCTTCCGTCGTATTTAACTTTGTCGCCTACTAAGCAAGCAGAGATTAATATCTTTTCCATACCCGTCTATTTTAATCATCTTTCTTAGATTGTGCAATATACAAATAAGTGGTTTTATAAATATTATTTAATAGTTATAAATAACAATTAAAAATTTATCCTAAACACATTAATATTGTTTCATAGTATGATATAAAATATGAAACATAATTTCACTTACATTCACGAAAAAATAGAGTATCAAGTACTCGTTATCTATAAGCGCATTAAAAACATCCATTATCGTTATAACGGCACTAGTTTTGTTGTTTCTTGCCCTAATAAAACTAGTATTGCTACCTTAATAAGTGGGTTAGATAAATTTGCTGGAAAGCTCATCTCTAGACACATCTCTTTCCAAGCGGAAACTGATACTTATATCCACATCTTTGGAAATAAATACGAGCTTACTTATCCAGGAAATATAGCCATAGAAGACCAAGTGTTTAACTATAAAACTAAAGAAGAATTACATAAAAAACTTAAGAAATTTTTCTTAGCATTTTTAAACGAAGAAACTAAGAAGGCTTCTTTAGAAATGGGGGCGCCAAGTTACACTGTTAAAGTAAGAAAAATGCGTTCGCGTTTTGGTTCTAATCATCGTAACAACAAAACAATTACTTATTCTTATTCATTAATTTATTTTTCAAAAGATATAATTAAATCAGTTATCATTCATGAATTAGCCCATTGTTTTGTCTTTAATCACGGAACAAAATTTTATGACATTCTTTATCAATATTGCCCTAATTATGATGCATACCGCCGTAAATTACTGAAAGTTGAGCTTATCTAATGCACATTATTACTTCTAAAAATAATCAAAAAGTAAAAGAAACTTATGCTCTTAAACAAAAAAAAGAACGCTTAGACAAAGGTCTTTTCCTCATGGAAGGAAGAAAAAATCTAGACATGGCATTAGCCTATGGTCAAGTCGTCACTATTTTTACAATGATTGATTTGCCAGAAGTAGATTCCAATATTGAAGTTATACATGTCAGTAGCGAGATTATAGATAAACTAGCTTTTTCTGAATCTCCCGAAGGTGTAGTTTTTGTGGCTAGGACTATTAAACCAAAAATTAAAAATAAAGACCTTCATAAAATAATTTATCTAGATGGTGTCAGTGATCCAGGAAACTTAGGGACGATCATTCGTACGGCAACAGCGTTTAGTTATGACGCTATCGTGCTTGCCAAGGGTAGTGTAGACATTTATAACGAAAAAGTGTTAGCTGCTACTAAAGGAAGTATTTTTTTAATCGATGCTTTTTATGATGATTTATCTAATTATCAAAAGACACACAAGATTATTGTTTCTACACTTGATGAACCTTCAATTCCGTTAAACGAATTACCAAAAATTGGTAATTTTGTTTTGGTTTTAGGCAATGAGAGTCATGGGGTCAGTCCAACATCTTTGGCCTTAGCACATATAAAGGTTAATATTCCAATCTCCAGTAAAGTTGATTCTTTAAACGTGGCCGCAGCTGCAAGTATCTTCATGCATCATCTGCAGTAGTTTAATTAACAATCATTATTAAATTGATAATTTACTAATGTAAGATGTTTTTTTGTGTTATAATCATTAACGATTTATTAGCGAGGGTTGAACATGGAAAAAGAAACTCTATTACTATTACAAAACGCAGCCTTAAAGCAAATCGAAGAGGCGAATAACAGTGAGGCTTTGAACGGTGTCCGCAACACCTATCTTTCAAAGAAAAGCGAACTTTCTTCTTTGATGAGTCAACTTGGTACTTTGTCCCCTGAACAAAGAAAAGAGTTTGGACAAATTGTTAATGGTGTGCGCGTTGCAATTACTAATGCCATCGAACAAAAAATGGCACTTTTAAAAGCTAAAGAACTTGAAGCAAGATTAGCAAAAGAAACAATTGATATTACTCTTCCTGGAAAAGAAGGTAGTGTCGGTGCTAGAAACCCATTTTATGTCGTTGAAGAAGAAATAATTGAAATCTTTTTAGGCATGGGTTTTGAAATTGCCGATGGTCCTGAAGTAGAAAGCGACCATTATAACTTTGAGTTAATGAATATTCCTAAAGATCACCCAGCTCGTGATATGCAAGATACTTTTTATATCGATGAAAATAATTTATTAAGAACTCACACTTCTCCAGTGCAAGCTCGCGTTATGCAAGCAAAAAAAGAAGGGCAAATTAGAGTCATTTGTCCAGGCAAAACATATCGCCGCGATGACGATGATGCCACTCACTCACATCAATTTGCTCAAATTGAAGGTTTGGTAGTGGATAAAGATATTAATATTGGTCATTTAAAAGCTACACTTGAACTTTTCATTAAGAAAATGTTTGGTGAAAAACGTGAAATTAGATTAAGAAGTTCTTATTTCCCATTTACAGAACCAAGTGTAGAAATAGATATTACATGTGCTAATTGTGGCGGCAAAGGTTGTTCCATGTGTAAAGGAACAGGCTATATTGAAATTTTAGGCGCTGGTATGGTCCACCCAAATGTATTAAGAATGAGCGGCTATGATCCAGAAGTTTATAGTGGTTTTGCCTTTGGTATAGGCATCGAACGCGTGGCCATTTTGCGTTATGGCATCGACGATATTCGTAAGTTTTATCAAAATGATGTCCGCTTTATCAAGCAATTCAAGAAAGCAAGCTAGGAGGAAGTAACTATGTTAGTCAGTTTAAAAAACGTTAGTCAATATGTTTCTTTAGACGGTTTGACCGCCGAAGAAATCGCCAACAAGTTAACTTTTTCCGGTGTTGAAGTTGAAGAAGTTAGGAAGTTAGCTAGTGGCACTAATTTAGTCATTGGCGAGGTCATCAAATGCGAAAAACATCCTAATAGCGACCACCTTCATGTTTTAGATGTAAATCTTGGTGATAAATATGGCGTGACGCAAATCGTTTGTGGTGCACCTAACGCAAAAAAAGGACTCAAAGTCATTGTGGCAAGAGTGGGTGCTATTCTTCCAGAACTAGAAATTAAAAAAGGCAACATTAGAGGAGTAGACAGTAATGGTATGTGCTGTTCGCTACTCGAACTCGGTGTTGATGCTAAATATTTAAACGAATACCAAAAAGCTGGCATTGAAGAATTACCTTTAGACGCTCCAGTAGGAACAGAAAATGTTCTAGGTTATTTAGGTTTAGATGATGCTGTCTTAAATCTTAAGATTTTAGCTAATCGCCCCGACTTACTTTCAATTATTAATGTCGCTAAAGAAATTGGTGCTTTATATTCTCGAGAAGTAAAAATTCCTACCTTTTCGCCGAATGTTAAATTTAACACCAAACTAGTGGTGGGATCAAAAACTAAAAAATGTAGCCAATTTGCTGGTAGAGAAATTAGAAATATTGTCACTAAACCATCACCAAAATGGTTAGCTTCTTCGCTAATGGCAATGGGCATTAGAAGTATTAATAACATCGTTGATATTGGTAACTACGTCATGATGATGACGGGTCAACCTTTACATATGTATGATGCTGATAAACTTGTTAAAGCCGAACTATATGCACAAGATGATTATCAAGGTGAATTTGTGGCTTTGGATGAAAAAGCATACAAAGTTATCAAAGGTGATATCGTCATCGCTTCAAATAACGAACCAAAATGTTTGGGTGGTGTGATGGGTGCGTTAAGCTGTGCCGTTACCGAACAAACTAAAAATATTTATATTGAGGCCGCTTCTTTTGATGGCGCTTCCGTTAGAAGAACATCAAATCGCTTAGGTTTGTCTAGCGAATCTTCTTCTCGCTTCGTAAAAGGTACCAATCACTATCAAGCGGAGTTTGTGATGAACTTTGTGACTGCTTTAATTAACGAACTATGCGACACCGATGAAAATAGTAATATCGTCACTTTTGAAAGTGAAAAATATGAACCACAAGTAGTTAATACAACCATCACTAAAATTAATAAACGTTTAGGCACTAGCTTTACCAAAAACGATATTGCTGATGCCTTAAATAGACTTAACTTTGTGATTAATTTCAAAAATGATAAAGAGTTTTCTGCCCTAGTTCCTACTTATCGTTTAGATATAACCGGTCCAGCGGATTTAAGCGAAGAAGTCATTCGCTTATTAGGTTTTGAACACGTTGCATCTGTCCTTCCGGCATTAGACACAAAAGTTGGAATGTATACTTCTAGGCAAAAAAGAATTAAAAACATAAAAACTTTCTTGCTCAACAAAGGTTTAGATGAATGCATCACCTATACTTTGACTTCCGCGAAGAAGATGAACGATTTTAATATCTTAAAGGAAGAAGAACATTACGCAATTATTAATCCTTTGACCGATGAAAGAGTAGTGGTTAGAACACATATTCTAGGCTCCTTACTTGAAGTAGCAAACTATAACATCGCACGACAAAATAAAAATCTCGCGATATTTGAAGTTTCTAATATGATCAGCAAATCTTCACGTAGTGACCACCTTGCGATTGTATTAGTTGGCAAAAAACTAGGTCAAGGTTTAATGAATGAAGTTGATTTTGATTTCTATGATATGAAAGGTTTGGTTGAAGGTTTATTCACTACCTTAGGTATTGAATCATCTAGATATAAATTTGAAAAACTAGTAGACGCTAAAGGCGCTTTTCATCCAGGAAAATCAGCAACGATTATTTTCCAAAACAAAATTTTGGGTAAATTTGGGGAACTGCATCCTAATGCCATAGATAAATACGACTTAGGTAAAACCTCAGCTGTTGCTTTAGAAATTGATTTAGACGCCTTACTTGAAGCGAAAGTTAGTGAAGTTAAGATGGCACCAATTTCTCGTTTTCCAAGTGTCTCAAGAGACTTAGCTTTTGTTTTGGATAAAGAAATCACTGCTGGCGAAGTCGTAAAATACGTGAAAAAGAGTGGTGGCTCATTAGTCGTGGACTGCCAAGTGTTTGACGTTTATCAAGGCGAACATATTGCCGAAGGCAAAAAATCAATGGCCATCACGGTTACTTACTTAAAAGATAATGGCACTTTAACCGAAAAAGAAGTCAGCGACACGGAAGATAAAATTAAGTATGAACTGGCGCGTTCTTTTAAAGCGGAGATTCGTAGTTAATGAAAATTAATCGTGCAACTTTACCATTAAAAAAGGACGTGACAATCGAAGAGACCATTGACTTTAGTGTTTATCCCTTTGATGAACATCACATCCGCAGAGTCGATCACTGCGAAGTGAAAGTGGTTTTGCATGAATTTGAAGATGTTTTAAGCTGCAAGTTAACTGGCTTTGCTAACGTCATTGCTGCTTGTTCATATACGTTAGAGGATGTTCCATTAAAAGTAAAATTCAAAGAAGATTTCTTCTTCTCGGATGAAAAAAATTTCTTAGATAAAACCGATTATGAACCAAACAATATCATTGATTTAGATCCATACATCATCGCTTTAATTTGTGCTGCTGTTCCCCATAACCTTGTCAAACCAGGCGCATCTTTACCAAGAAGTGGTAAAGGCTATCGCGTTTTAACGGAAGAGCAATATTTCTCGGAGAAATCGAAAAAAAGAAACACTTCTTTCGATATTTTAGATACATTAATTACTGAAGAAAAAGAAAAGTAGTCATCTTTAAAATAAAGATAGACATAGTGAAATGTTCCGCTATTTAGGAGCATTTTCTTTTTTCATATTATTTTCTTTAATAAGTGTTGCAATCAGTTTCTCCATTTGCAATAATAAAAGCACAAGTGGTAGAAAGTGGTAGAAAGTGGTAAAAATGTTTTTTGGAAGTTATAACCATACACTAGATGAAAAAGGTCGCTTGATGATTCCGCGTAAAATGCGTGAACAAGTCGGCGGAGTGCTTTATATCATGCAGGGCTATGACGGCTCTTTATCACTTTATACGGAAACTCGCTATCAAGCGTTAGTAGAAGAATATAGTCGCCTCTCTTTCAATCAAAGCAAAGTTCGTGACTACTTACGTCTACAATTTGCTAGTACCTTCGAAATCGAAGTTGATAAGTTAGGTCGTATCCAACTTCCTACGGCCTTACTCGGTAAGTTCAACATCTCACGTGATGTAATGGTTCTCGGCATTGGCGACCACATCGAAATTTGGGATAAGACCAAATACGAAGATTACGAAAACGTTAAACGTAACGAATTCGACGCCATCGCTGAAGAAATCTCAAGTAAGTAAGCTTATGGGCGAGCACATTCCAGTCCTCTATCATGAGGTTATCGAAGGATTAGACATTAAACCAGATGGCACTTACGTTGACTTAACCGTCGGTCGTGGTGGTCATAGTTCTGGTATATTAACAAAACTCACCACTGGTCGACTTATCGCGGTTGATCAAGACTTAGAAGCAATTGAAGCTTCAAAAGTTAGATTAGCTAAAATCTCAAATAACTTTGTTATTAGACGAGCTAACTTCTCAAAAATAGAAGATATACTCGAAGAAGAAAATGCTGAGGAAGTAGACGGTATCTTAATGGACTTAGGAGTATCTTCTCCTCAGTTCGATGAAGGTGAACGCGGCTTCTCATATCGCGAAGAAGCAACGCTAGACATGCGGATGGATCAAAGAAACTTCCTAACCGCTTATCAAATTATCAATACTTATTCTTTAACAGAATTAACACAAATATTTAAAGATTATGGCGAAGAGAAATTTGCATATTCTATCGCTAAAAACATCATCAAAAGTCGCGAAGTTGCTCCAATTGAAACGACCTACCAATTAGTAGAAGTCATCAAAAAGAGTAAACCAATGAAAGAACTCAATAAAAAAGGACACCCAGCTAAACAAGTGTTCCAAGCATTAAGAATCGCCGTCAATGACGAATTAAATGTTCTAGATTCAACGTTAATTCAAGCGTTAAGACACTTAAAGCCCGGTGGCAGACTAGCAGTCATCACCTTCCATAGTGGTGAAGATAGAATAGTCAAAAACATCTTCAAAGACGCTTCGGTTGTAGTAGGTAACCGATTCGATGGTCCAAATGTTCCTACTGAAAAACCATACATACTCATTAACAATAAGCCGATTGTCGCTTCGAAAGCGGAATTAGAAACTAATCACCGTGCTGCAAGCGCTAAGCTTCGGATCATTGCCAGAAAGAAAGGGGATACTAATTATGGTCATGAAAGATAAGTTAGTCAAAAACCATCATCATCGTTTATACTACCGGTTTCGCAAACTAGGTATTTTAACTCTTGCCCTTATTTCATTTGGAACTATCGTTGCTGTTCCAACTTACATTACTGTTCGCGAAATTGAAAACCAAGCTCAACATGCGGAAACAGAGCGCGTTCAAGAAAATTTGTTAGCGGTTGAAGACGTTAATTTCTTAGCCTATTAACTAGTTTGATACGTTAAAGATGTACGTTATTTCAATATAAAGACGATTTGTTTATGCTGTCGTCTTTTTTCATTTCCGGACATTAAATAGTAATAAAATAGTAGATAATAAGTAGATATTTCGATATTTTCTTGTTAATTTGCTTAACTAATAGTTAATTGTTGTTATCTAACAAAAAGTTATTTACAATAAAGAAAATTGGAAATAAATATGGAAAAACCTATCGCAGCAATTGAACTCGGTTCAAAAAAGTTAAAGTTAGTTGTTGGCTATGAATTAAATGGCCAAGTCTATGTTGTCTACACACTAGTAAAGCCCTATGGCCAATGTATCGATGCCGGAGTATTTAGCGATGAAAACAAAATAAGTGCAACCATCGCTAGTATTCGTGAATTTACCGATCCTTTAGCCAAGTTGCGCATCAACATTTCTGATGTGCTTTTATGTTTACCACCTTATAACCTCGGCATTTATCAAACTAGACAAGTAACTACCGTCGTTACAGAAGATTCAAAAATTTCACCATTAGATATAAAAAATATTTATGCGCTAATTAGAAATAGTGCATATCCACTTAACGAAAAAGCTTTAGTCGACGTAGTTCCTGAATCATTTACTCTTGATCACGGACGTATTTTTGCTCGCGCACCAATGGGAGAATCTTCTTCTACGTTAACCGTGAGCGCTAAAGTGCAAACTTTACCAAAAGCATTGGTTGATAGTTACCAAAACGTTTTACTTAATGGTGGTGTTATTTCTCGGCGCTTTGTAGTTGCTCCTTTAGCAGCTGTTGAACTAATTTCTTCTTATGAAAATATGCCAAACTCCTATATTCTTGTTGATATTGGTTCAAATATTACAACAGTTTCTTTTATTGGGAATGGAGCTTTATATGGTTCGACCTATTTTTCTTGGGGAAGCGACCACATTACCGAAAGAATTATTGAGAAATTTAACATTAACGAAGCAGACGCTGAAAAATATAAAATTATGTACGGTATTGATAACCGCGTCATGAACTTTAAAGTACCGGTATGTAATGTCGAAGATGGTGCTGGTCGCGAAATTAAACATTATAACAACGAACTTAACACAATTATCAAAAGCGAACTCGACATTTTCGTGAAAAACGTAAATCAAGCTGTCGACTCCATTGTTTTACAACATGATAAATCATATCGCTCTTTCCCAATGCTATTAATTGGAGGAGGGGCAGATCTTAACGGCTTAGAAACTTATTTAGCACCAAAAGTGTTAAGTGAAACGGTCCAAGTTATTAGGCCGAGAAACTTAGGTGCAAGAAACGGCACATTTTTCAATTGCTTAGGAATGCTATTAACAAATGCGAAATATCTTAATGTCAATGATGAATCCCATACAAAGGCGGGCAATTTGACTCGCAACCCAGGGAAATAAGGAGACAAGTTTATGCAAAATTACGATTTAGATAATTTTGAACCCGCAGCCAAGATAGTCGTCATAGGCGTCGGTGGCGCTGGCAACAATGCTGTTAACCGTATGATTGATGAAGAAATCGCTAATGTCGATTTCTGGGTGGCTAACACTGATAAACAAGCTCTTTCGACGAGCAAATCACTAAACCGTTTGATTTTAGGTCAAGACATTACTGGTGGTTTGGGTGCCGGAGGGGAACCAGAGATTGGTGAAAAAGCTGCTGAAGCAAGCGCTGAAGACATTAAACAAATCGTTAAAGATGCGAACATGGTTTTCGTCGCGGCTGGTATGGGTGGTGGCACTGGTACCGGTGCGGCGCCAGTTGTTGCTAGAATCGCAAAAGATTCAGGCGCATTAGTAATCGCGATTGTCACTCGTCCTTTCACTTTCGAAGGTAAGAAAAGAGTCGTTAATTCGATATCTGGTTTAAATAGACTTAGAGAAAACGTTGATTCCATCATCGTTGTTAGTAATGATAAATTACTAATGACTGCTGGAAATTCGGCTATTTCATCAGCATTTAATGAATCAGATAAGGTTTTAGCCCAATCTGTAAAAACAGTGGTTAACTTAATTTTATTACCAGCGGTTATCAATCTAGATTTTGCTGATGTTCGTAATACACTCAAAAGTTCTGGTGTGGCGATGATTGGCTTTGGCGTTGGCAATGGACCAAATCGGGCTAAAGAAGCTGCCACAGCCGCTTTAAATTCTCCATTACTTGAAACCTCAATTTCTGGAGCAAGACGGGCGATTGTCGCTGTTACCTGTGGTCGAAATGTTTCTCTTTTTGATGCTCAAGATACTGTTAATTTATTAATAAATGCTTCTGGCCATGATGTTGATGTTAAGTTTGGCGTGGCCATTAATGACCAACTTAATGACGAAATATTAGTCAGTGTTATCGCTAGTGACTTTGAAGATGAAATTGACTTTACACAACCATCAACCTATATTTCTCCTAATCGCAATACGGTTGAACCTCCAGTACTTACTCCTGTTTTACAACCGATAAACGATGATGAAGGGATTGAAGATATTGATAAAACCTCGATTTTACCAGGTTTCTTAAAAGACTAAATGAAAAAAATTGCTCTATCTGTTATTTGTGTATTGACCTTAACGGCCTGTAATTTTGGTGGCCTTTTTCCACGTTCAAGCACTTCTAATAACTATAGTTATTCTAATGTTGCTCCAAGTAGCTCAA